>CAYSBC010000011.1:10742-38389 GCA_964429195.1 uncultured Eubacteriales bacterium | reverse complement strand
GCACCATATGACCAATCAATCTTATAGGTTTCATAAGTTTGGGTCTTAATGGCATGTCGGCATTTAAAGATAATGTTTTCCAGCAAATCTTCTTTCATATTAAATGTTCGTATATCAATCTCATCATTTTCAAACTTAAACAGACCCTTAGGTGTCATAAATATTCCGATTTCTTCCCCTAACTCATGCCATGAAGCTGAATCATCAATGGCCGGCCCAACAAATATAAGCTCTTGCTTATAGTATTCTCCATAGCTCATGGCGCCTCTTATTAAAAAACCATTTTTCAAGCAGGCCACTATAAGGCTTTGGGCGAGTAATGCATGTAGAAATAGTTCATAGGCCGAATTTTCTCCCGAGGTCGTGATGACAAATGTATCAGAGATAAGTTCAAGAGAAATATCAACTTTATATTTATCCAATTCTGAAATAATTATTTTTTTTTCTTCCTTGGTCTTGATATAGGGCAAAAGAATGTCTTCAAAGCTACGACTGGATCTTTTAATCTTAGCTAATATAATCCTTTTCGATTCATCATCAAAATATTTCCCCATTTCATTTTGAATCAAGTGACCATTATACTTCTTTTTGATAACAGAAATATAATCATTCATATCCCTTCTAATCTTCAACATGCTTTCAACAGGAGAAATTTTTCTTCTGAATTGCCATATACCTTTCCAACCTAAGATATCAGCAAAAGTAACATAGCCACGACTATTTCTGGATTCCATATCACACCTCAATATCTACCGGAGTATTTTTTTCACAAATGCTTATCCAGTGGGCAATTTGATCTAAATCCTTCTTAAGTTCCTCTACAGAAACTTCTTGTGCATCCGCCTTTTTCCATAAATTCAGCATAAAATTTCTAAGGGAATGAGGGTAATTAATGAGGTCATGTCTTAAACTTATGGTCAAGGCTTCCCCTTCTTTTCCGCCCTCCCTTGTCTCGCGAAAAGTAACTCTCCAACCTTTAACTGTTCTTTCAATAAAATAAACATCATTATGATCCCAACGTCTTGAATATATTTCGACACCTATTTTCTTGTATAAATTAAGGTCACCTTTTTTAGACTTTACATTTTTCCCTTCATGATTAAGTTCCCTATAAAGATCCTCCAGGGTATGAAAGTGATTGTAATATTTTTCTGTATCGATATTAGGCAATAATTCACTGTTAACAATCATATATTCTTCATATTCGGGAAGTATGTTCCAATGTATTTTATTGGCTAGCCTTACTAATTCCCTTGTAGCTCTGTTCGCTTCACTGTCAAAGAGATCCTTAAACTTTTTTTTAAAAATATCTATTGTTTCATGGATATCCTTATCCGCTCTTTTATGAGCAGATAAGCCAGCGATTTGATCGAACAATTCCTTTGTTCCTTTAAAAAGGCCTTGTTCAAACTTTAAAATCCCAGCCTCATCCACCGCATTATTATAATCCGATTCTCTAAAATAAATATCTTGTGACAATTGGTTCGTGCTTAAACCTTCCTTTAATTCATCGATGGTATATTCCTTAAATAATCTCATCACCAAATTATGTGCTCTGGCTTCATTTTCTGTAATATACATCTTTAAATCCTCCAATGGAATCAAAAATAAGCTATCAAATGACAAGAATGCTTTTTTCTATGCTATACCTTTACAACAATTGTATCAAAAAATTACTCTGAAAACAAATGATCTGTCCGTTTCAGAATATTAAGCTGATGCTGATTACCTAAATTCTTCATTTCCCGGAAAATAAATAAACTGGTTATGATAGTAGAAACAATATCTGCCAAAGGCCCGGCTGACAAAACCCCCATCAAACCAAAAAATTTTGGCAAGATAATCAAGGCAGGGATTAAAATTAAAACTTGCCTTGAAAGACCAAGTAATGCTGAATGTTTAGGTTTGCCTATGGCTTGAAAGAAATTGGAGGAAACAATCTGATAGCCTACAACAGGCAGAAAAATTGTAAACCTTTGAAGAGCCATGACGCCAAAGGAGATGAGTTCCTCATCTTTGTTATTAAACATGGATACCATTTGCTCCGGAAAGAAGCGTATAATAATCCAACCCAATATCATAATGCTTGATGCAAATAATACAGCTAATTTATAGGCTTCCTTTACCCTGTCATACTTTTGGGCTCCATAATTATAGCCAATGACAGGCTGAGAGCCCTGATTAATACCAAAAATAGGCATTATCATTAATGTCAAGATGCTCATGACAATACCCATGCCGGATAGAGCTATATCTCCTCCGTATGTCGTTAAGCTGGTATTTAAAATATAATTTTGTATACTGGCTGCAATCTGCATTAAAAAAGGTGCTATCCCTAAAGTGGTTATCTTCTTTACAAGCGGAAGTTTCAATCTTAAATTCTTTTTATAGATTTTTAAAAAGCTTTTACCATTTAAAAAATAACTGAATACCCATACTGCTGAAACAAACTGAGACAAAATGGTAGCTATCGCAGCTCCTTTTATACCCCAATTAAAAACAAATATGAAAATAGGGTCAAAAATAATATTGATAAGTGCTCCTATTAACATGGTATACATCGCTATTTTAGGGTTTCCTTCGGCTCTTATGAAATTATTGACCCCCATTGCAGTAGATTGAAAGACGCCACCTATCAAAATGATTTGCAAGTAATCCTTTGCATAAGGATAAACATCCGGGCTGGCCTTCAGGAGCTTAAGTAAAGGATCCATGGCTATCAATCCAATTGCCGAAAGAGCTAGCGAGCTGATAATTAAGAGGGTGATAGCATTACCAAATACACTCTCTGCTTCATCCTTTCTATTTTGTCCAAGCCTTATAGACACTAAAGCGTTAGCACCAAGACCTATGAGCATGGAAAAAGCCATCATAATCAACATCACAGGAAAAGCAATGGTGATGCCGCCAATACCTTCATAGCCAATCCCGTGACCTATAAAAATCCTATCGACGATATTATAAAGAGCATTAACTAACATACCTACAATAGCAGGTATTGAAAAACGAATCAGTAATTTTGTTATCTTCTCTTCTCCAAGCAATTTTGAATTGTCCATTTATTTCTCTCCTAAAAAAAAGTTAGCATACAAACATGAGATTAGTATACTAACTACCGCGTATAGAGTCAATCCTTAAGGCGACCAAAACTCAAGTATCAAGCTCTCCATAAGAATCCGTTCATACAGCTTATTTTTTTTTCCATATTTTTCCTTTGAGAGAAAGTTTTTTCTTCTTTTCTTTTTCTAAGAACAGTTCTTCTTTAAGTTTCGTTATTTCTTCATCCATAAGTTCTATGACTTTTTGCTGATCTTCAATTTTGTCTTCTAATTGACTAATCATTTCTTCCATAAGTATTTCATTTCTCTTGTACTTAGCCTTGATGTCACTTATTACCTTTGTCCCTTTTTTTATGCCTTCACTTGCTACAGAGGAAACTGCGTATCTTGCTTTTTTATGATTGACAACCTTGCCACCACCCAGTAATACAATATTGATTATCCTTTTTAACATATTTTTCGCCTCCTTTTTAAACAAAGATTATAAAAAATAGAGTGTCCATATCCAAAGATTTTCATAAGTTGTCCATACCCTATTACTGTAGACTGAATCAAGATTCATGCTTTTGTATTGCTATTATATAGAACTTTATCTCATTTTATTCTTTTATATCGAAATAAACAAGGTTATTATTTAAATCTTCCGGTAAGTTCTTTCTTAATATCTTCTATTTCAATACCTCTTTGGGCCATAACAACAAGGACATGGTATACAAGATCCGATATTTCATAAATAAGCTCTGAATCATCGGGATTTTTTGCAGCAATGATGACCTCACTGGCTTCCTCCCCAACCTTTTTCAGCATCTTATCGATGCCTTTTTCAAAGAGATAATTTGTATAGGAGCCTTCCTTTGGGTTATTTCTTCGATCCTTGATGATGTCAGCAACCTTGTAGATGATTTCATCCAAATATTCTTTATCATCCTTTAATATTTCTCTGAAAAAACAGCTCTTTTCTCCGGTATGACAAGCACTCCCATGCTGAACAACCTTGATGAGAAGTGCATCTTCATCACAGTCATAAGCTATGGACCTTACATCCTGAAAGTGCCCCGATGTGGCACCTTTATTCCATAATTCCTTACGGCTTCTGCTATAAAACCAGGTTTGTTTCGTTTCTATGGTCTTTTGAAGTGATTCCTTATTCATGTAGGCTAACATTAAAACTTCTTTTGAATCAACGTCTTGTATGATGGCAGGTATTAAGCCATCTTTGTCAAATCTAAAATCCATCATCCTATTCCCCCACTAAATTCTCATATTCATTTTATTTTTTATTAAATATTCTTTTAATTCAGGTATCTTTATTTCTTCAAAATGAAAGACGGAAGCAGCAAGAGCAGCATCAGCCTTGCCTTCCCTAAGGACGTCTAAGAAATGTTCTTTTTTACCTGCCCCTCCGGATGCGATAACCGGTATTTTAACAAGCTCTGACACAGTTCTGTTGAGTTCGATATCGAAACCTTCTTTAACTCCATCCGAATCAATACTGTTAAGGACTAATTCGCCAGCTCCCAGCTTTTCACCTTGGATTGCCCATTCCACTGCATCTATCTTTGTATCAATGCGACCACCGTTTGTAAAGACATGCCAATTATTGCCTACTCTTTTGGCATCGATGGATAAAACAACACATTGATTTCCAAATTTTAATGCTGCTTCAGTTATAAGATGAGGATTGTTGACTGCAGCTGAATTGACGGAAACCTTATCCGCTCCTGCTCGTAACACCTTGTTAAAATCACTGATAGTCCGAATCCCTCCGCCTACAGTGAAGGGTATGTAGACCTCATAGGCTGTCCTTTCAACGATATCCACAAATATATCTCTCTCCTCGCTGGAGGCTGTGATGTCATAAAAAACCAGCTCATCTGCCCCTCTTTCACTATAGGCCTTAGCCAATTGAACCGGGTCTGATACGTCTTGTATATTTTTAAATTTTGTTCCTTTTACTACCCTCCCATGATCTACATCCAGGCAAGGTATGATTCTCTTAGTGAGCACTTTTATTCCTCCATTCCGGATATTACCTCTTTAAGATCAATGGCCCCTGTGTAAATTGCTTTACCTATGATGGCTCCGTAAATGTTCATTTCTGAAAGCCTTTTTATATCTTCAAGGGTTGAAATACCACCAGAAGCAATGATATTGCAATCTAGGTTTTTATTCATATAATCGAGTTCATCAAAGTTGGGTCCTTCTAGCATCCCATCTTTGGCGATGTCCGTATAAATAATTGTCTTCAAACCATAGCCGATTAATTCTTTTGCCAGGTCAACAGCCTTTATTTCACTGATGCTTGTCCAACCGTTGATGGCTACTTTACCTTCTTTAGCATCGATGGAAACAGCTATCTTTTCCTTATACTTTTCAATCATCCTTTTCGTAAAATCTTTATCCTTTAAGGCACTGGTCCCTAGGATAACCCTACTGGCACCCAACTCTAACATTTCAGCTATAACCTCTTCGTTGCGCATACCACCGCCTATTTGAACAGGTATTTTAACTGCTTTGAATATCTTTTTTATAGCCTCCTTGTTGGCTGATTCTCCTGTCAATGCTCCATCTAGGTCCACAACATGAAGATATCTGCCACCTTCATTCTCCCACCTGACAGCCATTTTTGAAGGGTCATCTCCAAAGGTATTCACCTTGTTAAAATCGCCTTGAAGAAGCCTCACACATTGACCATTCTTTATATCAATCGCCGGAAAAATTATCATTTTATCATCTCCCCAAAATTTTTAAGTAATTGCATGCCGGTTTCTCCGCTTTTTTCAGGGTGAAATTGCATACCAATGACATTTCCTTTTCGAACAACTGCAGGAACCTTGACATCATATTCTGACCAAAAGACAACGTCTTCCTCCGATTCAGGTACTGCATAATAGGAATGCACAAAGTAAACATAGTCTCCCTCATGGATTCCTTTTCCTATAGGATCTTTTCGGTTTTCAAAAAGACTATTCCAACCCATATGCGGAACCTTTAGATCTGTCTCAAAATGTACTATTTCCCCTTTAATAAGGCCCAAGCCTTCCCATTCGCCATCTTCATAGCTCTTATCAAAAATCATTTGCATCCCTAAACATATCCCTAATAGATATTTTCCCTTTTGAACATTTCGAATAATGCATTGATCCAATCCCTTTTCCTTAAGACTCTTCATACAGTCTCCAAAGGATCCTACTCCGGGAAGGACCATCACATCACAAGAGTCTATTTTATCTGCATCCGATGTAATAATACAATCGAAACCAAGTTTTTCTAAAGCCTTACTCACACTTTTTAAATTTCCTGCATCATAATCTATTACAGCTATCACCATGAAGCTCCTTCCTTATTCTATTATGCCTTTTGTACTCATAATCTCGTCGCTTTCTATCTTTGTTGCTTTATTTAAAACTCTGCCAAAGCTCTTAAAAATGGCCTCTATCATGTGGTGAGTATTCTTTCCATAAAGCAATTGTATGTGCAAGGTTATTTGTGCATGATTGACAAAGGCTCTGAAAAATTCTTCAATCAATTCCGTATCCAAATCCCCTACCATAGGAGCCGGAAATTCAGCATTGAACACAAGATAGGCTCTTCCGCTGATGTCTAAAGCTGTTTGAACCAATGTTTCATCCATCGGTGTAAGTTCAAAAGCATATCGAGCAATGCCTCTTTTATCTCCAAGAGCTTCCCTGAAAGCCTTCCCCATGACGATACCTATATCTTCGATGCTATGGTGACCGTCTACTCCGATATCCCCATTGCATTGTAAAGACATATCGATTTGACCATGTTTCGTCAACAGTGTAAGCATATGATCCATGAAACCAATGCCGGTTTGGATATTCGCTTGGCCTGTACCATCCATATTAAGCTCAAGTTTTACATCTGTTTCATAGGTTATTCTTTCTATACTAGCTTTTCTCATCATTATCCACCTCTTTTTTAATCTCATTATTCATAAATCGAACCTTGATTGAGTTTGCATGAGCCGTTAGCCCCTCTTTTTCAGCAATTCTAATGATATCATCCTTTTCTTTTCTTAAGGCATCTTCTGTATAATAAATTAAACTGGATCTTTTAAGAAAATCATATACCCCTAGTGGCGATGCAAATGCAGCTGTACCGCTTGTCGGCAATGTATGGTTGGGTCCTGCAAAATAATCTCCTAAAGGTTCAGGCGAATATCTTCCTAAAAATACAGCTCCGGCATTCTTAATTTGGGGGATATAGGCCATTGGGTCTTCCAACATGATTTCCAAATGTTCAGGTGCTATCTTGTTGGCAACGCAAAAAGCTGATTCCATATCTTCAACCTCTATGATAAGCCCATGATGCTTTATCGCTTGTTGGGCTATATCCTTTCTTTCAAGTGCATCCAATTGTTTTATCAATTCAACCTTTAATGACGCTGTCAGTTCTTTCGAAGTCGTAATAAGCATGGAGGCAGCCATTTCATCATGCTCGGCCTGGGATAATAAATCAGCAGCTATGAGTTGAACATCCTCAGGATCATCCGCAATAATACAGATTTCACTAGGTCCCGCAATCATATCGATATCCACGAGTCCATAAAGATATTTTTTGGCCCGGGCTACAAAGATATTTCCCGGTCCAACGATCTTGTTGACTTTTTTAATTGTTTCTGTTCCATAGCCTAAGGCTGCCACAGCTTGAGCTCCCCCTATTTTGTAGATTTCATCTACACCGGCTATTTTGGCTGCAGCCAGTACATAGGGATTGATTTTACCCTGCCTATCAGGAGGTGTAACCATAACAATCCTTGCAACATTTGCTATTTTAGCGGGAATGGCATTCATCAACACCGTGGATGGATAAGAAGCCTTTCCTCCCGGTACATAGATGCCCACACTTTCCAAAGGGGTTATAATCTGTCCTAACAGGACTTGGTCTTCTTTTTCGTATTGCCAGCTTTTTTCAACTTGCTTTTCATGAAAGGTTCGGATGTTCTCCGCAGCTAAACGAAGACTTTCGAGCAATTCATCCTCTACAACTTCCATGGCCTCCTTTATATCCCCCTCGGATACTCTTAAGCTACCTAAAGCCACTTTGTCAAATTCTTTTGTCATATCAAATAAAGCCGGATCCCCTTCACTTCTTACCCGAGCAATAATCCTTTTTACGCTTTCATCTATTTCAATTAAATCATCTTCCGTTCTGTTTTTGAGTACTTTAAAAATTTCATCCTCAAAACCTTTTTTTATAGATAAAGTCTCCATCACTTCCTCCAATCCGGCTTCTTTATTCTTCATTTTGTAATTGGTCTTCAATCTTTTTAATGATACTTTGTATTTCTTTATTCTTAGTTTTTAAGCTTGCCTTATTGACTATGAGCCTTGCGCTGACATCACCTATTTCTTCGATAACCACCAGACCATTTTCTTTGAGGGTAGTCCCTGTCTCCACAATGTCAACAATAACATCGGAAAGGCCCATGAGTGGCGCCAGTTCAACGGATCCATTAATCTTGATGATCTCAATAGGCTCGCCCTTTTGTTCAAAATAGGACTTGGCAACATTCACATATTTCGTAGCAACAATCATCTTTTTGTCAAGATTCTTCGAAAAATCCTTCATGGCTGCCACAGCAAACTTACACTTACCAAATCCCAAGTCCATCATCTCATAGACATCCGGCATGTTTTCAGATAAGGTATCCTTGCCACAAATTCCAATATCGCAGGCACCCTTTTCAACATAGATATCCACGTCGCTGGCTTTAACAAATACGAGTCTTACGGCATCCTCTTTACTTTTAAAAATAAGTTTTCTGCTTTTTTTTGAATATTCAGGAAAGTCAATGCCAATAGCATTTAACTTTTCCATGGCGATATCTGCAAGACGTCCCTTGCCTATAGCTATATTTAACATGTTCTATCCCTCCTAATCCTTTATCCTGTCTACATTATCATCGGAAACAAGAAGAACTTTCTTGTAATTATCAAATTTATATTTTATGGCAAGCTCTTCGCCTAAAACCTTATCATCATCTTTTAGTTTTTTTGCTTCAACAATGAAGCCTTTGCTTCTAAGCCCATCGGATTCCTTGAATCCAAGTTTTCTATTCCTCTCGTGATATAAGATTAAATAGTCTTTTTTATTCATGGTGAAATCAAGGAGTTGAGTGTCTTTCATAGCAGATAATATTTCATCAATATTGATTCCAAATCCTCTAGCAGAGATTTCTCTCCCAAATTTCCCCAGAAGTTCATCATAGCGACCTCCGCTCAATACCGGCAAGCCATGATTCCCGATATAGCCCTTGAAAATCATTCCGGAATAATATTCTAAATGATTGACCAAGCCTAAGTCGATAAAGATAAAATCACCATAGCCATAGTCATCTAATATCTTATAAATCGAACACATATTATCGATAGCTTTTTTCATACTCTCAGTTAATATGGAATGTTTTATTTTATCCAAGACCTCATGCATCTCACCGTAAAGAAGTGGTATTTCTAAAAGAAGCTCTTTATAATCATCCTCTATAGAAATGGTTTTAAGTAAATTTTTCAAATCCCCTAGGTTTTTCTTCTCGATGAGTTGTTTTATAGTGTATTTCGCTTCATCTTCTATATCGAGTGATTGCATAATGCCTTTGAAATAATCGGTTTCACCCATATCAATATGGATGCTGTCAAAGTTTAAGGATTGCATTGCTTTAATGGCGGTGGCTATCACCTCAGCATCCGCTTCGGCACTATTGTTTCCTATATATTCAATACCTGCTTGGATAAATTCTCTTCTTTCACCGGCTCTAAAATCAGCACTTCTATAAACGGATGTATTATAGGAAAGCTTTATATCGTCGTTAATAGTATTATAACTTGTTGCTACCATACGAGCAATCGGTATGGTTACGTCAGGCCTTAATACTAGTATTTTGCCGTTTTTGTCAATGAGCTTATACATATCATCCAGATTCATGGAAGAGTCCATCTCTGAAAATAAATCATAGTATTCAAAGGTTGGCGTCAAAACCTGAGTATAACCAAATGTCCTGAATATTTCTTTAATCTTTGTTTGTATGAGTTCTTTTTTTTCATACTTAGCACTGTTGATATCCTCTACTCCCTCAGGAGTAAACTTTCTTTTATTGACCATCCTCATCATCCCTTCGCTTCATCACTTTATCGCTTTATCGCACTAAATTAGTATAGCATTTATTTGTTGCCCAATCAATTCTTTTTTTAGAAGAATTGACGTCATCTCAACTCCTTAATTCTTGCAATTCAATCATGTTTATTATATATTGTAATCTAGATTCACGAATGAGGAGGAAATATTATGTTTGATTATCATGTGCATACATCCTATTCAGCCGATAGCCGAGCAGATGTTCATGATGTTATAAAAGCAGCTATTGAAAAAGGGATAAAAGAAATAGCCATCACGGATCATGTGGATATCGATTATCCGGATAAAGAAATAAATTTCTCTATTAACCTGCAGCATTACCAAAACACTCTTAATGCTATCTATGAAGAGTATTCTAAACAAATCAGGATAGTAAAAGGTATCGAAGTCGGTTTGCAAGAACATGTATTAGAAGAAACCCATGCTCTTATTGACGATTTTCATTACGATTATATCATTGGATCCATCCATGTAGCTGATAAACAAGATTTGCATAATGGTGATTTTTTTAGGGATAAAAGTCCTGCAGAAGCTTATGAACGCTTTTATATCAATACCTATAATTGTTTAAAGAGTTACAAAGCCTATAGTATATTAGGTCACATCAATTTAATCGATCGCTATCAAAAGTATATCACTAAACCGGTACACTTTTCTAAATATTCAGATATCCTTTATGAAATATTAAAGATGGTTATTGAAGATGGAAAAGGTATTGAAATTAACACCTCAGGTTTCCGCTATGGCATGGACAGTTTTCTTCCGTCCAAAGATATTCTAAGGCTGTATAAAGAGCTTTCTGGTGAAATTATCACTGTTGGATCCGATGCCCATACCACTGATTATCTCGGCTATAAGATTGCAGATGTTTATACCTTACTCCGAGAAGAATTTGGATTTAAGTATATAACCACTTTTAAGAACAGAAAACCCACACAAATCAAGCTATAAACCGAAAAAAGAGCAAAGATAAAATCTTTGCTCTTTTAATTGATTAGCTATAACCCCAGAATGCCGTCCAACCAATAATTCAGGCCCTAGTTCATACCAGGGGGATGTTCTGTCTCCTATTTCTAACTTCCACTCCATGGAGGCTTGTTATCCACAAAAGAACTCGAACTTCCTTAAAAATCATGTAGGTTGAATTATATGGTATTTAACAAACATCCCAGGCATTTATGTTTTTATTATACACTATATTCTAGAAAATATAAAGTGTTTCTTTTAAAAACCAATAATTACATTTATTAATCATTTTTGGCTATTTCATTTGAAATCTCAAAAGTCTTACCCTCCCAATTCCTAAATACTGCTTTATCTTTACCTATATAAGATAGGTAATTCGGTAAAATAGGTGTTTTGCCAAGCCCCTTAGGTCCATTCACAATATAGGTAGGGATTGCCAACCCGGAAGTCCTCCCTCGTAAGGATTCAATGATTTCTAATCCTTCTTCTATTGTAACCCAGAAATGCGATGTGCCTTTTACAGTCTTTGGATGGAAAATGTAATAAGGCTTCACCCTTATCTTCAAAAGCTCTTGATTAAGTTTTCTTATTACAAATTTATCATTGTTGATTCCATTTAAGAGGACCATTTGATTGCCAAGAGGAATACCTGCATTGGCAAGCATTTCACAGGCTTTTTTGGACTCATTTGTAATCTCTTTAGGGCTGTTAAAATGTGTATTGACATAAATAGGATGGTATTTTTTAAGGATATTGATTAAGCTGTCTGTGATTCTCTGGGGTAAAGTAACAGGTGTCCTGGTTCCAAAGCGAATAATTTCCACATGCTTAATTTTTCTCAATTCCGATAAGAGCCAGTCAATCGTTGCATCACTTAATAAAAATGCATCCCCGCCTGTAATCAGAACGTCCCTGATTTCTTCATTGTTCCTGATATAATGGATAGCTTCCTGAAGTTTTTCTTTGATTTCATGGGTATCGTGCTCGCCAATCATCCTTCTTCTCTGACAAAACCGGCAATACATGCCACAAATGTTGGTTACCTTAATGATAAGCCTATCAGGATATCTTCTTGTAATAAGATCCTCCGGCGTCCAACCCTCTTCATCCATGGGATCTAGATCACCATAATCATCTAATTCCGATACAGCGGGTACGGATTGTCGCTTGATAGGACAATGCTCATCCTCAGGATCTATAAGGGAAAGATAATAAGGGGATATGGCATAGCGATATGTTTCTCCAATGCTATTGATATTTTCAACTTCCTCTTCCGATAATCCGATAATATCACTTATATCAGATGCATCCGTAAATCTATTACTCATTTGCCATTTATAATCTTGCCATTGTTCTTCAGTAGCGCCTAGTTTCTTCCTTATTTTTTGCTTTTGTATTTCAATTCTGTCTTCAGATTCAATACCGGTTCTTATACTATCCCTAACAAGCATGTAATCTTCGATAGACTTCTTTAAGTTGATAAATCTATTCTCTTTTTCTTTGTTTGAATTTTGTTGCATATCAATTACCTCCGGAATAATAGGTTTTATTAAAAAAAGCGAATACCATAGGATAATCGCTTCAAGATAAATGCCTTTCCTTCTCAAAGCTTCCGAGGTTAGCTGGCGGATTCGGACTAAAAGGAAATTGCCCTACCGGAAAATTAATTCCGGATTCACCCCTACAAATTGGTTCCCCCGTATTCTGAATATTGTGATAATCCAGAAATTCAGCATATCCAGTATTTAATTATTTATTAATCTGTCTATAAATTATAAACTTTAAGGTAGGCAAGTGTCAAGCTTTCTTCAAACTCAAAACTGTTATTTTCTTTTTATCTCAATTTTTCTGCCTACCTGTTCAGGTATTTCTAAATGCCTATGTACCTCCCATACCTCTTCTATCTTCGATAAAACATCATCAGGGAAAGGAACAGGTCTTCTTTCTACCATATGGACACTTATAAGCATTTGTTCGCTTGTGGCCAGAATATCTCCCTTATCATTTTCCATGGTGAAAAAAATATGCAGACGTTTTAAATCCTTATCCAGTAATTGGGGTATAATATGAAGTCGCTGTCCCTCATAAGCTTCCTTTAGATAACAGATGTGGTTTTCTAATGTGTAAATAGTACGTGAGGTTTTTAACCGAGCTTCTAAACCCAGACCCACAACATCCATAAAGTCCTCCACGGCTAAGCTGAAGATACGCGCGTAGGCTGAATCATTCATATGACCGTTATAATCAACCCAATTTTCCTTGACGTAGTTTTCAAAGTGTAAATGATTTTTCATATTTTATCCTCCCATAGTCCTTTTATCTTTTGACATTAGTATTCTATTAAAACAATTTCATTTTCCTTTAAGCCTGATAATATTTCTGCATATTCATTATTCTTTAAGCCTGTTGTGATTTCTCTTTCGATTTCATTATTTCCTTCCAGGACAGTGACAAATTCCTTATAATTTTTTTCATAGATAGCATCCCTTGGAATAAGCAAAATATCACTTCTCTCCTCTAGTATAATTGAAACATCTACTTCGGATCCTATTTTATAATCTGTTTCACTTATTATATCAGCTTCTATCCGCACCCGCTTTTGCTCTACACCCAGCTCTGAAACGGTAGCCTTAGCTTTTGGGTAAACTTTGCATACTTCAAGCTCCTTTGTTTCCTCATTGAATGTAATCCAAAATGGCATGCCTTTAGAAATTTTCATTGCATCTTCAGTCAATGCTTCCACATAAATTCCAAGATCGCCATCATCTTGAATTTCTACGACGGGAACCCCTGGCTCTGTCATACTTCCCTGATGAATATTGAGCTCTGTAATTGTCCCATCAAATTCAGCCTTTAAAGAGGATTGTGCTCTTTTATCTTCTAGTATTTTTATTTGAATCATGATTTCATCCATTTGAGCTTCATATTGCTCTTTGACATTCACTGAACCTCCGGCAAGCCTTAAATCATAATTGTTTTTGGCTTCTTGAAGCTGATTTTCCAAGGTAATGACTGCATTTTCAGCTTCTTTGTATGCCATTTCACTGACAGCATTATTTCCATACAATGTTTTTATTTTCTCAAAATTGGCTTTTTCAAAAGTTAAATCATTTTCGAGAGTATCCATACTGAGCTTCATATTGATTTCCTGCAAATCAGCTGCTCTTAATGTATCCTTATAGGTAGCCTTTAGGGCTTCTATTTGCTTATAAGCTCTTTCTATTTCCAAGTCATAATTGTTCTCATAGACCAATAAAATATCGCCTTTTGTTACTTTGTCTCCCACTGACACATGGATCACTTCAACTTTTTGGCTATAATCCGAGTAAAACTTGTTCACTCTTTTAGAAAAAACAATCCCTGTTTCCTTTAAACTATCTTGTATGGTCCCCCGTTCGACCCTGGAGGCTTTTTCTTCATATGCATTTTTTCCACCGGATAATACAGAAAAAACGATAACAAGGATTAATATCACAACAACTGCTAAAATAACAACTTTCCTATTCATCTTCATCTTTGTTTTCATTTGCCCCTCCTTTCATATTTTATGACATCCTACTTTTTAGTGATTGTATAAAGTCCAATTTGTGGATTTTAAGAGTTGTCATCAGCTGTCCAAGCACAATGAACATAATTGTCATGATGATGGCAATCAAAATATTGCCCAACCTGACCGGCTCATTCATGGTATAAACATCTGTCGTAAAGGTCATACCCATGTAATGGACTAACCATAATCCGATAGGAATGCCAATAATAATTCCTATGAAAGACATCACCATGTTTTCCCTGACAAGCATGCTGAAAATTTCTTTTTTAGAAAAGCCCATCACTCGGAGTGAAGAAAACTCTAAGGTCCTTTCGTTTATCCTCATCAATGTCATGCTATAAACTATGATAAAGCCTAAAAGCCCTGAGAATAGAACCATAAATCCCATGGATGCTGCAGTTACTGTTGTAAATTCTTCAAATGCACTCCTCATGTCAAACTGAGACTGAATATTTATATCTTTCATTTCTTCTAATTGGCTTTTAACATCATCCTGCGAATTGATATAAACTCCATTGATAATTCCCTTATGAAGAAATGTTTCACTTAAATAATTGATGTTCATATACCCATTAATGCCGAGAGTTTGTTTGATAATTCCGGCAACCTTCACATAACCATCCTCATCAGAAACAATACTACTTAATAATATTTCATCACCTGTATTCACATTTAAGAAATTAGCTAAATTCGATGATAATAAAATTCCTTCCTCGGGAACATGAATTCTTTTACCCTTCAAATCATGAAAACCGTAAAAGGCCGTATTCTTTTCTACCCCTATCACAACAGCATTCTTGGAAAGCTTTCCATTTTCTATTTCAAAGGGTATTTCAATCCTACCCTCCATATTCCTGATGCTTAAAGCTTCTGAAAATTCGTTGAGAACATCTTTGTTTTTAAAACTGTCAAAACTTATATTGTATTGTATCTTGTTAAATTCATCGTAATGCCGATTAAACATAATATCGATAATATCCGTCATCCATATGGTCATAATCATCATTCCGCATGTAATGGCAATAGCTCCGGAAATGAAGGCAAACTTTTTCTTTTCTCTGAATATATTCCTAAGAACAATTTTCCATGAAAAAGGAACACGACTCCAGAAGCTCTTTATATTTTCAAGAAATATCCTTTTACTCGATTTCGGAGCTTCCGGCACCATCGCTTCTGCAGGATGTATTTTTAGAATACCCCTTACCCCTATAAACCCTGAAATAAGACAAAACAGCAAGGATAATAGCAGTGAAATAATTATTCTATGGGGATAGATTTTAACCGTTAACATGGGAATGTTGAAAAATACAAGAAAATAATTTGTAATCATGCCGGATAATATCGTACCGATAATTGCACCTATTAAACCACCTATTAAACCAACAGAAGCCGCATATTTCAGATAGTGTCCCACTATTTCAATATCTGTATATCCCAAGGCCTTCAGAACACCTATGGATGTTCTGTCCTTTCTCACTGTTCTCGAAAGCATGATGATAAGCATCAATCCGGCAAAGACTAGAAATACAATGGGAATAGATTGGGCCATCATCTCAAGACCTGATATCTCTTGATTCATAACATTGTTGCTAAGTTGGTCTTCTTTTTTAATGACCCTTGAAACACCATATCTGTCTAAATGGTCTTCCAAATAATCAGCTGTCTTCTTAATATTTTCTTCATGATTAAGCTTGATCAATATTTCATTAAAATTTCCTCTTGAACTATAGATCTTCCTTAAAAAATTCTTCTCAAGAAATACCACCCCGAATTTTTCAGGATTAGGCAGCAGAGTCTGCTCATTTTCCATCATATAGATATATTCTGAGCTTGAAGCAATTCCTGAAACGTTAAACTCATATATTCTGCCATTTATTTTTATTTTAACTTCATCACCCGGGCTGATGCCTCTTGCCGCTGCAAACTGTTCAATAATAATGATATCTTTTTCTGTCAAAGTTCTTATACCGGACTTCATCATCAGTTCATTGATCTTGTTTTCATTTCTGTCTGCAGAAACAACTCGGATATTCACATTATTTTCTTCATCATCTGTCATAAAGTCCGTGTCAAAAACAATTCTGGCTTCAGCTTCCTTAATATCGTTTTTACCTCTTAGCTCGCTTTCCAGCTTTTCTGTTATGGCGGTTCCCTTTACAAAAATATCTGCAAAATTCGTTTCACTGTAGTATTCATTAATGGAATCTCTTAAATTGATAGCTGAATTGCTTATGGCTGTGTAAACAAATAAACCTGTGATGACAATAGCAAGAACGGCAATATATTGGCCTTTTGTTGCTTTAATCATCCTTAAAAGTCTCACATCAAGCTTTTTCATTACCATTCAATCCTTTCAGCTGAAATCGGATTAGCATTACTCATAATTTCTGTTATCTCTCCGCTCCTCATTTTAATGACCTTGTCAGCCATCTCAGCAATTGCTGCATTATGAGTGATAACAATGACAGTGTTTTTGTATTTTATATTGATATCCTTTAAGACCTTTAATATTTGGATGCCTGTTTCATAATCCAAGGCCCCAGTTGGCTCGTCGCACAATAAAATTTGGGGATTTTTTGCAACCGCTCTGGCAATAGCAACCCTTTGCTGTTCCCCTCCACTCATTTGAGAAGGAAAATGCTCAGCCCTATCACCTAGACCAACGCCCTCCAGCACCTCATCAATATCCAAAGGGTTTTCACATATTTCAACAGCCAGCTCCACGTTTTCTCTGGCTGTTAAGGTTGACAATAAATTATAAAACTGAAAGACAAACCCTATTTTGTTTCTTCTGTAAGAGGTCAGCTCTTTATCACCCATACCCGTTATGAGCTTCCCATTAAAATACACACTCCCTTCGGATGGAATATCCATACCTCCTACTATATTGAGCAATGTACTTTTTCCTGAGCCACTGGGTCCAAGAATGACAACAAATTCTCCCTTTTCTATTTCAAAGGACGCATCTTTAAGGGCTTTTACTGTTACTTCACCCATTTGATAATTTTTACTAAGATTTTCAACTCTTAATACAACATCTCCCATAATGGTGTAATGCCCCCTTATTTATAATTCTTTATAGCAACTCTACTTCATTAATCAAAAGCTTAAAATGCATCTTCAAAAATTCGGCTGCCCTTCTGCATAAGAGCATTCTCTCAAGGAATATTTCAAAGTAATCCATAATAGAAAAATAATGGGTATCTATCTTTAATTTTAAGACAACAAACTTACATTCGGAATCTATTTCTAAACCGGTTGACAATACGGAATAATTGACTCTGTCATGAATATCAAAGGTCTGTAAACTTTTGTTTCTTACTCTAGAACGGCGAACATCGGATTTATCGGCCAACATGATTGCGGCTGCAACAGCATTCACGGGAACAGCTGCCGATTCATCATGGTGTCCTATGGCGGCAACCACAGTCGCTATTTCTTCAATATCCATTCCCATTTTATCCAATATATGAAAAGCCATGTGTGCTGAGCTTTGAGCATGATTCACACGATTGACCAAATTACCTATATCGTGCAAGAAGCCACCTATTTGGGCTAGTTCAGCAGTTCTTTCATCGTATCCCAGCCTAATCAAGATATCCCGCGCCAGATTGGCAACCCTAAATGCATGAGGAAATGAATGTTCAGTGTATCCTAGTTCAATCAGAGATTCATCGGATTTTCGTATATAGGTCTGTACTTCCTTATTCCTTCTTATATCATCAAATGTTATCATGGCTTTTCCCTTCTTGTCATTCAATATCAGTTCTCATGTTGAATATAAAACTATATTAATGCAATTATAGCAATTAAAATCCAAGTTTACAACGTTTCTCTTGCTTGCTTCCTATGACTTGATATCCTTCCCTGATAATGGGTATAATGGTGATAAAGGAGGTTTTTATATTGATTATAGGTATGGATATGGGTGGTACAAATATAGATGGAGTCATCATAGAAGATGGAAAAATACTAAAAACCATTAAGAAACCAACAAATAGACAAGATTTATTCTCCTCTATTTATTCCACCTTTAAAGAGCTTTTGGGGGACTATGACAAGTCTAAAATTGAACGTATTCACTTGAGCACGACAGTATCTACCAATGCCATCGTTGAAAATAAAATAGCCCAGGTTGGAATGGTCATCCAATCCGGCCCGGGAATTTCCTATGACCATCTGGCTTGCGGAAAGGCCAATGCTTTTATATCAGGCTATATTGACCACAGAGGGAATGTCGTTGAAACATTCAATCCATTTGAAATCGAAGAGCTCTGTAAAAAATTTAAGGAAGAGGGAGTAACGGCATGCGGTGTTGTTACAAAATTTTCTACCAGAAATCCAGAGCATGAAATACAAATCAAAGATATCTTAGATCATCATTTTTATCCTGTGACCATGGGGCATGCTTTATCAGGCCGTCTCAATTTTCCCAGGAGAGTCTATACCTCCTATTTAAATTCCGCTGTTCATAGTACATTCAATCATTTCGCAATGCATATGAAGAAATCGATAGAAGAAGAAGGTATAAAAGCCCCTCTCTTCCTTTTAAAAGCTGATGGCGGTACTATGACCATAGAGGCCGCTGAAGAAAAACCGGTGGAAACCATCTTATCGGGTCCTGCTGCCAGCTTCATGGGAATGAACGCCTCGTTTTCCACGGATCAAGATGCTATTCTTTTAGATATGGGAGGAACGACTACGGACATCTTTTTTCTTGCTGATGGTGTTCCACTTTTTGAACCACTGGGAATTAAAATTGGAAAATACAATACCTTGGTAAGATCTATTTACACCGTATCCATGGGATTAGGCGGTGACAGCAGCATAGAAATAAAAGATAATGGTATGATAATTAGCCCTAAGAGAGAAGGAAAACCATATGCTTTGGGAGGTCCAAAGCCCACACCAACAGATGCTATGATTACTTTGGGACTCATACCTGATTACGACCATCACAAGGAATTAGCTTATGAATCCATGAGGCACTTGGGAGAAAAATTGGATTCGTCTGCAGAAGAAACTGCTCAATTAGTATTGGAAATAATGTCTGAAATGATAAAACACAAAGTGACCGCATTGCTCAATGAAATTAATAGTCATCCTGTTTACACCATAAAAGAATTACTCTATGGCAAAAAAATTGAGCCCAAGCTCATTCAAATTATTGGTGGGCCTGCAAAAATATTGGCTCCACTACTTGAAAAAGCATGGAGTTTGCCATGTTATTATCCCAATAATTATCTGATAGCCAATGCTATAGGAGCTGCTTTAGCACGACCTACCATCGAAATAACCATGCATGCAGATACATCTAAGAAGCTACTCTCTGTCCCTGAACTCGGCCATTATGAAAAAATAAACTCTGGATTTAACCTGGACAAGGCCAAGACGAGAGCTTTGGATTTAATCAAAGAAAATGCCAAGTCCATGGCAACTTCCTCAGGTCAAATAGATGCAGAAATTACCGAAGCGAGCAGCTTCAACATGATAAGAGGTTTTTATACAAAGGGTAAAGATATTAGGGTTAAGGCCCAGGTAAAACCCGGTCTTATCCAAGAATTAAGAGGTGATAATCATGCTTCAAGCCAAAAATAAATTGGGATTAGTATTTTTTCCCGCTTTTGACTGGGCCATTAGCCCAACCCATCCTGAAAGAGAAGAGCGCCTTTTATATACCCAGGATCAACTTTTTGAAGAGGGAATCGAAGATATAGAAGGTATAAAATTTTATAACCCCATTGTAGCTGATCAAAGAGATGTTGAAAGAGTCCATTTCTGTGTACCTCATGTCAAATCGAGGGTCACGGAATCTCATCTTATCTCCGCAGGAGGTGTCATTAAAACCCTTCAACTTGTCATGGAAAAGGAAGTCGACAAGTCCTTTGCTCTCACCCGCCCCCCGGGACACCATGCTCAAAGGGTTGTTTATGGTGACAGAGGATTTTGCATTATCAATGTAGAAGCCGTAGCCCTTGAAAAAATAAGGCAAGAGTATGGTAACCTACGAGTGGCTATTATCGATACGGATTGTCATCATGGTGATGGTACTCAGGACATTTACTGGAACGATAAAAATACCTTATTCATATCCTTTCATCAAGATGGCAGGACGCTTTATCCCGGAACCGGGTCCATCGATGAATTCGGAGGCCCTGGAGGCTACGGCTACAATATCAATATACCTTTACCTCCCAATACAGGTGAAGAAGGATTTCTCTATGTCTTGGATCATGTCGTCATGCCCATACTTGATGATTATAAACCTGATTTGATCATCAATTCTGCCGGTCAAGACAACCATTATTCTGACCCCTTGACCCGCATGAACTTCACAGCTCAAGGCTATGCTGAGCTTAATCATAGATTAAATCCAGATGTTGCCGTTCTTGAAGGCGGTTATTCCATAGAAGGTGCCTTACCTTATATTAACCTAGGCATCATACTGGCCATGGCAGGAATAGATTATTCAAAAATCCATGAACCGGACTACAATAAAGAAAAGTTAAAGCAACCGGAGGATATTACAGAATATATCAAGAAAGTGTGTGAGAAGGTCTATAACCGTTGGAAAAACAAAGAAAATTTATATATCAAGGAAATAAGCGGAAATGATTATATCCAAAAGCAACAACATGTCTATTACGATACGGATGGAATCATGGAAAATCAGGTTCAAAACTTCAAGGTTTGCAAGAAATGTATTGGGCTTAATACAATTGATTCTGCCAGCGATACCGGATACCATATCTTAGCTATAACGATACCTATGAATGCTTGTTCGGACTGCATCGATGAAGGCTATCGATTATATAAAAATTCGTCCAATAATTACTCCAATGTGTATTTGCAAGATAGAGTTCATGATAAATATCTTGCTAGTCCTGCGACTTAACATTTCCCGCAGCAAGACAATCTTTACAATAGGCGAATAGTGTAGATGCTTCAGGGGGAGCAGGAGTATTCTACTCTCCACACTCACCCTGGTGTTGATGTTCATGACAAATAGAACCGGTAGACTTTAAAGAGCCTTCTAAATAAGCTTCCACTGCTACCCTAGCATTTCCGCATGCTCCAACGATAACTTCTATCCCTTTTTCATTGAAGATATCAATAGCTCCGCCACCCATACCACCCGAGATAATAACATTTACACCCATATCATTTAAAAAATTAGGCAAAAACCCAGGCCTATGTCCGGGATTAGCAATAGTTTCGCTTTTAACAATTTGCTTATTTTCAGTATTAAAAATAATAAATCCTTCACAATGCCCAAAATGTTCTGTTACCATTCCATTTTCACTTGCTACAGCTATTTTCATCATTTTATTTTTCCTCCATTTTTTTAATATTTTTACAATTGGATCTAGCCAATTGTTATGATAATTCTCTCTTTTCAAACAAAAGTTGAATCATGTTACTCCAATCACACTTCTTTAAATAATTCCATTGCCTTTTCATAAACTGCTTTACAAGCAAGCCCTGATATACAGTCTATATCAACAATGGTCAATCCGTTGTTGATAGCTTTGACTGCGTTAAAATCAAATGGTATCCTGCCCATAAACGGAAGACCTTGCTTCTTGCAAAAATCTTCTATTTTTTCTGTATTTTCAATATGAATATCGTATTTATTTATACATACCGCTATCTTCGTACCAAATTTTATGGCTGTATTGATTATCCGCTCCATATCACTCATGCCTGATATGGAAGGTTCTGTTACAATTAAAACCATATCCACTCCACTAAGGGATGCTATGACAGGACATCCTATACCGGGGGAACCATCAATTATTGCGAATTCTGCATCCTCAGATGCCAACCTCATCTGTTTTTTAACTTCAGTAACTAACATGCCGGATGTGCCACTTCCCATCTTAAGTTGTGCCGTTGAAAACACCTTATCGTCATCCGAATAAAGCATCCATTCTCCATCTATTGACGGTATCAATGTTATAGCTTCTACAGGGCATACATACTCACAAACTCCACAGCCTTCGCAAGCAAATGGATCTACTTTATATCCCTCTTCCGCTAAAATTGCATCAAATCGACAATTTTGCCTGCACACATCACATTCAATACATTTTTCAGTATTTATATCAGCCTTTGGTAGACCATAATAATCTGATTTATCGGGTTCTGAATCCCATCCAGTTATAAGGTGTAAATTGGGTGCATCCACATCACAATCAGCATAAGCCCTAGCA
The DNA here is from genome assembly GCA_964429195.1 of uncultured Eubacteriales bacterium. GTDB lineage: Bacteria > Bacillota > Clostridia > Peptostreptococcales > JAAYPU01 > JBBAFM01. Next base: position 15,443 of record CAYSBC010000011.1, on the reverse strand, counting down.
TTTGAAAGCTTGATAAATGCACTCGCTATGGTTGTCTTTCCTGTGCCACCTTTACCGCTTAGAATGAGTAGTTGTTTCATTCTGCACCTCCTTTATTACACTGTCTAATAAATTGGAGAATATTTGCTTGTATTTTTCATTTTTTTTGACTGCGATTTCCCCATTTGAATTCAGATTCCCAAGTTCATTGTCAAATGGAATTCGTCCTAGAATCTTAATTTTTCTGTTCAAACAAAATTTTTCTGCTGGATTTTCTTCTTCCAAACATTTATTCAAAACTACACCAAAGGGTTTCTCAAATAACTTGACGATTTCATAAACCATATTAAGATTATGCACACCGAACAAGGTAGGCTCAGCTACCAATATGCAATAGTCTGCATCCTTTATACTATCCATTACAATACAAGCACTACCAGGAGGGCAATCAATAAAAGTCATAGCACCCCCAATCTCTTTGTTATCCTTCAATAAGTTATGGATGATTGGAATACCTGATGCTTCGCCAGTATTTAATATTCCAGTATGAACCTTTACACTTTCCCACAATCCTTTTTCTACCTTCCCAATAACCTTTTCCTTCTCAGTTAATGCATTTTCAGGGCAAAGCATTACACAACCGCCGCATGAATGGCAAAGATCATCAAAAATAATTAACTTGTCTTTTATATAGACAAGGGCATTGAATTTGCAAAAGTCTACACATTGCCGGCATCCATTACACATTTCATTGCTGACAATAGGAATTTTTATCCCTATTTCTTCTTCGTGAATATCTTCCGGTTTAAAGAATAAATGTCCATTAGGTTCTTCTACATCACAATCTATATATACAGACTCTTTTGTTAATGCAGCTAAATTTACCGACACTAATGTTTTTCCTGTACCCCCCTTTCCACTTAGTACAACCACTTTCATATTAATTTCCTCCATGTCCATGAAATCCGGCATGTATTTCATCCAACAAGGATAGTTTATCATTCATAAAATTATCGATATTTTCCTCTGCATTCATGCTTTGGGTTTTATAGATTTTAATATCGGCAGCTTCAATTGCTTCAGCGGCATTTTCACCACATCGAGGTGTCAGGAGAGCATCTGCTTTGCTATCTATAATGATTTGTGCCGCTTTAACCCCGGCACCGCCTGTATTCTTTGCCGCACTATTTTCAATAAAAGAACTTTCTTTTGTTTCAGTATCATAAATAAAAAAGTATGGAGCACGCCCAAAGGATACGCATACACTCGCTCCTTTATCTTTTTCATCTACCGGTATTGCTATTTTCATAATAATCCTCCGTTCCTATCTATTTTTAATATTTCCTCTACATGGGCCCCTGTTCCTATTTCTATGGCAACCATGGCCGCAACCAGTTCCTAAACCGTCACAAAGGTGGTATTCCCCCCCTTCAAGTATAAGCACTTTGCCATATACCAATGATTCAGCTAACTTTTTTCTAGCCTCCATATATATTCTCTGAACAGTAGCACGAGAGATATTCATTTGAATTGCACATTCTTCTTGAGAAAACCCTTCTAAATCAATAAGTCTTATGGCTTCATATTCATCTATTTCCATATTTATATGGGCTTTATGATCTGAGGATGAATCCAGAGGCCCAAACTTATTACTTTCAGGTAAACAACATACTTTCCTCAATTTTATTGGCCTTGCCATATTATTCACCCCCTATAGTTTCGAAATTTTATTCTTTTTCTATATCGTTACGGTCAAGAAAACTGTTAACTTTTAAAATATATATTTTAAAAGGTCTACTAGGGGAAATAGCATTTTCTATTTCTCCTAGCCATTATTGAGTTTCATTTTATAGTTTATCCAACATATCATTTATGTTTTTAAGTCTCGCTTCAAGTACTGCTTTTTCTTTTTCTATAAAATTTTTTCCCACACTTTCGCCCATTGAATCCGATTTGTTTAAATATGAGCCATAATAGCCATAGCACCTTCCAAATCCAGGCCTGCGTCCAAGTCTAGGCTTGCGAGAAGAATACCCACCATCACATGGTCCAAATCCCCTTCCTGTCATGGGTCCTATTCCTAATGGTCCTGTTCCATTTCCTCCTGCCATATTTCTCACCTCCTTTTAATCATTATGGGCATATGCTCCTTATGATTGTATTATATATCATTATGAGCATATGTCAATAACCTTTTTTGTTTTTATATTGGGAAATAAAAAATCCCCTTTTCAATGAACAGATTTTTATTACTTAATCTGCCATTTCTAGGGGAATGAGAACCTCTATAAAAGAACAATGCCTCGGTCATATGGCTATCTTATGAAAGGGAATATTAGGTAAACAATAATAAAATTATCGTCGCCTATCTCTGATAATCAAAAGTCTTAACAGCTGGGCTATACCGGCAGCCATAGCTGCTACGTAGGTTAACGCTGCCGCACGAAGAACCTTTTGTGCTCCGCCCTTTTCTTCCTCAACAATAAAACCGTACTCGCTAAGCAAAGCTAAGGCTCTGTTGCTTGCATTAAATTCTACGGGTAATGTAACAACCTGAAAAAGAACAGCAACTGCAAAAAGCAAAATACCTATATCCATTAAACTGCCAAGGCTTGGTATAATTAAACCAATCAGAATAAAAAATATTGCGGCGGAGGATCCAAATCTAGCGATGGGAAATATGATATTTCTTAGTGATAATGGAATATAGCCATTTTCATGCTGAATGGCATGACCTACTTCATGGGCCGCTACACTGACTGAAGCGATTGTGCTTCTTTGGTGTACCTCCGGTGATAGTCTTAAAATACGTCCCCTTGGGTCATAATGGTCGCTTAAAGTACCCTGGGACATTTCTATAGGCACATCCTGCAAGCCATGCTTATCCAGTAATGCCCGTGCTACCTCGGCACCGGAATAGTTATTTCTTGTAGGTACTTTTATATATTTTGCGAAGCTGGACTTTACCTTTCCCTGAGCATAAAAGGTAAAAATAATGGCCGGAAGCAATATTAAAATGGAAGAATCAAATCCATAAAATCCGTAAGGAAACATTTTTTCACACTCCTTTGTTTTGATAGGCATTACTCTTTCTATACTATAGTTTCAAAAATATAATATTCATCTTTTTTATATTTTACCCTCATCTATATTATATTAACATATTTTATTTTATCTTAACAACTATTAATTTTTTATTTAACAAATTTCTCCATTATAGCCTTATCTTATTTCCGCCTAACTCTTCTGCCACATCTGGATGACAAGTTACAAAGATGACCTGATGCTTCTTAGAATGATCCTGAATCATTTTTATGGAACGTGATTGACGTTCTTCATCCATGTTCACCAAAGAATCATCGAGGACAGTAAAGCCCTGCTTTTCTCCCAGCAATTCATCTATCAAAGCTAAGCGAAATGCCAAGGATGCCGAATCAAGGGTTCCGGAGGAGAGTAAATGGGTAGGAAGATTTTCCTTTCCATTACCTATGTTTACATCCATTTGATCGGAAATATTGATTGCATCATATCTGTTATCTGTTATGTATTTTAAATTTTCGGCAAATTTACGCTGAAGTGGGCTAATGGAGTCGTTTTCTAATAACTCTATTGTGGCTTCAAATGTCTCTATAATTGTTATCATTTGTTTAGCTTTTTTAATAGCATTTTCGAAATGCCTTGTTTCTTCCTTTATCAAGGATTCTAATTCTTCAATACTCCTATCAGGGAATTGGTCCATCATGCGTTCAATCTCAAACTTAATTTGTTGAATTTTTTGAAGATGATCTTCCTTCTGATGACGCATTTCTCTAATATAGGACAGATAATCTTCCAGGCTGTCATATTCGGGAGGTAAAGCCTTGAGCTTCGATAGTTCATCCTTTTTATTATTCTTTTTTACAAAAACCTCACCGAAATATTGCATAAGCTCATCAAATGATTGATAAGTCTTTTGCCAGTTTTCTACTTTGTTTTCGAGCTTAGCCATGTCAATTCTTATCTCATTTATCTTTTGCTGTGCATCCTTGATGCGATTTTCAAGGACTTCGATCTTTTCAAGGGCTAAGCCATCTAGTCTAATTTTTTCTTCTTCCAAAGCGGCTTTTTTTTCATCATTGGGTAAATCCTTGAGCTGCTTTTGGAGACTGCTTATCTTGATGTCATTTCCTTTTTTGTTTTGTAAAGCAACCTGAGCATCAATGATGGAAGCCATTTCTAATTGTTTTAAAAGAGCAGCGAGTTCTTTTGAAGCTTCTTCTAATGTACTCTTGACCTCATCAACCGATATTTGGTTGGATTTAACTTCAAGTTCTAAAGCATCCTTGATTTCAATTTTCATATAGCCATTGGCTGTCCAGGTATCCCCTTGTGCAATAGTCTGGCTTTTACCATAGACATCGATAATATGAACCGGATTATCAGAATGAATGACCTTTCCTGCAAGCTCTGCTGATTTTAGCTTAATCATGGACTCACTTATTTTCTTCTCCAAAGCTATTGCTTCCCCCATGATAGCATCATTAATTTTTTCATATTTCTTATTTTCTGTTTCCAATCCCTTTAGTTCTGATTCGATGCTCTTTCTTTTTTCAAGTAATACTAAGTCTTTCTCTAATTCCTTATATTTCTTGGCATTATCTAATTTCACATTGTCATCAACTATTTTGTCTTGATAAAGAGCTATATCCTTCTTGTATTCCTCGATTTTATTGGAAAGTACCG
>CAYSBC010000011.1:0-10732 GCA_964429195.1 uncultured Eubacteriales bacterium | reverse complement strand
ATTCCCTATTGATCTCAATTAAAGCTTTATATTCATTTTCCAGCATCTCAAGCTCTTTTTTTGCCATACCACCTTGGATTAATTCGGACTCTGTACCCTCATCAAGGTCACTATTCTTTAAAATGTTATCAATACTCTTTTCTGACAATATCATCTCTTTTTTGTAATTTGCTAGGTTTTCTTCTAAGTCACAAGCCTTTTCCAAATCTTTCTTGGCCGAATCAATCTTATAAAAATGCGATAGTATTTCCCCAACATTTCTTTTGTGAGGATCATCGGACATCCTATTACCCACAGGTCGATTGCGCTCAAAATCCCAATTGCCGGTTAAATCTTTGAGAATATCTGAAAGACGGCTTCGATAGGCTTCAATGGATAAACCGTCTAAAGCCATGGATGCTTTTTTTAAAAGCGCTTCTATATTATTGATAGATTCCCTATCTTCTTTTATGGCTTCAAAAACACGTTTGAATGCATCCTGCTTTGAAAAAACAACATGGGCATAGGTCCCCTCTCCGTAAACAAGATATCGCCTTAGAACGTCTTCTATCACGGATTTATCTAATATTTTCATCCCATTCTTTGTCATATGAAGTTCATTTTTCTGATGATGCCAAAGCTTGCTTAGGATATAATCGTCACCGTCAAATGAAAAGTGTAATGAGCCTTCGGCATAGTCACTTTTTTGATAAGGCAATGCCCGTTCCATAAACTGCTTTGAACTGACCTTCTTTAAATTAAGCTTGGCATCCACAAACAATAAAGCGTAAAGTGCATCTACAAGAGTGCTTTTTCCGGCTTCATTAGGTCCAAGTATGACATTTAATCCCTCTTTCATATCTATTTCTAAATCCTCTATACCGGCAAATTGTTTTATTCTCAAATGCTTAATCATTTTTTACCTCCATCATGACTTCATAGGCATAATGTGCTGTCTCTTCATCCGTTTCTTTCAGTAACTTCAATAAAAATGTATAAGGTAAGGAACCCTGCATAAAAGATTCCTCGATCATTGCTGCCGTAAATTTCGGTCTGAGCTCATCTTCATTGACTTCAAAATATAAAAACCTATCTCCTAAAGGATTCAGTAGTGCATATCTATTTTCATAGGACTCCTTATCCAAATAACCCGTTAATTTTAAGCGGATGATAGAGTTTTGAGGTTCTGTTGCATCCAATGCTTTCATAAGGTCGGCTTCATCTAAATCATTGCTGACTTCCAAGGCTGTATCAAAAAACCTATAGGAACCTAAGCCTATTCTCTTTGCATGAACATTCTTTTCCTCATCTATTTCTATAAACCAGCCTGAACCTTCATAACGATAATTGAGACCATCCGGCTCGGGCGTTCCAGCATTAAATATTGTATGATGATGCACCTCATCCTTGGCAGGATAGGGCACATGTGTATGCCCCAACAAACAACAATCCATTTGAATATCCTTGAGCTCGGCAAGGGTCATTGGAAAATAGTTGTTGTTTAAATCAGGTGAAATATCTTTAATAGCACCATGGGCTAGTAGAATGTTTAAGGTGTCAGCATCAAGTTTTTCATCTTTAATCCAGCCTAGATTATTCCTTTCACTGTGTTTGCTTCCGCAAGGTGCCGCATAGACAGTAACCTTTATGTCTCCTATCGTCATCTCATGCTTTTTATTCTCCGTAAATAAGACTGTTTTATCTGAAGATAGTTGAGCAAAGTCTCCCCAAAGCTTCAAATTCGAATCATAAAAATCATGGTTTCCCGGCAAAACAAAGATGTATTCTCCATTAAAAGCTTTTAATATTTGTTGGACTCTCTCCATGTTTTTCTTGCTAACCTTAATCGATTCAAACAAATCTCCGGTTATGGCTAATACATCACACATCCTGGCATCAGCTTCAGTGACCGCCTTCTCCAATGCCGTAAATCTAGCCTCAATCAATTTTTCACGTATTTTTTCGGAATAGCTTTGGAATTTCATGCCGATATGGATATCGGAAATATGAAAAAACTTTATAACTTTCATCAAATCTCCCCTTAATTGTTATAATCATATGTATCTCATCCCCAAGGAACTCTTCATACTAGGACCATTGTATCATACCCCTTAACAAGATGAAAAGAGCAGGTTTCCCTGCTCTTTTCAATTCTAGTATTTTTGCCCTAAATTATTATGGTCTAATAAACATTTGTGTCCAATAAGGTGTCCCGTTGGATTTTACTGCATAACCTACTCCAATTTGAGTAAAATTAGCATTTAAAATATTGGCTCTATGGCCTGATGAATTCATCCAACCTTCCATAACCTGCGCTGCACTTTTTTGCCCATAAGCTATGTTTTCCCCTGCTGTCTGATATCTTATTCCAAAGTTCCTCATCATGTCAAAGGGAGATCCATAGGTAGGTGAAGTATGAGAGAAATACCCTTTACTCATCATGTCTTCTGACTTGTACCTAGCTACTCTTGATAGCTCCCAATTTTCAGAAAGAGGCTTTAAGCCGTTTTTTGATCTTTCGACATTAACTAATCTTATAACTTCCAGCTCAAAGGCTCTCCCTGAAGATTGGGTAGAAGCTGATGTCACCGTTGGTTGAAAAGAAGACTCTGTAGGTATTGTGATTCTCATTCCCGGATAAATTAAATTGGGATTCTTTAACTGAGTGTTGGCTCTGATTAATTCAGACGTACCTACTTTATACATTTGAGCTATTTTCCAAAGGGTATCTCCTCGCAAAACTGTATGGGACTTTGTCGCAGCTTCGACACTTAGTGGATTGACTCCTGTTGAAAGAATCAATACTAGGGCTAGACCAATAAAAAGTTTTTTCATATTTTTACCCTCCTTATGCTGTATCATAATAACATATAAGAAAGAGGGGTATAACCCCACAAATATCACCAGCATAACTATTTTTAACCATAAAAAAATACTTTCAAGGGGTAGAAAGTCTTATTTTTTAAACTCTCTACTCTGAAAGTATCTTATTTTTTACTTACACTTCATCAAATTCTTGTTTTACTATTGAACTGTATACATTCCATTGTTAATCATATATTGAGAAATAGCCTGACCATGTTGCTGTTCTTCTTTTTGTATATGATTAAGTAGATCACGAACACGGGAATCCCTGAATTCAAATATAGTCGTATCATAGGCGCCGGAAACATATTTTTCAGTCATCAATAAATCAGTGCACATGTCTTTCTCCGATAAATCAGCATTGTTATTTTGTTTTTGGTTCATATTAATTCCAAAGTTCATATTCTGACCTTGATTTTGTCCTTGATTCTGACCTTGACCTTGCCCCGTATTCTGACCTTGGCCGGAGCTTTGACTTTGACTTCCGCCTTGTTGTTGATTCATTTGGGGAAGTTTTCCGTTTAATAACTGATTAATCGTATCAAGATGCGTTCTTTCCTGCTGGCCATTGGAATTAAATATTCCTTTTAACTGGCTGTTATTTGTCTGATTGGCATACTTCGTGTACTTTTCTATACAGATTTGTTCACTGCTCTTTTGATCTTCTAATAAAGTCTTTTCCTTTTGTGATAATGTAATATCCATTTTATTCACCACCTCCAATCCTATTTTGCGCAATACTTTCGTATTTATTCACCTTATATCAGGATAGAGGGATATATGTAAAGAAGCATGGTGATACTACATGCCCCTTTTTTTATTCTAGCTCTTCAAAATCCTCACTGCAATTATGGTATACCTTTTGTACATCATCATCTTCTTCAATGATATTAATGAGCCTTTGTAGAGTAATTTTATCTGAATCTGTTAACCCTGCTGCATTAATAGAAGGAATAAGCTCAATATCTGCTTCTACAAATTCATAAGAGGCTTTAGCAAGGATATCTTTAAGTGCATAAAAATTCTCAGAATCACAGAATAACTCAAAGCTATCATCATTTGTAATCATGTCCTCCATACCACCATCAAGGGCCACTTCTAAAAGCTCATCTTCTATCATTTCTTCCGTTCTCTCAATCAAGAAATAACCCTTTCTTCCAAACATGTACATCACACATCCGGGAACCCCTAAACTCCCACCATACTTATCAAAATAGTGCTTTATACTACTGCCTGTTCGATTTTTATTATCTGTCAGTGTTTCTACGATGATGGCTACACCACCCGGTCCATAACCCTCATAAGTAATAAGTTCGTAGTTTTCTCCGGCCAGCTCTCCTGTACCCTTTTTTATCGCTCTTTGAATATTATCATTGGGCATATTAATGGATTTTGCTTTTTCTATAGCATTTTGCAGAGATATATTATAAGTCGGATCTCCTCCTGCTTTTGCTGCCACTGTTATTAATCGCGCATATTTTGTAAACATTAAAGCCCTTTTCGCATCCTGTTTACCCTTTCTGTTGACAATAACGCCATGTCTTCCCATATCAATCACCACCTTATAATTTTATGAACTTAGTTTTTCATACTATGCACCGGAGCAGGTATTCTTCCACCTCTCTCAATAAATAATTTGCTTGAGAAGCTGTTTACCTTCATAATGGGTGCACTTCCAAGGAGCCCTCCAAAGAACACTTCTTCACCTACTCCTTTACCTATAACAGGTATGATTCTTACAGCTGTCGTTTTATTATTGATAACACCTATGGCCGCCTCATCTGCTATCATGGCTGCTATCGTTTCAGCAGGTGTGTCTCCCGGGATAGCTATCATATCAAGTCCAACAGAACAAACACATGTCATTGCTTCTAATTTTTCCAAGGTTAAAGCCCCTGACTTGACCGCTTCTATCATACCTTCGTCTTCACTGACAGGTACAAAAGCTCCGCTGAGACCACCTACGTGGGAGGATGCCATGATGCCTCCCTTTTTTACAGCATCATTTAAAAGTGCAAGAGCAGCTGTCGTTCCCGGAGCTCCGCAAGCCCCCAGACCCATTTCTTCAAGTATTCTGGCAACACTGTCCCCTATTTCGGGAGTTGGTGCCAAGGATAAGTCGACTATTCCAAAAGGAACATCAAGTCTCCTGGATGCTTCAGTAGCAACAAGCTGACCCACTCTTGTTATTTTAAAAGATGTTTTTTTGATTATATCAGCAACCATATCAAAGGGTTTACCTTTGCATGATTCTAATGCAACCTTAACAACGCCGGGTCCACTGACGCCAACATTGATAACGCAATCCGGTTCACCAACACCGTGAAAAGCACCTGCCATAAAAGGATTATCCTCAACTGCATTCGCAAAGACGACAAGTTTAGCACAACCTATACTATCTCGGTCAGCTGTTAGCTTTGCTGTATCCACAATCACTTGTCCCATCTCACGGACTGCATTCATATTGATACCTGATTTTGTATTGCCCACATTGACAGAAGAACAAACCCTCTCAGTGCTGTTTAAAGCTTCCGGTATGGACTTTATCAGTATTTCATCACCCTTGGTGTAGCCCTTTTGGACCAATGCAGAGTAACCACCTATAAAATTCACACCTACTTCTTTAGCTGCCTTATCGAGTGTCTCAGCAAATTTAACATAATTGGTTTCAGATGTTGCCTGAGCTATTAAGGCCATAGGGGTAATGGATATTCTCTTATTAATAATGGGAATACCATATTCCATTTCTATGTCATTGCCTGTTTTTACAAGATGCTCCGCTTTTTTAGTAATCTTATCATAAATTTTTTGATTACAAGTACGACTATCTTCTCGAATACAATCCAATAAAGAAATGCCCATGGTTATTGTTCTTATATCCAGCTTTTCTCTTTCAATCATGGATATAGTTTCCATAATGTTGTTATAATTAATCATTGTTTAAATCCCGCTTTCTCATATAGTATGCATTGAATTGAAGATATCTTCGTGCTGTATCCTGATGGATAAATCTAATTTTTGTCCCTGATATTTTAAAGCTTCACGAATTTCCTCAAATTTCATAGTGGATTTAGAAGTATCAACTATCATCACCATCGTAAAGAAATCTTGAAGTATGGTCTGGCTGATGTCTAAAATATTAATATTTTTTTCTGTAAGCATCGTCGTGACGCTGGCTATAATTCCAATCTTGTCCTTACCTACAACCGTTATAACTGCTCGCATTTATTGATCCTCTCTCTCTTTAGTTTATTTCTTAATCTCTCTTTGCTTTCTTTTTCCTCAATGCCTACAGAATCCTTGTTATCTTGATTTTTCATATTCTCCAAATTCTTAAATGCAGTAGACATCATGAGCTTGATTCTATTAAGCTGATTAACCTCACTGGTTCCTGGGTCATAATCAATAGGTACTATATTCGCATATTCATAGTTAGTTCGTAATGCCTTTATCATACCCTTTCCGGTCACATGATTAGGTAAACATGCAAAAGGTTGCAAGCAGACAATGTTACTGGCACCACTCTCAATAAGCTCAATCATCTCTCCCGTCAATAACCATCCCTCGCCGCATTGATGTCCTAAAGATAATACAGTTTGCGCTTTTTCGGCTATTTGTTCTATTTTCAAAGGTGCTTCAAAACGCTTACTTTTTAGGAGAGCTTCTCTTACAATCTTTCTTATCCTTTCAATATACCAAATACCAATATTATTTGTAAACATTGTAGAAAATTTCCCTGATAAATGTTTATAATTAAAGGTCTTGCTGTGCATCCCGTAAAGGAAGAAATCGATTAAGTCAGGTACCACCGCTTCTCCGCCTTCATCTTCAATGATCTTAACAATATCATTATTAGCAGCAGGGTGATATTTTACTAATATTTCTCCCACAACGCCAACCCTTGGAATCTTTTTATCAACAACTTCAATAGCATCAAAATCCCGAACAATTCCTGTTACATTTTCACGAAATTCCTTGATGTTGCCGTTTTTTACATTTACTTGGCATTTGGCAGCCCATTTTTCATATAGAGCATTGGTTGTTCCTTTTACCTTTTCATAAGGTCTTGTCTTATAGACAACCCTCATAAAGAGATCCCCATAAAGCGTTGCTATAACGGCTTTTTTGATCATGCTTAACGTAAATTTAAACCCTTCATGTTTTTCCAGCCCTACATAGTTTGCCGATATCACAGGAATATGTTCCATATTCATTTCCGCAAGAGCCTTTCGAAGTAAAGGAATATAGTTACTCGCCCTGCATCCGCCGCCTGTTTGGGATACAATAACTGCTGTTTTATTTAAATCATATTTCCCAGATTTCAAAGCCTCTATAATCTGGCCTAATGCGATTATGGTAGGGTAACAAGCGTCATTATTGACGTAGCGAAGGCCCTCTTCTACTGCCATCTGCCTTACTGAAGGTAATACTTCTAAATGATGACCTTCTGAATTGAGAGCGCTTTCTAAAAATTGAAAGTGAACAGGAGCCATCTGAGGACATAAGATGGTATAATGCTTCATGTCCTTTGTGAATTCCTTCCTCTTAAATTGAGTACCCTCGTAGTTAATTTCTATTCCATGGGCATCCCGCTTTTCCATAGCAGCCTTTAAAGAACGTATTCTGATTTTGGCAGCACCTAAATTGCTACCCTCATCTATCTTAATGGTGTTATAAAGCTTGTTATGCCCTGAAAGTATTTCATCTACCTGATCCGTCGTCACAGCATCTAAACCACAACCAAATGAATTGAGTTGAATAAGTTCGAGGTTCTCATTTCTTCCGACAAAAGAAGCAGCATTATAAAGCCTGGAATGGTACATCCATTGATCCAGAACACGAATAGGCCTGTTGAGTTTTCCTAAATGAGCTACTGCGTCTTCTGTGAGAACAGAAAATCCATAGGATAATAAAACATTAGGAATACCATGGTTAATCTCAGGATCTAAATGGTAAGGCCTGCCGGCCAAAACAATCCCTTGCTTGTTTTCTCTTTTTAACTCACTTAAAATAGCTCTGCCTTTATTTTTGATGTCCATTTTAAATCTTTTATCCTCTTGTTCACCGGCAGATACAGCTTCTCTAGCTTCTTTTAAGCTGATATGATAATCTTTAAAAACCTCAACGAGCTTCTTTGCTAATTTACTTTTATTATCATAAGGCAAAAATGGATGCAAGAATGTCACATTATTTTCTTTTAGGACATCGTCCATGTTGTTTTTTATGACTTCAGGATAGGAGGCTACAATAGGACAATTGTAATGATTATTGGATCCTATGCTTTCAATGACCTCGTGATTAATAGAAGGATAAAATATTGTTTTTATACCTCTGTTGACAAGTTCCTTGATATGACCGTGAACAAGCTTTGCAGGATAACAAGCAGTATCCGATGATATGGTATCCATACCCATAGCATAGATGGACTTAGAGGATTTTTCGGATATCAAAACTCTAAAACCTAGTTTGGTCAGTGTTGTAAACCAAAAAGGGTAATTTTCAAACATATTTAGAACACGTGGAATACCAATGATACCTCTTGGTGCTTTTTCCTCATCAAGTGGTTCATAATCAAATAATTTTTTATATTTATAGTCAAACATGTTGTGATCGTCATCTTTAACCTTTTCATGACCTTCACCGATTTCGCAGCGGTTACCTGTTATGAATCTCTTCCCTGTATTAAAAATATTGATGGTGAGCCTACAGTTGTTTTCACAACCCTTACATCTCGAAAAACGAATCTTGGTTTCAAATCTATCGATTTCCTCTTCAGCTAATATGTCCGAAATCTGACCTTCCACGTACTTTTCCTTAGCAATCAAGGCACTTCCAAAGGCTCCCATCAGCCCTGCTATATCGGGTCTGATGACTTCTTTGCCCAGAATCTGTTCTATACTTCTTAGAACAGCATTATTATAGAATGTTCCACCCTGAACAATAACCTTTTCCCCTGTTTCATCCGGATTTCTTAATTTAATAACCTTGTAAAGGGCATTTTTAATGACAGAATAAGATAATCCAGAGGAAATATCACCAATAGTTGCGCCTTCTTTTTGAGCCTGCTTGACCTTGGAGTTCATAAATACAGTACATCGGGTGCCCAAATCCACAGGATCTGTTGAAAAATAGGCTTCCTCAGCGAAATCCTGGATCTCTATATCTAAGGACTTTGCAAAGGTCTCAAGGAAAGAACCACAACCTGAGGAGCAGGCTTCATTAAGCATGATATTGTGAATGACACCATCCTTAACTCTCATGCACTTCATGTCTTGACCGCCAATATCCAGAATAAAATCTACTCCCGGCAAGAAATGTTCGGCCGCAGTATAATGGGCCATGGTTTCAATTTCGCCATAGTCTACGGATAAGGCTGTTTGAAGCAAGCCTTCCCCATATCCTGTCACTACTGAATTTCCAATAAAAGCTTCCTTTGGTAATTGGCTATAGAGTTCCTTGAGCATTTCTTTCGATGCGTCAAGAGGGCTTCCTTCATTGTTTTTATAATAGGAGAATAACAAGGCATCATCCTCATCGATGAGAACAGCTTTTGTAGTGGTTGAACCTGCATCAATCCCTAGGAAGCATCTTCCCTTAGCTTCTTTTATATCCTTTCGCAAGGCAACATGCTTGCTGTGCCTTTCATCAAATTCCTTGTATTCTTCTTCATCATTAAAGAGGGGATCCAGATATTTGATATCCCCCAGTTTATTATGTTCCGTATTTTTTATACCGGATAATAAATCTTTAAAAGCTATCGGCTCATTTTTCTCAGAGAGAATAGCCGCTCCTATGCCCACATAAAAATGGGCGTCCTCAGGGAAATATATTTCTTCCTCCCTTAGATTAAGAGTTTTTATAAATCTTTCTCTGAGCTGGGATAAAAAGTATAAGGGACCACCTAGAAATGCAACATTCCCCTTAATTGTTCTCCCGCAAGCAAGGCCTGTTATCGTCTGATTCACAACGGATTGGAAAATAGAGGCAGCAATATCTTCTTTTTTAGCTCCTTGATTGAGTAAAGGCTGAATATCTGTCTTGGCAAAAACACCGCATCGGGCTGCAATAGGATAAATCACTGTGCTCTCTTTCGCCAGCTCATTTAAACCCATCGCATCTGTTTTTAACAAAATGGCCATTTGATCGATAAAAGCTCCTGTACCTCCGGCACAAGTTCCATTCATCCTCTGCTCAACTGTTCTTTCATAAAAAGTAATCTTTGCATCTTCTCCGCCTAATTCAATAACCACATCTGTTTCAGGTATTAAGGTCTCCACAGCCTTGCTGCATGCAATGACCTCCTGTTCAAAAGGCAAATGAAGATTTTGAGCAATAGCAAGACCGCTGGATCCTGTAATGGATACAGTCACTTGCTCATTTTCAAATTCATTGCATACCTTTTCTATTTCTTCCGTTGCACTCTGCCATATATTTGATAAATGCCGTACATAGTTTTTATAAAGAATATGATTATTTCTATCTAAAAGTACTGTTTTTATTGTAGTGGAACCAATATCCATTCCAAACTTAAAACCATTCATCATTATCACCTTCAAAGTATTTTTCTATTTCGTCTACTCTTGACTGTATTTAGCCAATTGACTCATTTTATCACTTTTCCTATGGATATTCAATAGCCGGCAGCTTCCTATAAATAGCCCCTACAAAAGATAAGGATGGTTCATCCTTCACCATCCTCTTAAAACTTTTTTACTAAGGTTTTTACCTTTATAAACCTAACATATCTTTCATGTTGCTTAAAAATTTGCTTCTTCCTTCATGCCCTTGGTCGTTTCCATCTTTTTCAAAGGACTCACCAAGCTTTTGAAGTAACTTTTTTTGTTCGTTTTTCAACTTTTTTGGGACTTCCACAATGACCTTGATATAA
>CAYSBC010000010.1:26073-40141 GCA_964429195.1 uncultured Eubacteriales bacterium | reverse complement strand
TGCGGCGACATCTACAAATATACCATGTCTACTCGCCTATGTCAACTGCTTTTTTTCGATTTTTTTGATTTTTTATCTGACGAAAATTTGTAGTTTTTCCTTCCTTATTATAGGCTGTTTTACACTTCTTTTTTGGGGTAGTTTTGAGGCTGTTTTTTCTTTATGACCTACTTCTTCCTTTTATTTTATCCAAATATTTCTACCCTGTTCCTCATGATATTTTCTTCAAAGGCTTTAATATTTATCACTGTTTCTGCTAAGAGTCTTCTTCTTGCTTCAAGACTACCCCAAGCTATATGCGGCGTTATAAAGAGTTTGCCACTATCTTTTATGCGTAATAAGGGATTGTCTTCCTTAATTGGCTCATGCTCCAATACATCTAAAGCAGCAGCCTCTATCCTATTGTTTTCTAATGCAACAGCCAGATCTTCTTCATTGATAATTCCGCCTCTTCCTAGATTGAGCAATATCGCACTCTCTTTCATCTGCATTAACTCTTTCTTGCCAATCAACCCTTTTGTTAACTCAGTAAGGGGGGAGTGAATAGAGATAATATCCGATTGCTCTAATAATTCATCTAATTCTACCCTCTCATACAAAGGATAATCATTGACTCCTGAAGAGGAATAATAAATAACACGACAGCTAAAAGCTTCTGCTATGCCCGCAACCCGTTTACCTATAGTTCCCAGACCAATGATACCCCAAGTCTTTCCTTCCAATTCTGAGTATCGTTTGCCTATATGGTTAAAGGTACTGCTCTTGGCATAATTTCCTGATTTCACATAATGGTCATAATAGGCCAGGTTTTCAAGGACATAAAAAAGCATTGCAAATGTATGTTGCGCTACGCTGTTTGTAGAATATCCGGCAACGTTGGTAACGGCTATATTGTTGTTCTTACAATATTCCAAGTCCACATTATTGGTTCCCGTTGCCAATATACCGATAAATTTGAGCTGATGGGCATTCTTTAAATTGGAGGCATTGAGTACCACCTTATTGGTTAAAATGATGTCCTGTCCTTTTATTCGTTCCTCAACCTCCTCCGGCAGAGTTGTCCCATATTGAATTACTTTTCCTAAGGAATCAAATTCAGATATCTCAAAATCTTCTCCTAGGCTATGACTGTCTAAGATAACGATATTATACATTGCTATTCCACCTTTCTATTCTATAATTTCTTTTTTAAAATACATCAAAACAATAAACAAAGCAACAGCTATCACGTTTAAGAGTGTGAATAAAACATAGACTCCACCCGGTCCGTATTGATCTAAGATAATACCTCCCGCATATTGACAAAACATGTTGGCCAAGCCTAAGCTTAGGGCAGAATATAAGGATAATGCAGTTACTCGGTTTTCTTTTTTAGTTATTTTAGCTATATAAATAATTGAAGTAACGATAAAAGCACCATTTGAAATGCCGTGCAATAAAAAGGAAGCTATGAGTACATTGACTGTCGGTTCTAAACTATAAATAAACCATCTTGACGCAGAGATTACCAGTAAAACAATGAACATTTTTTCTATAAGTTTCTCCCCATCGACCTTTGCAAAGATCTTCATAAAGGGTGCTTCACTCAGACAAAATAGCATTAATACAGCCCCTACACCGGCAATCGTCCCGCCTACCTTTGTATATAATAAACTAAAATAAGTATTATGGGCAAGCATAGGTCCTTGGGTACAAAAAGAGGCGATAACAAATAAGACATACTTTTTATTATAGAATAAATCCTTCCCTCGAGTTGAGCCGTGGCATTGTATAGCCTTATCTTCCTCCTTTGTAATGTTCCTCAAAAATAAAAAGGCTATGATTCCTCCCACAGAATATACATAAAAGATATAGTGAAGTCCATAATTCCCCACGATGAGACCGGTAATAAAGACTCCGATAGCATACCCAATGGACCCCCATAGCCTTATGTTACCAAATTCATAGTCAAATTTGAGGGTATAAGAATCCATAATGGCAAATATAGGGTTGTGGAATACAAAAAAAACGGCATAGATCAGTAATATGTAAAGATAATACCTTCTAAATAAAATGAACACGCTGATGCTACTTGAACCTAAAAGTAGAATATATAATAAGATTTTATTCTTTCCTATTCTATCGCATATATTTCCCCAAACAGGCGTGGCAATAACACCTACTAAAGCACCCGTACCTGTTATGCTTCCTATCTGAACTCCGGATAATCCTATCTCTACTAAATAGGGTGCAATCAAAGCCGAAATAGCAGCCAATGCGAAATAATAAAAAAAGTATATGCCGGCAAAATTTCTATATGTTTTTTTCATCTTTATCACTCTCATTATCTTTTGTTATAGCCTGAAAAAATTATACATCATATTCCTATTGTCTACAAACCAAAATATTCCTATGCTAACCAATGCTATCAAGTCAGCTTGAATATTTATCACTTTAATTTTGCCACGACATAAAAAATCTGCTATAGTATTTCTTATAGTTAAAACCATTTTTCTTGTTTTGGATAGGGAGTGAATCCGTGAAAAGAAAAGAATTGCTTATTATTTTGATTATTATTATAGCTTCAATTTTTATTTGGTTTACCAATTATTTATTGAAGACTAATAAAAACAATTCCTATTTATTGATTACTGTCGATGGCACAACCTATCAAGAAGTCCCTTTATATGACAAGACAAATACAGACCCTGCAACAATCAATACAACATGGGGTTATAATACATTTATCATAGAAAATGGTGCAGTTCGTGTTACAGAAGCCGATTGTCCTGATTTAGTATGTGTCCATACAAAACCGGCATCAAAAGTCGGTGATATGATTGTTTGTTTGCCCCATAAAGTAGTATTCGAAATTCGGAATGGAGAAGAAAATGAGCACTAAAAAAATGGTCTTTATAGGATTGCTCATAGCTCAGGCTATGGTGCTTAATTATGTTGAAGGTTTTATACCTATACCCTTAGGTATTCCAGGTGCCAAAATTGGCTTAGCTAATATTGTCACTGTGATTAGCCTTTACACATTAGCGCCAAAAACAACCTTTTTTATTGTGCTTGGCCGAACTTTATTAAGCACCCTTTTGTTCGGTAATGTATCTGTTTTCTTGTATTCTTTTTCCGGGGCTCTGCTTAGCTTTATGGTTATGGCTCTCATTTACAAAAAACTGAAAGATAAGGTAAGCATTCCAATGCTTAGCATCATCGGAGCTATTTTTCACAATGTAGGTCAGGTTCTCATGGCTTCTCTTATTATCCAAAACCCAAGATTGATTGTGGTTTATTTACCTATCTTGATTATAATTGCTATACCTACCGGATTGTTTGTTGGTCTAGCTAGCAAAACCCTTCTTTCCTATTTGCAAATAGATCGATTTAATTTTTAAAAATTTTCCCTTTTAAAAAGTTGATAACATTATTTACAAATCAAAAATTAAAGACTATTGGGCAAAATAAAATTAGCAGCAGAAATCGATAAAATAAAAATTTGATTTCGGCTAGCTGGATAAGATATCTTAGAAAAGAGAGGTAAATTATGAGAAGAAATTTTATAGCCCCTGGTGTCCGCATTTTTGGTGCCCCCCAAAATAAAACAGAATTACAAAATACCCAAGAAATACCCTTTATTGATTCAACAAATGTTATGAACCTACAAGACCAATATGCAAATATCGATACAGGTGAATATGTAGATCCTTCAAACGAACTTTATATGAACTCATTTAAGCAATATATTCCTCCGAGAAATATTTAATTGAATACTTGCCTTTTCACCCCAACCTTCGGAACTCCTAATTCTAATTCTTAAGTTAAATGGCGATATTTATACCACCGTACAAATATCGCCATTTAACATTTAAACTTTTTAACACCGACTTATTTATTTTTAAATTTTATCTTAATGCCTTTTTGTAGTTTTCGTAGCTATTGTCTTGAATCACATTGTCTCCTTCAAATTGAATATGAATGAGGCCTTCCTTCTCCATAAAATCCGCATTATTGATAATTGTACAACCCTTAATTATCACATTCGAAACATCTCTCTTATTATAAAGTCCTAGGGCGCTCCATGAATTATGATGGATATAGCAGCCAAGGATATGAAGCTTATCTGTGTTGACAGCATATACACCGTATACACCACATCCTTCTAATTCGCAGTTCTCAAGTGTTACTTGATTACAATTTTCAATATCGATTACACTGCCCTCACGTTTATTTTCTATCATAGTATTTCCAGTTTCCGGATCGATTCTATGACAAGCCCTTATATTCTTTAGAGTAATGTTGTCTGAGTTAATGAGCTTGAAAATCTGAAAGTCGACTCTGCTTCCCAATATCCATACATCTTTGTCGCTTACAATGGTGATATCTTTCCTGCCCTCTATAACAAGTGGTTTATCTATGATATATTTTCCTGAAGAAATGACAATCATCCCGCCGTCTTTTGCCGCATCCATTTTTTCTTGTAGATTCTCCCCCGGATGAATTCGAATCATATCTCCTTCCTCGCTTTCAGCAAGCACCCTACTCTCAACAAAATACTCCTTGCCTATCAATACAGCTACAAAAAGAATGACTATCACTAATAAAAACAGAAACTTATTTTTCCTAGGCATCATCTAATCCTCCTTTATCCTAAAGTCTATTGATGAAACAATATTGTAAAATAACTCGTTGTGCTGTCTACATATTGGCCTGCTATTTTTGCCGAATTGGAATGGTCTAACACCTTGAGCCCATGTATATTTTTCCTATTCATCATCTCAAGCAAAGTTATCACTGTTGGCGGTGAGTCCATATAATCATTATTCATACGGCTGATAGCCAATAAATCTCTTTCTCTGATGGCCCTTATACTCACCCCATCCTTTTGTTCTGCCTCATTCGGCGGTAAGTAATGGGAAAAGTCGATAGAGCCAATAAGAAGAATATCCTTACCCTCCACACTTTTTAAGATGACATCCGCAAGTTCTTTAGACTTTTCCAATCCAAGATCACCGTGCACAACGAGAGGTACAAGCTTAGCCTCCGGCAAATAGTATTTCACATAGGGTATCAAGGCTGCTATGGCATGTTCTCTTTCCAGCAGGCTTTTATCTCGGCCGGCTTCTATTTTTTCAGTTATTTGTTCCACGATGTCTTCTTCAGCCTTTAAAATGCCAAATGGCGTCTGCCAATCCCAATCACCTGTATGAATTTTTTCTTTTCCTGTACGTTCATGATTAGGACCTATAAGAATGACTACTTGAGGTGAATCCGTTGATAATTCTTTAAAAAATTGTGCAATCATATGATCTGCATATAAATGATGAGGGGTGATTCCCCCAAGAATCGTTAATTCACCATTGTTCGGCACTTCCTTGGCTTTTCTCACGGAGGCCATAAAACTATTCTCATCATAGTAGATGCAATGAATATATGGGGGAGCCTTGTTTACATTCTTAACCTGGACTTCATTTTTTACCGCTAGGTTTTTTATGAAAAAGCCTGCAATCACTAGGGCAATGAGGCCAAGAAAAATTGGCAACTTTTTTTTCATCATTCTTCCTCACTCACTATGGTAATACGGTTTTGCTTTGTAAATCCATTGGCTTGGCTTGTTCCATGAAGGATAAGGCCATAATCTGCGGTGTATTGCCCCGGAGCAATCACTCTTGCCAGGTATTTAACTATCTTTGCTTGGGTTTCTTTTGGGGAATAATAATACATGAAAGTGATTTTTTGACCGTTTTCCATTCCCCAGCGGTAACCTTCTCGTTGCATGTAAGGTGGCCTTACATACTTGAGCCCTGATGGTAAAACATCTGTAATTTGATAATATCCTTCCGGAGCACCTTTTTTAAAGTCCAGCATTAATTCGATGCTAACAACATCCGATTGCGTAAAAGTATCTGCTTCTTTCCCATTTATCTTGTAAGACCTGGTAATATCCACAAGAGTATTCTCTTCATTAGCCAAATCCTTAACAGGGCCTATAAAGTTAAGGGCTAACTCCATTTCACCTTTAATTTTACTGAACTCCATGTTATTAACATCATCTGCAGAAAGGATCA
Organism: uncultured Eubacteriales bacterium; assembly: GCA_964429195.1. Classification (GTDB taxonomy): domain Bacteria; phylum Bacillota; class Clostridia; order Peptostreptococcales; family JAAYPU01; genus JBBAFM01. The sequence goes on along the minus strand of CAYSBC010000010.1, from coordinate 34,091 downwards.
ACCTATAGCGATCAAGCCCTTTAAGAATGACTTCTTTCGATTCATCCTCTATTTTATAACTGAAGCTGCTTTCTTTCTTTGTATCCGGCACTTTCGAAGTCAGGTAAATTAGCTTCTCTAGATTGGTTAAAGTTTCTTCTGCTTCATTGTCTATAAGATATTTGAAGAGTTGTTCATGTCCGGGCAGATTACTTTTCATCCCGATAATGGCATTTAATCCAGTGAATCGGATATTTTCATCTCGATCCCTGCCACTTTCCAAGTAGACATAAGGCTTCACTAGCTTACCATGCTTTTTTAATACCTCAAAATAGATGTCCTTCGCCTCTTGCATATCCCCAAGCTCTGCTAGGGCAATGCCATAATAGAGCCTTTCTTCTAAACTTATATCCTTCCGTCCTAAATGCTCATAAATATCCAGTAAAACAGGCTCCCTCAAAGCGGCTAATCCCCAATAGCATAAAGCAACATCTGAAAATGGCGTCTTTTCATCCATTATTTTATTATAGAAATAGCCTCTTAAATCCACTTCATCAAATTCTTCCTTGGCAGTTGAGCATATCATAGCCGAAAGTAATGGACTGCTACTGTCATAAGGAAAAAGAGCAATGCCGCCATCCACAATTTGGTATGGGCTTAAATCTACTTCATCAAAAGAAACATATTCCTCTTCAAAATATTTCTTGAGATATTCTCCGGCAATTTTGCGAGATAAAACTTGATCAACTCGTTGGCCCCATGAATAATAGAGGGAGTTGAGAGTACGGTAATAATTGGAAATACCTTTATTATAAAACACCCATTCTGTCAGGCTGTTTTCCTCCGAAACTTCAAGTGAATGTATGGCATCGATAGCCTCATCATCAGACAAGTCAACATACTCTGTCTGGGCTGCTTCAATTATGTTTTCTACTACCTTAAAATCTTTTTTGACTGCATCCTTGAGTTTGCCCGATTCTGCAGAAACGCTTACAGAATAATCCCCGGATTTCAAGGATGGAAGGCTTATAGAAGTATAGTTTCCGGCAAGGCCCGTCTTTTCAATGATTTTTTCTTCACCATCACTGTTTTCCAATACAAGCTTAAAATTAACTTTATCGCCTTGAACCAAGTCTGTACCAAAGGCTCGCAGTGATATAGCCGGCTCATCGCCCTCAAGGTAGATATCATTGAAGAGGAGATTTAGGAAAAAGGGTAGCTTGGCATGGATGTTTTCCTGTCCGCTTCCAACCTTCATATCCTTAGTAATTCCCTGGTAAGTAAGTCTCCAAGAGGTGAGGTTATCCGGTAATGAAAACTCCAATGAACCCTTTCCGTTTTTATCTGTGGTGACTGTTCCAAAATAGGCATTATCCTTAAAATCATACCTTAATTCGGCCCCATCTCCTCCTTCACCACATTCTGCAAATGGAGGTGATTGTTGATTGTTTTGATAGGAATAATACTCCGAAATTAACCCCGGTCCAAAGGCACTGCTATAGATTTCCCCAGGTGTGTCAACCCATTGATTCCACATGGCAAAGAAGGCCTCATCAACCGCACTGATATTGACCTCTGCTTCACTTGGCTTATTATCCTTGTCTCTGACTTCTATGCTTAAACGAACCGTTTCTTGAGGCTTATAGCTGTCTTTATCAGGGGTAACCTTGATGTTGAGCTCCTTTTCCGAATAGTCATAGTTGAGATTAAACATTCCCACATCGTGAATTTTACTGCCATCAAAATAAACCATCTTCACATAAGCATTAGGAATATATTCGGATAAGAATGCAATGTTTAATTTTGTATCCTTTGCTAAGTGGAAGCTTTGTATGCCGTCCTTAAGAATGACATAGAAGGCTCTCCCTTTTGAGTCCATCTCAAACTCCTCTTCGTTCTTAAGCAATATAATATTTGCTTTTTCACCAACTTTGTAGTTGAAATCATCTTCAGCTTCCCTGTAAGAATAGCTATCCGCTATTTCCATGCTTTCAAGCTGCTGTGCATTGAGGAAAGATTGGTAAAGATAAATCGTCTCTTTTACCGGCCTATTCTTTTGGTCATTTCCTGTAAGCTCCACGTAGTAAGTTCTTTGAGTTGAAAAATCTTTGCTAGGAAGCTGGTAGATTGCCTTACCCTTAACCGTGTTGACTTGAAATTCATCCAGTACATTCTTTACGCGAAAATACTCATATTTTTTTCGGGTTACTTTATTTATGTAGTCGTAGTATTGCCCAACTTCTTTTTTATCCCATCTTTCCTCTATCAGCTGCCCACTTAAGGCTACATCGATTGTTGCTCCTTTAAAATCTTCCAAGGTCCCACTCGAGGCACCCTGCTTGTTCAATTGTTGGAGATTTATTTTGTGACTTCCTATTTCGACAATGAACTTACCGTTTTCTACCTTGCCTTTTCCATCAATCATGATATCCCGAGGGAAAACCTGAATAGAAGTATAGCCGTACACTTCTTCTTCCTCAGCAGTAGCATTATAAGCTGTATAATTAACATTGCGAGGTTGCCAACTTACAGGCTCTTTATCGGAAGTCAAAAGCTGTGGCCTGAGCTTTACAGATGCTTCCCCGCTGCTATTGCATGTTAAGCTTCCTTTCATGGTTTTAATAAAGAAATCCCAAGAGTCTCCCCTATAATTAAGCTTTAATCCCGCTACCGGTGAACCTTCAAAGAAGGAGGCCTGCATATCTAAATGAACATCCTCCCCTATGAAATAGGCTTTTTTGTCCGTGCTCACAGCAATCTTATAAGCGGGCTTCGTATATTTTTCTATGGTAAGGTACCTTCGTTCCAGTATTTCATCCCCTGACCTTACTGTTATAAAATAGGATCCAGGGTTAAGGTTTTCATGTTTTAAAGAGCTGGTATAAGTACCATAAGGCGATAGCTTAACCTCTTCTGACCTTATCACAGCTGATGTGCTTTCACGATATAAATCATAAGCATATTTTTCTAATTGGACTGTAAGCTTATCCAGTTTCCCATCCTTTCTAGGTTTTGCCACGCCCCAGATTTGTATCGTATCATCAGGTAAATACTTCCCACGATCTAAATAGATATAGGTCCAATATTTTTCTCTGGCATTGGCTAGGTCATCTTGGTACATATAAGGATTGTAATAATTTTGGATAGAGGTTACAAAGGATAACCGGTCCTTCTTGGATAGGGTTATCACATATTGATTTGTTTCCTTCTCATAATCGTATTTAAATTCTATGATGCCTTCATTGTTGCTGGAAGCGGATACAATACCCTGACCCTTTACACTGACGCCAGACAAGGGTTCTCCCGTCAGGCTATCATGAATCCATGCCAGGGACTTGTCCTTTCCCAGCATCATATAAACAGACATATCATTGACCTGCATAGGGACTATGTATTCTTTATCTCCATAGGCTATCGACACAAGATAATATCCTTCATCGACATTAGAAGGAAACTCTAGTATTTGCTTGTACCATGGACTGCCTAAGTCAATTATTTTGCCTTTAAAGGACATGGCTTCCTCCAGCTTTGATTTATCAAAAAGATTGTCTTGGCTATTTCTTGCAGCCCAGAAAGGGACTTCCTGATACTTCTCTAACTCCATCACAAATTTTTCCACCGTATCATAGCTATAAAGTTTGACATCCAGCTCCTTATCTCTATAGTATTGGTCTGCATAAAGAGCTAATGCCGGCACCTCCTTGGAAGTAAAATTATAAAAGCTATTGATAAAGCTTAAATGATAATTGTCCTTAGGCGTGCTCTGCATTTCCGTCTGAAATTGAAAGATATAATCCTCTTCAATCACTTCGCTGCTATTTTTTACGCTGATTCCTTGTTTAAGTTTTACTGTATATACCGTTCCATAATCCAGCTTCTCGGGTACAAAGACAATTGTCTCCTTATGGGTTTCAAATGTTCCTTTAACTGCCGGGCTTATTTCAAAAAATTCATCCATGCTATTTATGTTACCCTGAGTAAAAGTAATTTCAATCCCTGAATTAACAGGTACATAGGTTGCGGCATTTCTAGGAAGTGTACTCCTAATGTTGAATTTGTTTCGTGTTTGAAAGGCTTTTGATAAATGAATTCCTTTGTCTTCATTATCAACAGCAATACTATAAATACTGTTCGTTTTTAACTCTTCATCAAATTTCAAGGTGTATTCGCTTTTAGATACTTTGTCAAGAGTAAAGGATTGATCCGGTATAACCTTAACAGATGATTTATCTAAGGATAAATCCATGTCCTTAACAGCAGTGATTTTAAAGCTGGAATTAACATCTATGCCTGATTCATCCTCGTTTGTAGCACTGATCCTAACAGTTTCTGCAGAGCGACTGATTAAATCCTCCAGTGTCTCAAACTCCCCGCTGATATCTACCTCATCGGGCTTACAGCCAACGCTGACCCATGCCATACACAACACCAAAAGTATCGCCATCAACCGTCTTTTTTTAAGTCTTATTTTCAATCCTACCGCCCCCCTATTTTCTTTATAAAATTCAGTCACATCTTAAAGATATCTTATCTTTATTTAATCCTGCAAAATCTGCAAATACATATCCAGTCGCTCATTTAAATATCTTGCAAACAATTTCTCCATTGCTGAAAGATTGTTTTTTTCATAATACTCATCAAAAGCATTGTAATATGCAATGCGATCGGTAAACTTAATGTCAATCGGTGGAAAACCTGCTTTCATGAATTCAAAGTTTACAAGCAATCGACCGGTTCGTCCGTTTCCATCAATGAAAGGATGAATTCCCTCAAATTCTATATGAAAACGCGCTAACTTCCTAACAATGTGCTCCCTGCTACGAGCATAATCAACCATGAGCTGTTCCATTTTAGGTTGAATAAGATAGGGCTGTACGAGTTCGTGCTTTGCCCCCATAATACGAACAGGAATACGGCGATAGACTCCTCGGTCTTCCCTTTTATCTGTAAGTACCAAATAGTGAATTTGCTTAATAATACTCTCACTCATTGGGACCTTGTTTTTTGTAAGTTCACTGACGAAGTCAAATGCTTCTTTATGGCCAACAACCTCCAGGTGGTCTTTCAATGGTTTTTGGTCGATAGTAAGACCCCGTAGAACCATATCCGTTTCTCGCAAGGTGAGTATATTACCCTCTATTGCATTGGAGTTGTAGGTGTATTCTACAACAAACTGCTCTCCCAGCCTTTCAACTTCTCCTTGTGTCATAGGACGCATAGTATCTAACTCTTTTTTCTTGCAATCGATCATATCCAAGAGACTTTCTTTGGACTTATACCTCCCATCAGCAGGCTTTACTGAATCTCCAGGGATCTTCCACGCGCGCCCCTCTCGATATGCACCGGGGATTTTCCCTTCGGAACACAAAACTCGTATTCGTCTATCTGAAATACCCCATTTTTCTGCGGCTTGCTTTACGCTCATGAACATAAACATCCCTCCGTTCTTAAGAATTGTACCATATTATCGGAATAGTGTCAACGCCATCGGAATAACCCAATTCAAATTACCGGAATGATGTTAATGGATATTCTAAAATAGACTCCGGCTCAAATTCGCCTGCTGCTATCTCCACCCTATCTTTCCATTTATTATGATATAATATCCTCAAAACCGAGGATATTATATCTGCCTCCGGCGGATTTTATGCCGTGCCTTTATTTCCTCATTCATTCGGAAATGGCACATGGCAGATTGTATCACATTTTGATGTTTAGGTTGATGTAAATCAGGGCATCAAACAACTATCTTAATTAAAGATTCAGAGAGGAGTGATTTTGTGGCTGGAGAAGATAAAAAAAGAATTGCGACATTAAAAAAATACGTTATGGAACTACATCAAGGGGGTAATCCGGAAGATCTTTATCATCAATATAAAGAGGATATTGATAGCGTAACCCCGCAAGAAACCTTTACAATTTTTAATGACCTCTTGGATGATAAACTAAAGGCAGATGATGTCCTTGTCTTTATCGAGCATGCTATAGACGCCTTTGAGAAAAGTTTATCTGCTTATCAGTATGATGACATTCATAATTATAAGTTTTTAAAAGACTTAAAAGACGAAAATGATGCTCTCTTACATAGGATCGACGAAATAGAAAAGTTGCTGGAAAACGATGATTTAAACACGGTACTCAATGAACTATCTCAAAAAGCTGATGAATTAGGAGCATTTATTCCTCATTATGTAAAGAAAGAGACCATCTTATTTCCATACATGGAGAAAAACGATGATAAATTTGTTGGCGTTTCTATTATGTGGGCATTGCATGATGTTGTGAGAAATAGGCTAAAAAAGGTAACAGGCATCAAGGATGAAGCTAAAATTGATTCGGCTAAAATAAGACATCGATTTGCAGCGCTTTTTAAGAGCATGAGAGGATTGACCAATCAAGAAAAGTTGATTTTATTCCCTTCGGCAATTGAGACTCTTAGTAAAGAAGAATGGGAGGAAATGTATAAACAAAGCTTTGAATATACCTTCCCGTTTATTAACAAGGTTGCTGATGTGGACCATGTAGAAGAAAAAGTTGATTATGGTGATTATCTTCTCAAAACCGAGACAGGCGAATTGACATTTAATCAAATAGTCAGAATACTGGATACCCTTACAATAGACCTGACATTTGTGGACGAAAACAATAAGGTAAGATATTTTAGCAAGGCTAAAGACAGATTTTTCCCTAGGTCCCCTGCAGTAATAGGGCGGGAAGTTAAAAACTGCCATCCGCCTGATAGTGTCCATGTAGTAGAAAAAATAGTCGAAGAATTTAAAAATGGCACAAAAGATGTAGCTAAATTCTGGATAGATTTAAAAGGCAAAAAGATATTGATACAATTCTTTGCCTTAAGAGATCAAGATAATAATTATAAGGGTGTTCTTGAAATTGCTCAAGATATTACCGAAATCCAAAAACTAGAGGGAGAAAGAAGACTCTTAGACTGGGACAAATAGATTCTGTGAAAGTTGCGCAAAGATAATGGGTGGTCGCCACTACTCATTATCTTTTTGACCTTCTGGAGCCTTTTCAATATAAATACTTCCATCATAGAACATAGAAAATTTATTATCATTGCCTTGGCATAGAATATAATGTTTTTCTGGTTTATAATCGGGGTTTTCGAATTTTGATAGGTTATTTGTCAAAATGTCATAAATATATATATCGCTGGAACTATTAATTAAAACTCGATTTTCTTGCAACGTAATAGAAAAAATATATTCTTCATTACCTATAGCATTTTGTGGCTTGAAACTTTCAAATATAATTTTATAGTTATCCTTTTTATTGATTGACTCATTGTTTAAAATAAGTTTGCCATCTACCTGTGAAAAATAATTTAGGTATATGTTCAGGAGTAGTATTGGAAAGGTATCTTTTATTGTCTGCTTGGATTTATCTCATTCTTTTATATTTTCTAATTCGTGCAATGCCCCCATATAAAAAAGGCATGCCTAAAATTAAATTTATCATGCCAATACTATACTTCTCAAGATATAACAAAAAAACACCAACAACTAATATTAAAACACCTATTATAAGCAATATTATTGGGAACTTTGTTAATCCCATTATTGGTCTCGGCACCTTACCTGTACCAATATAATTCCCTGGACTATACTGTTCATTTTGCCAATCTTTTAATTCTTCAATATCTTTATTAAGATCTCCCATATTACTAATTTTAATCCCCTTCCTAATCATTTAATACCTTAAAGAGTATTGTCTCATTTCCAAACGATTTTGTAGCAATTATTCTAAATTTCATCCATATTGATCCCCATGTCCAGAAACATTTTGTCGACATCTTCATAGGCTTTTGATTTACCACTTTTATAATCAACATCCGCTTCCTTAATAAGCTTTGCAATACGGAGCATCTCTGTTTTGGGATATATAACTACAGGACATAGAAAAATCCCACCATCTTTCTCAACAATCTATATGATGATTACCGAAAATAATCAACAGATATTTAAAATAATTGGCATATAATCGAAATAAAGCCCAGCATTAATTACTGGGCTTTTGTT
>CAYSBC010000010.1:5035-25973 GCA_964429195.1 uncultured Eubacteriales bacterium | reverse complement strand
AAATAATTGGCATATAATCGAAATAAAGCCCAGCATTAATTACTGGGCTTTTGTTCTTATTTTTTTTAATAGTTCATCTGAATTCTTATTATTTTTTACTAAATGACTTTTTTCATGTCCTTTATGGTTAATATAATTTATTTTTACATCATGATTATTTATTTCATAATTTTCTATTTGCTCCCAAGAGACCAGGTTGTTTTTTATGAAGATTCCATCATCGACGAAAAAATTGCATTTATATTCTCTCCAATAAGCACGCGATAATAAAGAAAATAAATATATATTTAACATTAATTTTGATGTTGCAATACGTGTTAATAGAGGAATTTCATACTTATTCATATCAATAATAGTATAAATACTGTTCCTTATGTAAAAAACAAACGCTATAATCCCTATTAAATAACATACATTTACAAATTTATAACTTTCCTTATTTAGAGGAATAGTCGTAATTTTATAATAAGTCAAATTGATTTTTATGGATTTTATTATTTCTATGATGTTCCAAAATATCAATAAACCAAATGTAATTATATTAAGCCATTCAGCCATAAAATACCTCCTAAAAGTGACTAGTATATTAAAAATGCTATCATCCTGTTTCCCCTCTGATCTATTTAATTCTTTACACATTATACATTATACCATGTTTCCCTAAATTCCATAGGGTAAGTAAAAACCGTGGGGCTTTTAACATTTTATTGAACAGGAATTTCTCATCGGCAATAGTCGATTAGTCTCGAAATAAGAAAAGAAAGAATAAAAACTTACCCATTCTTTCTTTTCTTATTTTTAGAGCTATTTTTAGTTTACAATATAACTCTTATTTCTACCTTTTATCCTAAAAAATCAGTTTAGCTCGGACTTAAGACTTTCATAATTATTTTTTACACGGGTCAAAGAATATCGTTAATAGTCGATTACCCCTTAATTCCCTGTTACAGTACAGTCTCTCATCCTGTGTATACCTTTGTGGTTTATTTGTGTTTATTTAATTATTTTCACAGAATTATAGAAAAAACCTTCTCTGAATGCTAAACTACTAGTTATAGCTAAATAAACTAAGAAACAAAAATAATAGGTATATGGAAGGGGTGTACTCCATGGTCAATAAAATAAAACAAAACAACAGCAGTTCATGTTTTGTCTGTGGCATCAATAATTCCTTTGGACTCAAGACCAGGTTCTATGAAATAAATGGGAAATTCCTTATATCGATATCTACAACCATGAATGAGCATCAAGGTTACCCCGGCGTTGTTCATGGAGGTATAACTGCGGCTATCTTAGACGAAGCCATCGGCAGAGCAATCTATTGCTTTGATAAAGGAGCCTGGGGTGTTACCGCAGATTTATCTATTACATACAAACATCCTGTTCCATTAAATCAGACACTTTATTCAAGAGCAAAAATAACGGATAATAAAAAAAGAATTTTTTACGGTGAGGGAGAATTGTTCTTAGAAGATGGAACTATCTTAGCCTTAGGTAAAGGGAAATACATGCGAGTTCCGGTAGATAAAATTGGCGGAGAAGCTTTTGTTAGCGAAGAATGGTTCTTCGTTGATGATGAGGAAGAACCCTTTATCCCTGAATTTTTATTACATTATGATTAAAAGGAGCTATGCCCGATGATATCTTCTATCCATTGGCATAGTTTGCCGGATGCCTTGTTAGCAGCTTCCACGACCTTCTCATGGGAGTGCTTTTCTTTTTGTATGCCTGTAGCCATATTCGTAATACAAGCTATGCCTAAAACGTCAATTCCAAGATAATTTGCAGCAATGGTTTCAGGCACAGTGGACATACCAACAGCATCGGCCCCCATCAGACCTATCATCTTTATTTCAGCTCTTGTTTCATAATAAGGGCCCATAAAACCAGCATAAACCCCTACTTTATAATCAATAGCCAGTTTTCCTGCCACTTCTTTGGCAATATTCATAAGTTTTATCTTAAAAGGTTCTGTCATATCCGGAAAACGGGTCCCGAATCGTTCATCATTTTCACCTATGAGAGGATTGTGTGAAACCAAGTTGATAAAATCATCTATAATCATGAGCGTTCCCGGCTGAAAGCTGGTATTAATACCACCGCAGGCATTCGTAATAATCAATTTTTCAATCCCCATCAATTTCATGACATAGATAGGATAGGCCACCTCTTTCGTGCTATAGCCCTCATAATAATGAAAGCGTCCCTGCATAGCCATCACTTCTATACCCTTAATCTTCCCGAAGACAAGCTTTCCATCATGCCCCTCAACGGTAGCCCTTGGAAAATTTGGAATAGCCTCATAAGAAATCGTTTCCTTATCCATCATGCTATCCACCAGTGCACCAAGGCCTGATCCCAAAATAATGGCTGTCTTTGGTCTTCTTTTCACTTGACTCTTGATATATTCACTTGATTCCCACACCTTCTCATACATGTTTTCCATTTTAATCCTCTTTCTATCCGCTCTGCAACCTTCTCCTGATTCTATTTTATACTCTCGGGCACATTATAGTAAAGCCCTTCATCCGGATAAGCAGGAATAAGACCTAGACGCCATAAGGATACACTCTTGATTCCAAATAATCTGGCCAACTCAATCTTATCCTTTATACTGCGCTCGTCCTCGTACCATAAAAATATTTCTGAACCATCTTCTATCCTATAAGTCATATAAGGGTTGCGATAGGTCTCAGAATAACCCATCTGGGCTCCTTCCTTGAGCCTGCTATAAATAGTGGATGGCACCGGTTTTACAGACTCTGTACTGCTTAATTTAGAGTCCTGAAGCTTCCATCCTACGCTGGAAAAGCTGATAGCTAATACAATCTTATCCCTGTCCTCAACCCCCTTGTTTTCATCCGTAATGGCCTTGAAAGAATAATATACTTCATTAAAAGGTGTAAGGGGAGTATTGTTATAGTAAGTTGAATTCAAAAGATTTTCAGGCATGGTTTTTACGTGATAATCATGGGCCATGAGGATGACCTTGTCTGCCAATTGGCCAATTGTGCGATAATCATAAGCATCATAATAGATACCATCTGCTGTAGCAGGGTGAACGGCTACATACAAGGTTTGGTTCAGTTGTTTTAAGGCCGATGACAATTCCGTTAAAAAAGCATTGAAGCCTTCCTTGAGAAGGTCGCCCTTCATGCCTTCAAAATCAATGGTAACACCGCTATATGGATTGTAACCGATGGTTTGATAAGCGATGGTCAACTCCTTGATAATAGCATTCACTGCCTGGGAGCGCTTCAAAGGGTCCATCATAATAGCTGAGCAGATATCTGCTCTACTGCCATCCGGTAATGTGACCATTGTCGATGTATCCATGTAAACATTGAGATGTGTTTTTGTTCCGTTTTCGCGAAAATAAGAAATTATATTTTCATAAGAGGAAGGTATATTCCACTCGTTATAATCTGCTATTGTGGTGTTCAGGTAGACTCCTTGTTCATCGTTATAACTCATACGGCTCCATCCGAGGGATACTGCATCCATATCCGATGTGAGTTCTTTTTGAGAGTAAGAGGAGATAGCATAAAAGCCATGAACCCAATCAACTTTCCCAATATACTTTTCATAAATACGCAGGAGCATAGCGGCAGCTTCTTCCCTTTTTGCTGTGGCCTCTGGAGAAAAAGTGGATGGTCCGGTTCCCTTGGTCATGCCTATATCACTGGCAATAGTGATATAGCCTGTCTTGTCGACTACATCTGTAAAAGGATTTTCAAAAGCTGCTGCAGCTTCTGCCAAGGTCTTATAACCCAGGGCCCTTATCATCATTACAGCCATTTCTTCACGGGTAATCGGAGCATCAGGATAAAAAAATTCTACCCTATCTATTACATCCTTTTCCAAGGCTGTTTCAACAGAACTGTAGTACCACTTATCCTTGCCAACATCCGAAATCGAAGGGGTTTCAGGGCTCCTAGGCTCCCATCCAAGCATGCGATTTAAGACAGTAACAAATTCAGCCTTTGTAATCGTTCTTCCAAATCCGAATAAGCCATCGCCGATTCCTTCCATGATGCCATATTTTCTGGCCGTATTCACTTCTTGAAAAGACCAATGGTCCTCTGGGATATCCGTAAAATCACTGATAGTTGATGCAGTCCATGCTAGGCCTGTTACCTTAGCCACAAGCATGGAAGATATTAGAAGCAGACATAAAAATTTTTTCCTCATCATTAAACCTCCATAGCTACCATAAGTTAACACTTTATTATAGCATAAGATTATTTCAAAAGTATTACAATACACCTACATCTTGACCTCTCTGTCAAGCACAAATGAAAATGGCTCCCCAAAATCATAATAAATATAAGTTTTCGTGGCGTAGACTTTTTATCGGAGTCTAGTGAGCAAAATCTCGACTTATGTGTGTATTTTTTTCAGCTTTGAAGCAATTATGCACAATATTCATACAATATACGCGCAAGATTGTATTTTTATACATTCTTTCCACACATAAGTCAATATTTTGCTCATTTATCTCATATTTACTCCCCGTTCCCCTGCTGCCTTTAAAATCTCCCTGCCGGATGATGACTGATTTGTTGGATCTCAGGGTGATGCCTCTTTAAAAGAATCTTGAAATGTTTGAAGTTAGCATCAAAGTATAATTTTGTATAAGCATTAAAATTGCCACCTTGGTCCACATAGCGCTTGATTTGATTGTATGTATAATTCTCTTCCACTGTTAATGCCACCTTTCTCAATGGAATCACCTCCCTTGGGTTCCATTGTACCTGTTATGTGTGCCATTTTCATTTGTGCTTTCAAGGTGACATTTTCGCTCGATACTTTACAAGGTGACATTATCACTTATTAATCACAACTACATCTTGACCTCTCTTGACAATATTCATCGGCTATTATAAAATGCCTGTATTAATAACTGGAGGAATGCAAAATGTCAAAGGAATCCTATAATCTTAACGATTTACAAGCGCACCTGAAACAAATCGAAAAAGCAGCTACTCACCTAGAGAGCATCTTGACTAAAACTAATCTCATCTATAGCAGTTTTCTGAGCAAAGAATATGGAAATAACATTTACCTTAAACCGGAAAACCTACAGATTACAGGCTCTTTTAAAATAAGAGGGGCTTACAATAAAATCATCAACCTTACAGAAAGCGAAAAATCCCATGGAATCATTGCATCCTCTGCAGGGAATCATGCTCAGGGTGTTGCTTATTCAGCTGAAAAGTTAGGTATCCCATCCTATATTGTCATGCCTAATGTGACACCACTTATCAAGATTGAGGGTACTCGGTCTTATGGTGCTGAGGTTATAGTTTACGGCAATATCTATGATGAAGCCTATCAAAAAGCAATGGAATTATCAAAATCAGAGGGCTACACCTTTGTTCATCCTTTTAATGATTTTGATGTCATCTACGGTCAGGGAACTATAGGCCTGGAGATAGTCAAAGAATTAGAAAATGCAGAAGAAATATTAGTTCCCATTGGCGGCGGAGGTTTAATAGCCGGCATCGCCTTAGCTGTAAAGGCCATCAATCCTAACATAAGAATTATCGGTGTAGAGCCTGAAGGGGCTAAAGCCATGAGAGCTTCCATTGATTCAAAGAAATTGGTTGAGCTTTCTTCTGTTCATACGATGGCAGAAGGTGTTGCAGTAAAAACTCCTGGGGATATACCTTTTGAAATTGCTAAGAAATATGTGGATGATATCGTCATTGTCTCTGAAGCTGACATCATGGAAGCTTCCCTTCTCTTATTTGAAAAACATAAGCTCATAGCTGAAACAGCAGGCGTGCTTCCCATTGCAGCTTTAAAAAATATGAACGGCAAAGGGAAAAACATTGTTTCACTTTTAAGCGGTGGCAATATTGATGTTGTTACTATTTCTTCTGTTATCAATAAAGGTTTAATTGCCAGAGGAAGAATCCTTTGCTTTACTGTTGACCTACCGGATAAACCGGGACAACTCTTAAAAGTTGCACAGATATTAGCGGATCTAGGCGCAAACGTTATCCAACTGGATCACAACCAATTTAAAGCTATTGATCGTTTTATGAATGTGCAGCTGGAAGTGATTGTGGAAACCAATGGTCATCTTCACATCCAAAGAATACTGGAAACATTATCAAGAGAAGGCTTCCCATATAATAGAATTTACTAAAGATAGCAAAAATCCATTCTAATTGCAGTCTGTTCAGGTTGTAGTTAGAATGGATTTTTAAATTCAATCCCTTTGATACTCTTTTAATTTTGCATATTTTTCATCTAAGCTCTCATCAAACATGCAGATGGTCTTGTATGGACAGTAGGTGCAGGATGTTATTTGCCTACTTATCCTCTTAGGCTTTACGGCTATATTGCCTCCCCATATGTCATAAGCTATTTCTTTGACTAAATCCATAATTTGATCGTTTAGTTTTTTGAATTGTTCCTCATCCAATATTTTATCACTTTCAGCCAAGCTTCCATCTCTTGCTAGCCGCGCATAAAGCATGTCCGATTGCTTTTCAAACTCATGATCTATTTCCTTGATGATTTCAACATCCCTTAAAATAATCCCATCCATCTTGAATCTTTTTTTAATTTCATCCTGAATCATGGCGATGAGTTGTTCGTCATCGTTAATTTTATCCGATTCAATTAACGGATTATCTATTTTGAAATAAAGCATACCTGCCGGTTTTAATGTCTTATCTGCATTCTGCCTTTGAATTCCTTCCATAGCTGCATTGAGATAGAGTATAAGTTGAAGCTGAAGTCCATTAATTATTTCATTTAAATCAAGGTCCTTCCCGCCGGTTTTATAATCGATGACCTTGACATAAATTTCATCTTCTTTGCTTAGAATATCCACTCGGTCAATTCTGCCTTCAATATAGACTCTTTCTCCATTTTCAAAAATGACCTCAAGAGGTGGAAACAAACCTTTTCTGCCAAAACTTGCTTCATAATAGCTTTGATTGAAATTCCCTTTCCTGATATGTTGAACTAAAATCCATGTTGTTTTCTTCACAACCTTGGTTATCCTGCGCATTTTATAGAGGTTGCTTTTGTCCGATTTGAGTATGCCCTCTAAATAGTCCTTGGAAATTTCTTTTATAATGTCTTCAATCATGCTAGAAATCTCATCATAGTCCAGGTCTTCCAAGAATAATCTTTTTTCCTTGATACGCTTAAAAAACAGCATGAGAGCAGTATGATAAATGCTCCCCATTTCAAGAGAAGCTACTTCATATTTTTTTCTTTCTTCTATTTGCATACCGTATTTAAGAAAATAGGATTGAGGACAAGATGCAAAGGTCTCCAGCCTTGAAGGACTTAAAACCTTTTCTTCATAAAGCTTTCCTGCATGTTCCTTTCGCAATTTTTCAAATGTCTTCTCATGGTAAAATCCTTTATAAATCATCTGCAATTCCTTGGTATAATCTTTGTTATCAATATACCAATTATGAACATTTTTCCACTCAGGAGCTATTTCTTTTCCTTCTATACCTTGTCCTATTTCTCCAATCCAATGTTTGAGTGTGCTTTGAGCCGTATAGATCAGTTGGGAATAGTCCCTATCACTTAGGATATCCTTTTTAACCTTCAAAGCTTCAAATATTGTTTTAAGACTGTTAATGAATATAGACGGTTTTATTTCCTTTCCCGAAGTATCCGAAACGGAATAACTCATAAACAAATACTCCTTGGGTTGACATAACAACTTATAGAGTAATAATTTTTCTTCCTTTATTTTAAAAGTGTTGGTTTCACCAATTTCAAGATTATATTCCTTAAGAACTTCTTTTTCTTCTTCCAATAAAAGACCTTCCGAATTATAGACCTTTGGCAAAATACCATCGTTGGCTCCCACAATAAAAAGGGCTTTAATCTGCCCTATTCTGCTCCGCCTGACATCTCCAATCACGACTTCATCCACAGTTGTTGGTATGGTACTGATTTCGACCGATTCAAAACCTGCCTTCAATACCTCCCCATACTCTTTATTCGATACTTCAATATCACCGATGAGTTCAACCATCTGATCAAAATTGCTCAGGATGAGATTCCATATCTGCGCAGTTTGCCTCATGTTAATGTAATCGTTATTGTCCCTTAAATAATCAATAAAAATTTCCACACGATTTAAAATGTCGCATTCGTTTTTCAAAAATCCATAAAGAGCCTTCGTTTTTTCTGATACTGTCGATACTTTGTTGATTTTTTGATCAAGGGACCTGATAAGGCTGATGATTTCTTTTCTTGTTGCATTTAATTGCTCAAATGCTTTCTCCTCATATTCATTTCTTCCTAAAACAAAATCCTTTGTCCACTTTTTTCCTCTAATATTATAACGAATCGCATAATTTTCAAGGTTTTCATAGGCATCTCGTTCACAAATAAACTGACCTGTTTTTAAAAAACGAAAAATATCTTCTGTCTGATATCCCTTGGATAGAATATCCAGAAGCGCCATAATCCCTTCTATAAAAGGATTCCTCATAATGCTTTGCTTATCATCCATAAAGAAGGGTATTTCGTACTCTCCAAACAATCTCTTTATCACATGATGATAGTTGTCCATATCATTGCAAATAATGGCAATATCTCTAAAACGATATTGTTTATTTTTAACAAGCTCTATTATTTTTGTTGCTACTGTTTCAACTTCGGATGCATAATTGCTGCACCCATAAACTTGAATATTTTGAACTTCTTCCCCATAGGGGGTTACAGGATACTGAAATAATTGTTGCTCCAGATGTTCCAACTCTTTTATCTTGTTTAAATTGTACTTTTCATCTAAATAAACAATGTTGTACTTTTTTGATAGTCTCTCTGCTATTTGGATACATCTATCCAAAGTATTTTGTGTAACATAAAACACCTCTCTTGATTGACTTTTCTTATCTGAGTCCAAAGCAAGGTT
The DNA here is from genome assembly GCA_964429195.1 of uncultured Eubacteriales bacterium. Lineage (GTDB taxonomy): Bacteria > Bacillota > Clostridia > Peptostreptococcales > JAAYPU01 > JBBAFM01. Next base: position 17,068 of record CAYSBC010000010.1, on the reverse strand, counting down.
AATATTCACTTCTTGAGAATATTCTATGATTTGTTCAAGGATAGAGAACATTTGAGGATTAAAATAGTCAAATCCATCAATCCAAAAAATCGTGTTATTAAAAAGGTTGGACTGTTTTATTTTCGATATAGCAATTTTCATCAAATCCTCAGTATCCACATATTTTTTTTCTAGGTATGTATTGAATTTTTCGTATATTAAACGAATATCTTTCATTTTTTTCTTAAGTACAATATGATCTTGTGTAAAATTTTCCAAAGCAAAATCACTCCAACCGATATTGGCTTGCTTCAAATCCTTAATCAAGTTATTTAATAGGCCGATAAAGCCATGTCTTTTTGCCATCTTCTTATATATTTCCAGCTCGCCATCCATTTCATTTAAGATTTTGAAAAGTATCATATGTTTACCATGTTCTTGGATTGGAACTTTCGTTACACCACCCAGTTGTTCTAGAATCGTATGCATCAGCCTGGTGAAACTAAATACTTCTATATCCATCATGCCGGAAAGGTTCAACGCATCTAAAGTTTCCCTTTCAGCTTGGAGGGTATATTGTTCAGGTACGATAAGAATGATTCTTTGGTCTTTATCCTGCATTTTATTTTTAATTTTTCCATACATGTACTCTTTTATATCTTTATTCAAGGGATACAATACAAGGTTTAAGGGCATTTCAACACCTACTTTATAGAGCATTATTTTTTACAATTGTATCATATCTAAGCTTTGTATTTCTACGTTCTGGTAATAATACTTCAGTATCTCATCATAAGAATATCCTTCTTTTGCCATGCCGTATGCGCCGTATTGACTCATGCCTACCCCATGGCCATAACCAACTGTCGTAAATACAATGTTATTGCCTGAAGTAGTCACCGTAAAATTAGCTGATTTTAGATTGAGTGTTTCTCGGACATCCCTACCTGATAGAACCAAGTTGCCAATCCTCACCTTGACAATTCTGTCCCCATCACTTCTTTCTATTATTTTTATTTCGTCCATAGCTTTATCTACATTCAATACTAAGTTTTTATATTTATTGCTTATTTTCCTCTTAAATTCTTCTTTGGTTAAGCTTACTGTATCTTTTAAATGAGGCGATTCGCTTTCATAGGGACTGTTTACACTTCTTAAATAGGGTACAGCTGAAACAAATACATCCTCTGAGTTCTCTGTTCTCCCGCCACTTGTGGAATGGAAAAGGGGTTGATCAACAAGTTTATTATCATATGTCATGACCATACTTCTCGTATCATGAACAGCTTGGCTTATTTTTTTCCAATAAGTATCCATCCAATATTCCGATTTTATATTTCGAATAGCTTCTTTGGACTTGTACACCTGACAATGAGTCGTATCGCATAGTGGTGCGCCCTTATGATCCGGATGTCCATTTTCGTTAAATGTTTTTGTCCTAGCCATGGCATAAGTTCGGGCAGCTACAGCTTGAGCCTTGAGTGCTTCCAATTCAAATTCTCCCGGCATCTCTGAAGCAACAACTCCTTTAAGGTATTCTTCTAAGTCAATTTCTTGAATCTCTTTTGTTGCGTTAATCATCACCTTAATTTTATACTGGGATTCAATTTCAGGTTGCTCGATTGTATCTGTATCAAAAAAAAGTACAATCATAATGGGTACACCAATTACAATTAACATGAGTGCAACAATTATAAATATAAGTTTTTTCATATCTTTGCCCACCAAACCTTTCTTATTTCATGTATATGGTCTGAATGGACAAATTATTCATAAAAAAAGTAGTCCTAAAGATATGCTCTTTAAGACTACTTTACTTTTATTTTTATTCTACTCTTTTAATTTTACCACCTAATCTTCTAATCTTTTTTTCAAAATCAGAATAACCTCTTTCGATATGGTAGATATCCAGTATTTCAGTCTCACCCTCAGCAACAAGTCCTGCCAAAGCTAAAGCCGCACCTGCTCTTAAATCGGTTGCCGTTACCTGGGCGCCTTGTAATCTCCTCGGTCCTTGAATGACTGCACTTCGACCTTCTATTTTAATATTGGCACTCATTCTGTTGAGCTCACCAATGTGCATGTATCTGTTTTCAAAAACAGTTTCGATAACGATACTTGTTCCTTCAACAGTTGTCAACAGGGCCATGAACTGAGCCTGCATATCTGTTGGAAAACCCGGGTAAGGTAAGGTCTTAATATCTGTATGTATAATGTTTTTATTAGCCCGTACCCGAAGATCAGATTTTATTTCTTCAATTTCTACACCGCATTCCTTGAGCTTTGCTATAATTGGCTTAACGTGATCTGCCATTGTATTCTTTATTAAAATATCTCCTCTAGTGATTGCTGCAGCCACCATAAATGTTCCCGTTTCTATTCTATCCGGTATAATGGCATGCCGGGTTCCCTTTAAACTGGTAACACCTTCTATTTTGATTGTATCTGTACCGGCGCCTTTAATTTTTGCACCCATACCATTTAAGAAGTTAGCCAAATCAACAATTTCAGGCTCCTCGGCAGCATTTTCTATAATGGTTGTCCCTTCAGCCAATGTGGCGCACATCATAATATTCTCAGTTGCCCCAACGCTAGGGAAGTCTAAATAAATTTTGTCTGCTATCAGTTTATCGGCGACAGCTTCTACATAGCCATGACCGATATCAATTTGTGCACCCAGTGCCTGAAATCCCTTGAGATGTAAATCAATGGGGCGAGATCCTATATTACATCCTCCCGGCAATGCTACTTTAGCTCTCCCATACCTCGCTAGCAATGGGCCCATAATAAGTACCGATGCTCGCATCTGTTTGATTAATTCATAAGATGCTTCTGCGGTCTCAATGTTCTTGCATGATATTTTTATTTCTTTTTCATCATAATTTATATCAGTTGTAGCTCCCAAGCTTCCTAAGAGCCGACTCATAATGTCTACATCTCGAAGCCTTGGAATTTCTTCAATTATACAATCATCAGACGTTAATATTGTCGCAGCCATAATAGGCAGCACTGCGTTTTTGGATCCACTAATCTCTACTTCCCCGACTAAGGGTTGACTTTTCCCAATAATGTATTTTGCCACGCGTTATATCCTCCTAGACATTCTATCTGTACCACTAAAATTCTATCTAATTTCAACTCATTTATCAATAGTTTTTTGTTTTTATTTATGTCTTAAAAACGGCATTGAAAATAAATTTTTAATAATTTTCTTTTGTCCTAAATAGAAAAGAAAAAATGCACTTTTCCGTATAGATATTAAAGGGGGACGAAAATATATATACAAGTGTATTTTTTCTTTTCATAATATCATTTTACCCTTAAAAAGGTTTTTTATACCCAGGAAAATTATAAATATCTGCATAGGATAATAGATGCAATGACACCTGCAGCATAGGCTACTAGTCCACCCGCTAATGTATATCTTATATTCTTTACATGAGTGACTCCAAAATAAATGGTTATGGTATAAAATATTGTTTCAGCAGACCCCATCATAACAGAGGCTGTTCTTCCAATATAGCTGTCTGGACCATATGCCGTGATGATGTCCTTAACCACTCCTAAGGAACCGCTTCCTGAAATAGGTTTTATCAAAAGCATACTGAATAATTCCTTCGGGAAACCGATTTTATCAAAGATGGGATTTAATAACCTTTCAAGAATTCCAAGTGTTTCGGATTGTCTAAAAAGGCTAATCACTAAAAAGATGGCGATCATGTAGGGCATAATTTTCATAGCTGTTTGAATTCCTGTTTTTGCACCCTCTATAAATGCATCGTAAACATTTATTCTTTCTTTAACACCAAATAGCAATATGAGTGTAATCATCAGTGGCATAATGCTATAGGATAAGGTATTTGCTATTTGCATCTGTCTCTCCCCTCAAAATATTTGCAAAATAATATGCCAACAATTGTCGATATCCCTGTTGCGATTAAACCCGGTAATATAATATCGGCCGGGTCTATGGAACCTGCATCATTTCTTATCTTCATAACTGTTATAGGAATCAGCTGAACAGAAGACATGTTAATCACCAAAAACATGCACATTGTCGTACTGGCTTTTTTACTAAAGTGATTATTTTTATCGAGAGATTCCATAGCCTTTATACCAAAAACTGTGGCTGAATTACCTGCTCCAAACATATTCATGATGATATTCATTGTAATGAGACTCAGTGTTTCTTTATTTTTTTCTTTTGGAAACAAAATATTAAAGACAGGCATGGATTTTTGTGCAATCTTGTCAATGAGCTTTGCTTCCTTGGCAATGTTCATAAATCCTGACCATAGGGCCATAATACCCATAAGCCCAATAGTAAAAAATACGGCATCGTCACAAGACTTTAAAAAGGCTTCGTTAATTTCCTTTAAATGTCCTGTAATCATGCCTACTACAATACTCATCAAGGCTAATCCAATCCAGATAACATTCATTCTTCTACCCCTTTTTGCTAAACTTCACACTCTTCCGCCTAATTACATCCTATTCCTAAAAATAATGGAGTATTACTTAACCTGAAGTAATTTTTTATTTTTATTCAATAATTATTGTAAAATATCCTATTATGAGTAATAATTAAGTAACAGATTAAACAAAATATAGAGTAACCACTCACTTATAAAGTGTGTTGAATCTTAAGGAGGTGTATCATTTGACTATAACATTGACCTTGGCTGAATTAGGCATAATTCTTCTTGGTTTAGCATTTTTATTTTTGCTTATTTACTTAATACTCTTAATAAAAAATATTATCCCATCTGTAAAAAAGGTGTATTCTATTCTTGAAGATGTTGAAAGAATTACTTCTGTAGCCTCAGACAGTACTGAATCTTTACAATCAGCTGTGGGGGATATTTCCAAATCCATAACAATATTGACTAATTCCATAAAAGGGAATCAGAATGTGGTATCAGCACTCACTTCACTCATCAATGCTATTACTTCTTTAAGAAATCTCATCCGACGGGATCATAGTGAAAAATAGTACTTTTTCCGAATGAAATGTCGTTATTTATTGACTATCTTTTTCATATTTGTTATGATAATTTGTAGAGTTTTTTGACATATTTATAAATATCATCTAATTTGTGAGTGAGGAGGTTATATAGTGAAGGCTACTGGAATTGTTAGAAAGGTTGATGAGCTTGGCCGTGTAGTTTTACCCATAGAACTCAGAAGAACCCTTAATATTGAGATTAGGGATCCTTTAGAGATTTATGTTGATGGTGAATTCATAATTTTGAAAAAATATGAACCCGCATGCATTTTCTGCGGTAATGCAAAAGATGTAAAAAGATTACACGACAAAAATATCTGCTCTGATTGCTTGTCTGAGATTAAATCATTATAATAGAGAAGATTAGTTATATTAACTTTATACTAGGGGTAGTTAATTTTACTATAACCATAATAATTGAGCATTTTTAATAAAGGGTCTAGAAATTAATGATAATTGGAAGTGCTGTATTAAACATAATATATATTTAATACAGCACTTTTTTGATTGATTCAACAGCAGGATTAACACCGTTCACTTTTTTTCATATATCTTGTAGATATCCTTCGTATAGTCCCCATCATCCTGATAGACATATAAAGGAGGCATAAACTTTAATTCTGGATTTCCATATTTCACACAGTGCAATAGCACAATATTGGGTTCCCTGCCTGCTTTAGGATAAACAAACCTAATCGTCTTAGGCTCTAATCTGAATTGTCTGCAATGCCATAAAATATCTACTAATCGATAAGGCCTATGCACCAAATAAAAGTCACCTTTTTCTTTTAACAGATAGCAAGCTGTTTGTATGACCTCTTCTAAAGAGATATCTGTTTCATGCCGCGACCTGGTCTTAATGGATTGTTGCCCTATTAACCCACTCCCATACTTGACATAAGGTGGATTAGACACCACAACATCTGCAGAATTCTTCTGAAATTGATCCGAAATGTTTTTCATATCCATATTGACAATATGAATTCTGTCTTGAAGTCCATTCAGCTCTATACTTCTTTGAGCCATTTCCGCAACTTCCTTTTGTATCTCAATACCCCATATCTTTTCAGCTTCCGTGCAGGACAAAATAATGGGGATTATTCCTGTCCCCGTACCTAGGTCAACAACAATATCCCCCTTTTTTATTGTACAAAACTTGGCTAATATTACGGCATCGATGCCATAACAAAATCCATCCGGATTCTGTATGAGTTTTAAACCTCCGAAGCCTATCTCTTCTATTCTTTCATTTTCTTTCAAATCATTTTTCATTTTATTCTTTTCTGCCTGAAATAGCCTTCTCTATTTCTAAGAGAAACAACTCTTCATCCACATCTCCAATAAATATTTTTTCTATAAAACCCTGTTTGTCGATAATATACCCTGTAGGAAAAGACCTTACAAGATAATCCCTGGAAATTTGTCCATCTAAATCATAGTATACCGGAAAAGGATACCTTTCAGATTCGATATATTTGATGATATACTCTAAGTTATTGTTTTCAATAGCAGTTACATTAATGGATATCACGTGCATACTGTCTTTTATATCAGCATAATATTCTTTTAAAGTATCATTAATGTTCTCAGATCCGGGAGACCAAGAAACCCAAAAGTTAACTAAAATGGGCTTTCCCAAATAATCCGATAATTTTTCACTGTCCCCACTGTTATTATCCAGCAAAATATCTTTATACCTATCCCCTACAAAGAAAGATTCTTTAACGACCTCTTCCTCGGGTTCAGGTGGCAAATTATTTTCAGCATCATTATTCTCCTTAGGGGTTCTGTTACATCCGGTTGTCAGCAAAAGTAATAAAATGATAAATAATAATAGATATCTCTTCTTCATAAATATTCTCCATTAATCATCTAAAATATCTTTCAGTTCATTCATAAGTTGTTCATCTATTACAATGTCATCATCTCGATTTTTCTTAGTTCCTATAATTTTAACATCTGATTTTTTAAATACCAGTATATCCTCTCCTAATTTCTCCTCGCTATCCTTTTTTCTTTCTTCTAAAATAAGTCTTGCTTTAACAATACTTTGTAAGACATTGCTTTCCATAACCCGTGCATTCCCTTGAGGGGTCTTAATTTTATCACCCGCATCAGGTAAATCCTTCCTAAGGGATTGATAGGTATCACTTTCATATTTTAAACAGCACATGAGACGACCACATATCCCTGAAATCTTAGTGGGGTTTAAAGATAAATTTTGTATCTTAGCCATCTTAATAGACACGGGTTCGAAATCACCTAACCAAGATGAGCAACAAAGACTCTTGCCGCAGGTTCCGATACCTTCAAGCATTTTAGCTTCATCTCTCACACCTATTTGCCTTAGCTCAATTCTCATCTTGAAAATTGCTGCAAGATCCTTCACCAGCTCTCTAAAATCTACCCGTCCTTCTGCAGTAAAATAAAAAATTATTTTATTATTATCAAATGTATATTCCACATCAATGAGCTTCATCTTAAGATTGTGTTTTTCAACCTTTTCCAAGCATAATTCTACAGCCCTTTTCTTGTTCTCGATATTCTTCTTATGATGCTCTATGTCTTCCTCTGTTGCTATTCGAATGACCTTTTTTAAAGGTTGTACAATCTCTTCCTCCGGTACTTCTTTTGTACCAATGACTGCATTACCAAATTCTACACCTCGTGATGTTTCTACAATAACATTCGTACCTTTATCTATTTCAACATTGTCAGGATCAAAGTAGTATATTTTTCCGGCTTTCTTAAATCTTACTCCTACAACTTTTACCATGTTAGACCTCCTGTATTTTGATCATCATATTCTTAATCAACAAATTATAATTGATGTTCATTTTATAATCCCGTTTCGCCTGTTCCAATAGTTCTATTATTTGAATACATTTTTTTAATTCTATTGCATTGCTTTTTCTTATTATATCACTTAAATAATCAATGTTTGTAATTATTTCTTTATCGCCATTCAGCTTGATAATGGCTATATCTCTATACCAATACTCAAGTATATCTGCAAGCTCTATAAAAGAACCTTTACTCTCTTCAAATATCTTCAACACGTCATCATAATCTCTTTCTTCCAAGTTACCCAGCCTTTGGGCAAGATTAATGCCGCTTTCTCTAAAGTTTAAAAATTCCTCAGATTCATAAAGTTTTTTGCTTTTCCCAATAGACCCTGCTGAAAATGCAGCTATCATAGCTGCCTTTTGTTCTTCCAAGTCATATTCCTTTATGAGGTACTTTTTTATAATCTTTTTATCTATATTCTTAAACTTAATAGTAATGCATCGTGATTGAATTGTATCTAATAGACTGCTTGCATTGTCTGTTATAAGAATAAAAACAGTATCCCCAATAGGATCCTCCAAAGTTTTAAGAATTCTGTTTTGTGCCCTAACAGTCATGCTTTCAGCTTTATCTATCATAATAACAGCACCTTTGCCCTCTATTGGCTTCTTCGCTATTATTTTTTGAATTTCTTCCAGCTGGGCATCCAATATATTTTTGTCTTCAGGAGCAATGATATAATAATCCGAATAATTCCCATGGTTCATCTTCCGGCATGAAGAACAAGCTTCACAGCTATCTCCTGTGCCGGATGTGCAAAACATAGCTTTTGCAAAATGAAAGGCTGATATTTTCTTTCCAACGCCTTCGGGTCCTTCAAAAATATAAGCATGAAATATACTTTTATCTTTTATTGATTTTTTTAACCTCTTTATGACATTATCTTGTCCTAAAATTTCTTCAAAACTCATACACATACCACATCTCTAATAATATAACCTATAAAGTATTCATTAATCTATAGGTTATTTTATAATTAGTTCTTCTATATATTTTTTTATTTCTTCATGGATCACATGAATCTCTCTTGATGCATCGATTCCTTTTATTCGCTCAGGATACCTTTTTTCTAATTCCAAGTAACCTTCATATACTTTATTATGATATTCCATTTTTTCCATTTCTAATCTGTCTTCTGCTTTGATGCGGCCTTTACCTATGGAAGGGTCTAATTTAAATAGAAAAGTAATATCCGGCATACAGCCTTTAATAGCAATTTCATTAATAATGCTCACAGATTCTCCTAAACCCCGTCCCACACCTTGATATACAATACTTGAATCCACATAACGATCGCATATCACCACATCGCCCTTAAGAAGTGCAGGCTTAATAATTTGCTCCACATGTTGAGCCCTTGATGCAGCATAGAGTAAGGCTTCTGCCACGTAATCCATTTCCGTATTTTCTCGATCCAAGATGATATTTCGAATCATTTCTCCTATTCTGGTTCCCCCAGGCTCCCTGGTAATAACGATGTTCTTCCCTTTAGCCTTTAAATACTTTTGAAGCAATTCCACTTGTGTCGACTTCCCTGAACCATCCGGTCCTTCTATTGTTATAAATATTCCACTCATTCTAATTCCTTTCAGCAGTAGAAAGCTCAATTTACTCTTGCCCATTATCTAGAAATATTATCGCTTTTTTGCTTAACAATATCATCTAAAAGATAGCCTATTAAAATGAACATCAAATATAGGATAGGAATGCATAACATCCCTAAAAATAGTATCCTTAGTACCATAGAATCACTCCGTTTTCTGCTTCGTATAGTTATTATAGTAAAACATGATTGAAGAATCAACTTTTACCTTTTAGCCAAGGCATTTATTTTGTCCATGTAAGCGTCGGAAGGAACTATGTCCCTTAATAAAAGCTTCTGTTCTTCCCTCAGACCTTGTAAATGAACTTTAATTAAACGATAGGGTACATGGGGGTAATCCTTTAAAATTTTAGCCACTTCCTGAACGACCTCTTCTATGTTTTTATCTTCAAGGATGACTGTTCGAACTTCATAGATTTTATCCATAGCTAAGAGCTTCTTGAGATTAGGGATAGGATGAGGCAAGGTTACCCCGCATAATTCCATTAATCCCGCCTTACTGGTTTTTATGTCTATCATGAATTTATCGGTAACATCAATTAAATCCAAGTTCTCTTCAAAGTCGAAAAATCCATTAGTATCCACAAAACAGCTCAAGCCTAAATCCTTGACCTTCTTAAATAACTCGATAATAAAATCCTTATGAAGAGTCGGTTCTCCTCCTGAAACTGTTATTCCCCTAATAAATGTTCTATATTTTTTTATATCTTCAAAAACCTCATCCACACTATAATTCTTCACTTTAGGCGAAGCATTGTATTCGCAGGCCATAATACAGCTATCACAGCTTTGGCACTTGCTCTCATCGTAGATAACCTTGTTGTTCATTATTTGTAATGCCCCGTACTGACATGCGGCAACACATTGACCACAATGGTTACAGTAATTGATCGTTTCATGGTTGTGGCAGTAAATACAATGGATATTGCATCCCTGGAAAAACAGAGCATATCTGTTTCCTGGTCCATCCACATTAGAGAAAGGAATCAATTTATTAATAAAAGCTTTATTCTCCATTTGTTCTGGTCCTTCTGCTGAACACATGGGCTGCATTGTTGGAGCCTGCCCCTAGAATAGCTGTGTTCCTTAAAACCACTTCATTATTCTCGGCTTTCTTAGCCTGACTTTTCTTAACCAAGTATCCTGTTACACGTATCAAATCCGTATTTTCTTGATAGGTTGTTATATATCTAAAACCATTTCTAAAAGCTCCCTTAATAATATCCAATAAGGCTTCCTTTTTATTTAAATAAGTTTGATCAAAAGCAAATAGATCTCCGGTTCCTGATGTGAAATACTCATGAAATTGACCTGCTTGAGTCAAGTGAAGAGGTAAAACAGGCTCTTCCCCTACCGGTATTCTATGGGCCGGAGTATTTAGAGCATCTTCCGGACTAATGGACGCACCCACTTGAGCATGCAATAAATATTTTCCCCCCGTTCTCTCTGAATAGACTGCTTGGTGATTATTCACAATATCATGTATCTTCGTCATGATAAAGTGTGCTATTTCATCTCCCCGGGCAGAAGTACCAAATCTCTCATTTTTCCCCTCTAAAGCTAAAAAATGATTGCTTGCTTCAGCTAACCCTACAATACCAAACATAGCCGTGAAATTTTCTCTTTTGACAAATCCCTCTCTTGACAAAAAAGACGTTTCAAAAAAATTAGACTTCTCAACAATAAATTCTATTCTTCTGTCTGTAATATAAGCCATGGAGTCGCATACGTCCGGTAATACCTTATCTAAAAATTCATCTAGGGAGCCTGTACTTCGAGCTATTGTGCCTAGCCTGAGCCTATTCAAGGTGTATGCACCACCTGCCAATGGTAATGCATTGTAACAGCTGGCAAGACCAAGCTCATCTAAGTCTTCTTTATATTTTTTGTAATTGGCAAAGGACGGCTTTGCAGCCTTTAAACAAGCTTCGATAGCGCTCAAGGCAAAGCTATCTTCTGTCTCATCTTCATCATAGAGAAAGCTCATATTCGGTGTTGGATTTTCTAATTCGATGACAGCTTTTAAAATAAGTAATCCTGCCTTTGTTTTTTTCGGTCCTATATCCCCATGGCAAAAAGAATCTGGTATGGTCTTGTCAATATGATTGAGAAACCTTTTTATTTTGATATAGTCTTTTTCTTCATCCGTCATAAAAGGCTCTATCAATTGATCCAAAAATCCTATAAAAACAGGGAAAGAAGTGATTGAGGGAACATTTTTATATAAAATCAAGAGACCATCCAACAATTCATCTAAATCCTTTGGACTCTTTAAATCTAAAAATTCACAACCTTTTTCTACAAATAAAGAATAATCTGGGAGGATATAGCGAGGTCTGTAAGGAAGGAATCCTTCATTTAATTCACATATAAAATCTTTTTCGACATATTCCACATCTTTTTTTCTATAGCCCAATACTTCAATAGGATCCACTAGTCTCTCTGCTGCATTAGCTAAATTGTGGTGCTTCTGCTCATAAGTCAAACTGCTGCTTGTAGCAATATCTATTAACTCTTTTATATTACTTCTCATTTTTTTACCTCCCTTTCATCTATAATTTAATAGCCTTTTTTCTTGCTAATCTTTTTATACCCCAAT
>CAYSBC010000010.1:0-4935 GCA_964429195.1 uncultured Eubacteriales bacterium | reverse complement strand
TTGACTATAATCATAGATTTGAATTTTCATAAAAATTTCATCTTTTCCTGAATGAAGTAGCATTCAAATCTCTTCTGTCTTTCTGATTCTATAATAGGAAATAGAGAAAAACGATGAATACATTAGAATCTTAATGGAATATTAAGATTAAATATGTTTATTCTATTTAATTTCTGATTTTAGCTCATATTTTCAAATTATTGCACTTGATTAACTGACTTATATAGTTTAAATTATATTTAGCACTCATCGGAATAGAGTGCTAACAAATAGTTGAACTTATCTACATAAGAATTTTTAGTCTTCGTGCATTCGTAATCTATGAAATGATAGCAAAGGACTAACAAAATATAAGGAGGTAACATTTTTATGAACATTAAACCATTAGGTGACAGAGTTGTCATCAAAAGACTTGAAGCAGAAGAAAAAACCAAAAGTGGTATCGTTTTACCTAACCAGGCAAAAGAACAACCCCAAATGGCTGAGGTAATGGCAGTTGGTCCCGGTGGAGTTGTTGATGGTAAAGAAATCACTATGGAAGTTTCTGTAGGTGATACTGTTATATTCTCAAAATATGCAGGAACAGACATTAAATATGACGGTGAAGAATACACTATCCTGTCTCAAAGAGATATTCTTGCAGTTGTAAAATAAAACATATTATAGGAGGTTATTAGAATATGGCTAAAGATATTAAATTTGGCGAAGACGCCAGAAGAAAACTTGAAAGTGGTGTTGATAAACTTGCAGACACAGTAAAAGTAACTCTTGGACCTAAAGGACGTAACGTTCTTTTAGGACGTAAATATGGCGGACCTATTATTACCAATGATGGCGTTACAATAGCAAAGGAAATTGAATTAGAGGATGCTTTTGAAGATATAGGAGCACAACTTGTAAAAGAAGTTGCTACCAAAACCAATGATGTTGCCGGTGACGGTACAACAACAGCTACCCTGTTAGCTCAATCCATCGTCAAAGAGGGCCTTAAAAACGTTACAGCAGGAGCTAATCCTATGATTCTAAGAAAAGGGATCAAAGGCGCTGTAGATGTTGCTATCGAAGAACTTAAAAAAATATCCAAACCGGTTGAAGGCAAAGAAAGCATTGCTCAAGTAGCAGCTATCTCTGCAGATGATTCTGAGATTGGTGTATTAATAGCAGAAGCTATGGAAAAGGTCGGAAAAGATGGTGTTATCACTGTTGAAGAATCTAAATCCATGGGAACTACTCTAAATGTAGTTGAAGGTATGCAATTTGATAGAGGATACTTATCTCCTTATATGGTCACAGATGCAGAAAAAATGGAAGCAGTATACAATAACCCATATATATTAATAACAGATAAGAAAATAACCAACATTCAAGAATTATTACCTATTTTAGAGCAAATTGTTCAACAAGGAAAGAAACTTGTTATCATCGCCGAAGACATGGAAGGCGAAGCTCTTGCTACAATCGTTCTTAATAAATTAAGAGGTACTTTTGAATGTGTTGCTGTAAAAGCTCCAGGTTTTGGTGATAGAAGAAAATCTATGTTAGAAGACCTTGCCATACTAACAGGCGGTCAAGTGATTTCTGAAGAAATAGGCCTTGAATTAAAAGAAGCAACACTGGATATGCTAGGTACTGCAACAACTGTAAAAGTTAACCGAGATAACACAACAATCATTGACGGTGTTGGAGATAAGGCAGCCATAGCAGGTAGAGTACAACAAATTAAAGCTCAAATTATTGAAACTCATTCTGAATTTGACCGAGAAAAACTACAAGAAAGACTTGCAAGATTGTCCGGTGGAGTAGCTGTCATTGAAGTTGGTGCTGCAACTGAAACGGAGCTAAAGGAAAAGAAACACAGAATTGAAGACGCACTCAATGCTACTAAAGCAGCTGTTGAAGAAGGTATTGTATCCGGAGGCGGAGTAGCCTTAGTCAATACAATTCCAGCTGTAGCAGCTTATGTTGATACTTTAACAGCAGATGCTAAAACAGGCGCCCTTATCATTAAGAGAGCCTTGGAAGAACCTCTAAGACAAATAGCAATCAATGCCGGTTATGAGGGTTCTGTCGTTGTAGAAAAGGTTAAAAATAGCCCTTTAGGTATTGGTTTTGATGCTGCTGCTGAAGAATACGTTGACATGTTCAAAGCCGGTATCGTTGACCCTACAAAGGTAACAAGGTCAGCACTTGAAAATGCTGCATCTGCTTCATCCATGCTATTGACAACTGAAGCTGCAGTTATCGATGCAAAGAAAGATGATCCTGCCTATGCAATGCCTTCAGGAATGGGCGGCGGAATGGGCGGTATGATGTAATCACCTTTTGATGCCACAACTTGATTATTACTTGATACGAAAAGATCACTTCCGGACTTTCCGAAGTGGTCTTTTTTATATTAAGTTTTCATGAATTTTTGCGAAAATCTGTTGGTTTTTTATGCTATATCAAGTAAGATATACGTATTAGTTCGGACAAGCTCCAGATGGCTATGGGGGGGGGGAAAGCATAATGAGCATTGAATCCAGAAAATTAAATAGAGCCAAAAAAAAGAGAAAAAAAGTAATCCTATTAGTATTGCTTACCTTTATCGCTGTCTTTCTAGTAAAATATATATTAGAACAAACCGTTTTCGAAACTGCCGCTTCTGAAGATATAGACATCACGGATCCTATAGGTGAATTCGAGGATACAGACCCTGATGAGGGGGCTCCAAATAATGAAATGCCTGTTGAAGAGGATCCTATCATTGAAGATCCTATTGTGGAAGCACCTGTCATTGAGGTGCCTATAGAAGGGGCAGAAGAGTATTATGCAGATGGGAAAATAGTGGACAACCCTGAAGATATATTAGTTTTAGTTAATAAAAAAAATTACCTCACTAAAGATACCAGCTATGAGGATCTCGTTTTATTGCCGGTTTATGCACCCGGAAGAAAGGCGGAAGCTCAAATGAGGCAGGTTGCTTCTGATGCAATTATGGAATTTTATGAAGCCGCCAAGTCGGAAGCCAATCTAGAAATCTTACCTACATCAGGCTATCGCTCTTATGATGTCCAGCTTTCTATCTTTAAAAGAAATGCAGAAAGCAAAGGTTCTATTGAATTAGCTAATAAGACGAGTGCTCTTCCAGGTCAAAGTGAACATCAAACTGGCCTGGCTATTGATTTGAGTTGTAAATCCACAGATTACAAGATAGGCAACGCCTTTAAGGATACCGAAGAAAGTGAATGGACAAAAGAAAATGCACACCGATTCGGGTTTATTATAAGATATCCTGAGGATAAGGTAGATATTACAGGTTATTCCTATGAACCTTGGCATCTTCGCTATGTTGGCAAAGAGGCTTCCAAGGAAATGTATGAAAGACAAATTTGTTTGGAAGAATACCTCGAAGAAATATTATAAATTTAAGGGAGAAAATTATTGACACCTCTCTTCCACTTTAGTAACATAGATGAAAATATTTCTTATTTCTATTATCAAATATCACTTAACAATAAATCTAAAATATTGAAAAAATTTATATTTCCCATGAAAGGATGTGAAAAAAATGAATGACAAATTTGGTCTAGAAGGGCTTACTTTTGACGACGTTTTATTAGTTCCTCAAAAGTCAGATTTTCTTCCAACAGATGCAGATACATCGACAAGATTAACGAAAAATATTAATCTTTCTATCCCAATCATGAGTGCCGGTATGGATACTGTAACTGAATCAAAATTAGCTATTTCTATTGCACGCGAAGGTGGAATAGGTATCATTCATAAAAATATGTCTTTATCCAAACAAGCCGAAGAAGTAGATAAAGTAAAAAGAAGTGAGCACGGTGTTATTGTTGATCCTTTCTATTTATCTCCGGACCATATTATCGAAGATGCTTTAGCTCTCATGTCTAAATACCGTATTTCCGGTGTACCTATTGTTTCCGATAATAAAACACTCGTTGGCATTATTACAAACAGAGATATCCGTTTTGAAGGGAACCACTTCAAAAAAATATCCGATGTCATGACAAAAGATAACCTGGTTACTGCGCGAGAAGGTATATCCATGGCAGAAGCAGAAAGCATCCTGAAAAAATACAAGATAGAAAAACTTCCTCTAATCGATGAGAATGGTATTTTAAAGGGCCTTATTACTATTAAAGACATCGAAAAAACCATCTTATACCCTTCCGCTGCCAAGGATTCCAAAGGTCGTTTATTAGTTGGCGCTGCCTTGGGTGTTACATCAGATGTCATGGATAGAGCTCAAAAATTAATATCTGCAGGTGCTGATGTCCTTGTAGTAGATACAGCTCATGGTCATTCCCAAAATGTGTACAATACCGTTAAACAAATAAAATCTTATTTCCCTCACATTGACCTTATCGCCGGTAATATTGCAACAGGTGAAGCGACAAAATTTTTAATCGAAGCAGGAGCAGATGCTGTAAAAGTCGGAATTGGCCCGGGTTCTATCTGCACAACCCGAGTTGTTGCAGGAATTGGTGTTCCACAAATCACTGCTGTTTATGACTGCTATTCTGTGGCCAAGCATTATGATATTCCGATTATTGCAGATGGAGGCATAAAATTTTCAGGAGATATCACAAAAGCAATTGCTGCAGGCGCTGATGTTTGCATGATAGGTTCCTTGTTTGCAGGTACTGAGGAAAGCCCCGGAGAAAAAGTTATTTATAAAGGTCGTAGTTTTAAAGTTTATAGAGGTATGGGCTCTTCTGCCGCAATGGCAGCCGGTAGTAGCGATAGGTACTTCCAAACAGATGCGAAAAAATATGTACCGGAAGGTGTTGAAGGCAGGGTGCCTTTCAAAGGTGACCTTAAAGACACTGTTTATCAGCTTGTTGGAGGTTTAAAAGCCGGTATGGGTTATTGTGGCACACCCAATATTAAAGCCCTTCAAGAAAATAGTAAGTTTATAAAGATTACAGG
>CAYSBC010000009.1:0-40556 GCA_964429195.1 uncultured Eubacteriales bacterium | reverse complement strand
TACTGCACTATGGGATTGATCCTCCCCTTAAACAACACTCTTATGATGAGTATGATCAAAATCAGCGCTGATGAAGATATAATCGTATCAATCATTTTCTCCCTCCTCAGCCCTTTTTAAGATGGCATACAATTCATCGATTTCTTCCTTTGACAAACTGTTTTTCTCAACCATTGTATTCACCATAAGGCCTAAGCTTCCAGAATAGACTTTGTCTAGAAAATTTTCAGTTTCTTCTATTGCTGTTTCAATCTGTTCCACTGCTGGATAATATTGCTTTGCTCTGATTCCTTGCTCATATCTTACAGCTCCCTTGGATTCCATACGACCCAGCATCGTAATAATGGTATGTTTGCTCCAACCTGTTGATTTTTTCAGGGCAGTCGTAAGTTGCGTAATCGTCTGCGGAGCTGTTTCCCATAGAACATTCATGATATTCCACTCGCCGTCAGATAAATTGATTCTTTTCATATGTATGCTCCCCTTCCTAAAGGTATACGTTCGTTTACCAAAATCATACTACGATGGTAAACGGATGTCAACCTATTATTTTTTATATACTAAAAAATAATTACCCCAATTAAAAACGACCATAAAAATCATAGGATATTTTCATGGTCGTTGACTTACCTTTTCTTTATATCTTTTTATATAAAGAGCGAATATCACCAATCAAGTAGAGGGATCCTGCATAGATTGTAACATCAAAATCTTGCCCCATACTTAAAATGGTTCTGAATGCCTCTTCCTTATTACTAATACTCTTACATTTTACACCCTTTTCTTTTATTTTGGATGCAATCTCTTCTGAAGACATCCTTCTATCATTGCTCGGTTCTGTTACAATTATTTCTGAGGCAATTGGGAGAATGGTATCCAGCATATCCTTTATTTCTTTATCTTTCAGTATACCTAGACACAATAAGATTTTCTTTCCGGGGAAAATTTGCTCTATTGTATTCCTTAAGCTTTGCATGCCCGCATTGTTATGAGCACCGTCAATAATCGTTAAAGGGTTTTCATAGACTGTTTCAAACCTTCCCTTATGCTCTGCTCCCTCAAGCCCTTCCTTTATGGCTTCTTCACTTACACGAATCCCTTCATCCCGCAATACCTCAATGACCTTGATGGCTGTATAAGCATTCTGTACCTGATGATTTCCCCTTAAGGTTATGGAATAACCGATAGGTTTGTTGCCTATTTCTACAGTAAAATCATATTGATTTTCACCGGGAATGATCTGCTTTATATTCTTTGTATTGACATCAACAAACTTCGAACCTCTTTCGTCAGCTAAAACCTTAATAGTCTTGTAAGTTCCCTCTTCCGTCACGCAGACTACAACAGGTCTTCCCTTCTTAATAATCCCGGCTTTTTCCTTTGCAATAGCCTCTAAGGTATTCCCTAAATAATCCATATGATCATAGGCTATAGAGGTTATGACAGAGACTAAAGGATTTTTTATGACATTAGTTGCGTCACCCCTGCCACCGAGCCCTACTTCAAGAATTAAATAGTCTGGTTTTTGTTCTGCATAATAATAGAAAGCAATCGCCGTAATGATTTCAAATTCTGTTGGGCTTTCCCATCCATCCTCAACCATTGAATCTGCTTTTTCAAGAACTATTTCTGCAAAGCGAGCCAAATCTTCTTCATCAATAGGCCTTCCGTCAAATTCTATTCTTTCAGTAAATTTCTCAAGAAAAGGAGAGGTATACAATCCAACCTTATAGCCCTCCCTTTGAAGAATAGAAGTGATAAAGCGGCATACAGACCCTTTCCCATTGGTTCCTGCTACATGAATGATTTTTAAAGACTCCTGGGGATTGCCTAAGCTTTCTAATAGCCTAGACATCCTTTCAAGACCCAGCTTGCTGCCAAATCGATTATAGGTTTGTATTTTAGCTAATGCTTCTTCATAATTCATGGATTCGCTATCCTATCTTTCTTTTCACTATTTCAATTCTTTCTCTTATTTTTCCTATCATTTCTTCATATTTAGCTTTCTTTTCCTTTTCCCCATCGATAACTTCCTTTGGAGCCTTTGCAATGAATCCTGTATTACCTAATTTCTTGTCAACCCTATCAATCTCTTTGATGATTCGATCTTCTTCTTTTGTTAACCGCTCAAATTCGGCTTTAAAATCAACCAAATCGTCAAGAGGAATAAAGATTTCTATCCCTTCGATAACAGCTGACATGGCATCAGCAGGTATATCGGCTGCGCTTGTTGTGACTGTTAATTCCTGCAAATTGGCTAAATTCTTGATATGACTTTCATTCTTAAGGATATCTTTTATTTTCTTTTCTTCAGCAACAACAAGTGCTCTCAGTTTCTTCGAAGGCTGTGTATCTGCCTCTGCTCTGATATTTCTTATTGCCCTAATCATCTCCATGGTCATTTCCATGCGATTGACTTCTTCATTGAAACAATTTTCAGAATCATACTTAGGAATCCTGTCTAAAATCAGATACCCCTCTGTTCCAGGTAAATAGCTCCATATTTCCTCTGTTATAAATGGCATAAAAGCATGCAATAACCTGAGCATATCCTTCATGACCTTGATTAAAACAAATTGAGCTACTTCTTTATCTTCAGGGTCTGCTCCGTATAGCCTTGGCTTCACCATTTCTATATACCAATCACAGTATTCATTCCAGATAAAATCATAGATCTTTTGGGCTGCCATACTCATTTCGAACTTATCCATATTACTGTTAACTTCCTCTACAACATCATTCATTCGAGAAATGATCCACTTATCTTCTTCTCTATAAGAGGATGGCCTTATCTTTTTATTGGATATGTCTGAGTCCAAATTCATAAGGACAAATCTGGAGGCATTCCAAAGCTTGTTGGCAAAATTTCTGCTGGCTTCTATTTTATCTGTTTTAAATCTTATATCATTGCCTGGTGTTGTCCCTGTCATGAGCATAAATCTAAGAGCATCAGCACCGTATTGTTCGATGACTTCAAGGGGATCGATTCCATTTCCTAAGGATTTACTCATTTTCCTGCCTTCCCCATCCCGGACTAATCCATGTACATAAACGTACTTGAAAGGTACCTCACCCATTTGTTCAAGCCCTGAAAATACCATACGAACAACCCAAAAGAAGATGATGTCATAGCCTGTCACTAAAACATCTGTAGGATAAAAATATTCTAAATCCTCCGTTTTTTCAGGCCATCCCAGTGTTGAAAATGGCCAAAGTGCAGAGCTAAACCAGGTGTCTAAAACGTCTTCATCTTGTCTTATATTCTTGCTGCCACATTTTTTACATGACTCAGGTTTCACCTTAAACACGACCATTTCACCGCATTCATCACAATAATAGGCCGGTATCCTATGCCCCCACCATAATTGTCTGGATATACACCAATCCCTAATGTTTTCTAACCAATTCAAATAAATCTTTTCGAAACGCTCCGGTATATGAATTAAATCCCCATCTTTGGCAACCTTTATTGCAGGGGCTGCCAATTCATCCATCTTGACAAACCATTGATCAGAAAGCATCGGCTCGATGACCGTGCTGCATCGGTAACATTCACCGACATTATGATTGGTATCTTCAATCTTGACAAGATACCCTTTTTCCTCCAGCTCTTTTACAAGAAGTTTTCTACACTCATATCTGTCTAATCCTTCATATTTTCCAGCATTTGCATTCATGGTTGCGTCCAAATTCATACAAATTAATTGAGGGAGATTTTGCCTTTCTCCTACTAGAAAATCATTAGGGTCATGAGCAGGCGTAATTTTTACCGCACCTGTTCCTTTGGTCATGTCAGGGTATTCGTCAGAGACTATGATAAGCTCTCTTTCTGCGATAGGAAGTAATAATTTCTTTCCTATTAAATGTTGATATCTTTTATCCTCAGGGTGAACGGCTACACCTGTATCACCAAACATTGTTTCAGGCCTGGTTGTAGCAATACACACATATTCTTCCTTATTATCTACCAATGGATATTTTATATAGTAGTATTTTCCTGATCTATCTTCATGCTCTACCTCTGCATCTGAAATGGATGTACTGCAGCTTGGACACCAATTGATCAGTCTATTGCCTCTATAGATGAGTCCCTTTTCATAAAGCTTTAAGAAAACCTCTGTTACAGCCTCATTGCAACCCTCATCCATGGTAAATCTTTCCCTATCCCAATCGCAAGAATTGCCTAGTTTTCTGATTTGCTCCGTAATTTTACCTCCGTAGGTCTCTTTCCATTCCCAAGCCTTTTTCAGGAAGGCTTCTCTCCCTATCTCCTCTTTTGTTACACCACATTCCTCTTTTATTTTTTCTACAACCTTTACCTCTGTTGCGATACTCGCATGGTCTGTTCCAGGCACCCATAGAGCACTGTATCCTTGCATTCTCTTCCACCTTATAAGAACGTCCTGCAATGTTTGATCTAAAGCATGTCCCATATGCAGCTGACCGGTAATATTAGGGGGTGGCATAACTATGGTAAAAGGCTTTTTCTTTGGATCAATTTTAGCCTTGAAACAGCCATTTTCCTCCCACATCTCATAGATTCGTTCTTCAAAATCTTTAGGATTGTATGTTTTATTGAGTATCTTTTCCATTTGTAACATCCTTTCATTTTCAATTCTTATCAAAAATATAAAAACTTCGTCCCTCATAAGGACGAAGAAAACTCCGCGGTACCACCTTGGTTTCGCTATTGCGACGCTCTTTAAAGATAACGGTTACCCGTTCAGGTCTACTTGAATTTGAAGCATTATTTTTTCAACCTGAAAGCTCCAGAGCTACTTTGAGTAATTATGTTCTTCCGCTGCCTTTCAGCCTATGGGCAACGTTCTCTTCAAGTTTAACTACCTACTCCCTCTCTGTCATAGCCTAGCATTTTCAGTTGTGTATATTCAATTTATTATATAGAAAATTATTATTGGGGTCAAGCAATATATTTTACAACTCGCTTTTACAATTCACCTGAAACCCGTTTTTTACACTATTTTAAAGGAATAGCGATTATCCAGATATTCAATCAGCTCTTTGACACGATTGTAATATTTCATATTTAATACTTTCCAGCCCTCTTGATCATATTCCGCATAAATATGTCTGCAGGTTTTAAAAATGATTCTATCCGGCATTTCTTCTTGTTCAACAATATCTCTGTAAACGCACAATTTATATACTCTGCCATTGCCACTTCTCAAGTCCTTGCAGTTAATACCATATATGTTGCTTTCCTTGCCAGCCATAGCAACAAAATCAATATTATCAATTTCCCCATAAATCAGACCACGTTTATAGCTTTCTGCCGTAATAGATATATTATAATTATAGATACCCATACACTCCTCCGATTCATATATTAATATCTATGCTCTTATCTGCTCGTACTATTACAATATTTACAAATTGGACGAGCTGATAATTGTTGTAATAATTAATAGATTTGATATAATCAATAAATAAATAAAATACTTATTTATGAAATATAATCTATTGAGAGGTTTTTGTATTAATTGAAAGGAAGTAAAGAATGAAAGTAGCAATTGTAGGGGCAGGAAAACTTGGGATTAAAGTGGCTCAGGCACTTATTAGCGGTGATAATGATGTTATTCTTGTTGATAAAAACAAGCAAGTCATACAAAAGATTAATGAATCTTTGGACATTCTAACAATAGCCGCTAATGGTATAAGCACAGAGACTTTAAATGAGATACAAATCAACACCTATGATGTGATTATTGCTTGTACAGAAAGTGATGAAAAAAATATTATCATCTGTACTATTGCAAAGCGATTGGGATGCAAAAAAGCAGTAGCCAGAGTTAGGGATCCGGAATATGTAGAGCAAATAGATCTGATTATGAAAGAAATGCATATCGATCACATTGTTAATCCGGATTTAGTCGCAGCCAAGCAAATATTTCACTATCTTGTTGAACAATATACCATTTATAATGAACTCTTTGTAAATGGCAAAGTCACTATCATGGAGTTTAATATCGAGGATATTTATCAGCTTCATAATGAAATGATTCAAGATATAGCAGGTTATTTTAATAATTTAATTATCGTTGCTATATCCAGAAACGGAAAAATAATTATTCCTAATGGAAAAACAGTTTTACAGGATATTGACATCCTTTATCTTTTAGGCAGCACGACATCCATAGCTGAATTTTCAAAGCTTATGAATGTCAAAAGTTTTAAGATTAATGCTAAAAACATAAAAAGGGTAATGATTTTAGGAGGGGGGAAAACATCCTTTTACTTGGCGCAAGCTTTAACCGAAATGCGAATCAGTGTAAAAATAATTGAGGTCGACAGGGAACAATGCAAATATCTCTCTGAAAATCTGAATAATACCCTCGTCATACATGGTGATGGCACGGATGTTTCTTTGCTGGAAGAAGAAAATATACAATCCATGGATGCTTTTATAGCCTTAACAGGCTTTGATGAAGAAAATTTACTTATTTCTTTAACCGCTAATCTCTATAATATTCCAGAGATTATATCGAAGGTAAGCAGACAAAACTATGTTGATCTTATTCAAAAGCTAGGTATCAACATGGCCATCAATCCTGTTAATATCACTGCAAGTAATATATTAAGATTCATTCAAGGGCGAAAATTGGTTGCAGTCTCCCAGCTATTGCAGGGCCAAGCTGAATCTATGGAACTCATAGCTAATTCGGATATGCCCATAGTTAATAAGCCTATTTTTGAATTGGATATTCCTAAAGGAATTATTATTGGATGCATTGTTAGAGATGGAGAAGTCATTATACCTAATGGTCATAATGTTATCAAGCCAAACGACAGGGTTGTCATATTTTTTGATTTAACAAACTTACAGGAACTGGAAAAATTTATAAATCCTCAAAAGGGAGGCTTCCTTCGATGAACTATAAGATAATCTTCAAGATTTTAGGGAAAATTTTATTCTTACTATCCTTGATGATGATTCCTTCTGCACTGGTAAGTCTCATTTATAAAGAAAATAGATCCCTTGTTGCCTTTTTAATTTCTATTCTCTTATTATTGATAATCAGCAGTATCTTGAAAAGAATAAATTCAGATTTTGACACCATAAAAATGAAAGAGGGCTTTGCTATCGTTTCCCTAGGATGGATAGCAGCCTCTTTGTTTGGGGCAATACCTTATCTCTTGTCTGGTTCAATTCCATCGGTCATAGATGCTTTTTTCGAAACTGTATCCGGTTTTACGACAACGGGAGCTTCGATTATAGTGGACATTGAGGTTCTACCTAAAGGAATAGTATTTTGGAGGTCCTTTACCCACTGGATAGGTGGTATGGGTATCCTTGTGTTTGCAGTAGTCTTTCTTCCTAAAATTGGTGCAGGTGGCTTCCAAATTTTTAAGGCAGAAAGCCCCGGACCTATTTCGGAGAAAATTGCACCTAAAATTAAAGATACCGCAAAAATACTTTATTCTACTTTTTTAGTCATAACACTGGTAGAGGTTTTTCTTTTACTAATAGGGGGTATGAACTTATACGATGCACTCATCCATAGCTTTGGTACTGTCGGAACAGGCGGTAGCTCTACTAAAAACGCAAGTATAGGAGCTTTTAACAGCAATTATATTTATATGGTTATATCCCTGTTTATGATTATATCGGGTATAAACTTTTCTTTGCTTTATTCATTATTCAAAGGCAAAGTAAAAGAAACCCTTCAAGATAACGAACTAAGATTTTACCTTTCTATGGTTGGTATTTCAATTATCTTAATCGCTATCAATATTCGTTCACTTTTCACCTCAGTTGGTGACTCCCTGATACATTCTATCTTTCAAGTATCATCCATAGTGACGACTACAGGTTATTTTACGACTGATTTTAACCAATGGCCTACCTTTAGTAAATTAATTTTATTTCTCTTAATGTTTGTAGGCGGATGCTCAGGATCAACCAGCGGGGCTATAAAACAGATAAGAATTCTGCTTATTTTTCAATTGGTAAGGAGGGAATTTAAAAAAATATTTCATCCTCATGCTATGATTCCATTAAAGGTAGACGGTCAGGCAATCCCATCGGATTTGGTGGCCAATGTCACCAGCTTTTTTATAATTTATTTGGGATTATTTGTAGCAGGTACCCTCTTTATTTCCCTTGAAAGTATAGACATGATCACTTCGGCAAGTTCTGTTGCTGCTACTTTAGGCAACATTGGTATAGGTTTTGAATTAGTCGGCGTTAACCGTAACTTTGGCTTTTTCAGTTCTGCGTCAAAGCTTGCTTTTTCTTTCCTCATGCTGGCTGGAAGACTGGAACTATTTACTTTATTGTCCTTGTTTACTCCTTCTTTTTGGAAAATCAAGCAATCATAATACGATCTTATCAAGTAAACACTTTCTGAGTTTTTTACCCCTAAGTGTTTACTTTTTTTGTATATGAATGTATCCTATTGGTAATACTAACCATTATAATTACATATATAAAGGGAGGTTGAAATGAGTAAAGAATTTAAGAGAATACCGCAACATATCGGAATAATACCTGATGGGAATAGAAGATGGGCCTTGTCCAATAACTACGAAAAACATGAAGGCTATCGCTTCGGTGTTAAAGCCGGGTATGATCTTTACGAGTTGCTTTTAGACTTAGGTGTTAAGGAAGCAACTTTTTATGGTTTTACGAAGGATAATACAAAAAGATCAAAAAAACAAAAAGACGCATTTGTTGAATCTTGTATTCAAGCTGTAAATATGCTGGCCAATAGAGATGCTAATCTTCTTGTTTTAGGTAATACGGAGTCGACTGCATTCCCAAAAGAATTGCTACCTTATGCCAATAAAAAAGTCCATTTCGGCAAGGGACTCATCAATTTAAATTTTTTAGTTAATTATGATTGGGAATGGGATTTGAGCCATGCTTTTTTTAAGGAAGACCTAGCCCTAAAAAATAAGAAAAATTATATTAAGCATATTGCCTCTGCTGCCATCCCTAGGATAGATATGATTATCCGCTGGGGAGGTCGTAGCAGATTAAGTGGTTTCTTACCTGTTCAATCCATCTATTCAGATATTTATGTTTTAGAAGAAAACTGGCCTGATTTTAATGAGGAGCAATTGTATAAAGCTCTTGAATGGTATCAGACAACGGATGTGACCTTAGGGGGATAAAATTATCGTCCCCCTATAATATCTTTAATAACTTCAGAGCTAATCAATAACCCTGCACTTGCAGGAACAAAAGAAATGCTCCCTAAAATCCTTTTGTCACTTCCCTTTATAGGTTCCTCTTTAGAGTAGACGACTTTCACATCTTGGATATTTTTTTCTTTTATGGCTTTGCGCATCACCTTTGCCAAAGGGCATACTGAAGTTTTGCTTATATCGGCAACCTGGAATAATCCCGGATTCAGCTTTTTACCGGCACCCATGCTGCTGATAATATTTTTGTTTAATAATTTACTTTTTTCTATAATCAGTAACTTGCCCTTGATATCATCTATGGCATCGATGATGTAATCATATTGTGATAAATCGAAATTTTCTATTGAGTTTTCATCTACACGATCATACTTTTTAATGACCTTTGTAGCAGGATCGATGGCCTTTATTCTTTCTTCCATCACATCTACCTTATATCTTCCCACAGTATCGGTAGTTGCTATAATCTGCCTGTTGATATTGGTTATATCCACTTTATCAAAATCTACAATTGTAATGGTGCCTACACCACATCGAACAAGGCTTTCCACAACATAGCCACCAACACCGCCTATTCCAAATACAAGGATATGGCTTTTCTTTATCTTGTAAAACCCTTCTTGACCAATAAGAGCAATTGTTCTAACATATCTTTCGTCCATTTAGATGCTCTCCTTGCTTATTTTTGTGACTATTTCCTCAATAATTTCCTCAATATCCTTATCATCGCAATCGATCTCGATATCGGCATATTTTAAATACAAGTTCATTCTTTCATCGAAAACATCCCTTAAAGTTTGCCCCTTATTCATAGCTATCCCTCTGGTGGTAATGTTTTTTATTCTTTTCTCAATATTCTCATAGCTTAGGTTAAGAAAAATAATTTTACCCTTTTTTTTCAGATGTTCCATAGCAAAATTTCCATATACTGCACTTCCGCCTGTTGCTATCACAGAGTGATCTATGTTTAACGATAGGATAACCTTTTCTTCAATGTTGATAAACTTTTGTAAACCATCCAAATCAATGATTTCTTGTAATAACCGTTCTTCTCTTTCTTGTATGAGCAAATCTGTATCAACAAAAGACATCCCTAAGGCCTTTGCTAATAAGACACCAATTGTACTTTTCCCACACCCTGCCATGCCAATCAAAACTATATTCATGATTTAATCTTCCTCTCCCAGGATGTTTTATAAGCTACCGTAAACCTATTATCTGCTAATTGGTAGTAAATATTTCTATCCATGCATTATTTAAAACGCTCATAATTTCCTGATTGTAGGTAAATACATCCAATCTTTCCAAGGCTTCCAAATCCGGGTAAGCTGTTGTACTTGCAGCCCATTCCTCATCAATCATATCTCTTACATTGGTGTTAGCACTGGTGTAACCTATCCATTCCATGTTTTTAACAGAGATATCGTCTCGCGCCATGAAATTAATAAACATTTCAGCGGCTTCTTTATTTTCTGAAGTCTTGGGTATGACCATGGAGTCCACCCAAATATTGCTTTCTTCTTTCGGTATCACATAGACTAAATCTTCATTTTCCCATTGTGCTGCAATGGCTTCACCGGACCAAATCATCGTTAAAGCCGCTTCTTCTGATATCATTTTATCTTTAGCTTCATCAACAACGTAGGCTAAAACCAAATCTCTTTGTTTTTGTAATTCTTGTTTTGCTTCCTCTATCTCATCGATATTTGTCGTATTCATAGAATACCCTAATCTTGTTAAGGAAACCATGAATGAATCCCTTTGACTATCATACATGAGAATCTTTTGTTGATATTTAGGATTCCATAAGATGTCCCAGCTATCTACAACATCATCAACCATCGTCTTATTGTAGAGTATACCTACTGTTCCCCACATATAAGGAACTGAATACTTATCTTCTGCATCATGAGATAACCCTCTTAAGCTTTCCATGATGTTAACAGCATTTGGAATATTATCAACATTTAATTCATAAAGTCTGTCTTCTTCGATAAGCCTTTGTATCATATAATCTGACGGTATTAAAACATCGTATTTTTCAGCGCCTGCAGCAACCTTGGTGTACATGTCTTCGTTTGTAGTGAATTCCTGGTAATTCACTTTGATTCCTGTTTCCTCTTCAAACATGTCTAAAACTTCATCATCAATATATTGACCCCAGTTAAATACGTTGAGTACTTCCTTATCTTGATTGCTACAACCTGCCATGGTTAAGATTGTCATGATAAGAACCAACAAAATTGTGATTATCTTACTTTTCTTCATTACTAACCTCCTTGTATTTAAGTGTTTTGTTTTGTCTTTTTTGTATGATAATAAGTAATATCATAACTGTCAAGAGCATGAGTGTAGAAATAGCATTAATCTTTGGATTGATACCTTTCTTCGCCATAGAAAATATTTGAATCGATAGATTTGTTACTCCGCTTCCCGTTGTAAAAAAACTTATGACAAAATCATCTACACTTAGGGTAAAGGCCAACAAAAATCCTGTAATAATTCCAGGCTTTATTTCAGGCACTATGACTTTAGAGATAGCCTGCCATGGCTTTGCTCCTAAATCAAGGGCCGCCTCATATAAACTACTGTCCAACTGCTGCAATTTAGGAAGGACCGATAAAATAACATAAGGGGTGCAAAATGTAATATGAGCCATGAGCATTGTTGAGAAACCCAGCCTGATGTTGATAAATAAAAACAGCATCATTAAGGATATACCTGTCACAATATCTGGATTCAGTATAGGGATATAGGATATGTTTTTAATTATTTTCTTAGATCTTTTACCCATGCTAAATATCCCTATGGATGCCATAGTCCCCAGCAAAGTGGCAACGATGGCCGCTATCAAGGCTATAGTTATCGTATAATAAAGAGCATTCATTATTCTTGCATCGGTAAAGAGCTCCTTATACCATCTTAACGAAAAACCCCCCCATCTCGATCTATACTTCGAATCATTAAAGGAATAAATAACTAATACAATAATCGGAGCATATAAAAACAAAAGTAGCAGATAAATATAGGCTTTCTTCACGAAAGATTTCATAGGACACCACCACCTTCTATCTTCTCTTCACCTAAGAAGAGCATGCTGATAAAGATAATAAGCATCAAAATGAAGGCCATAAAGGATCCAAAATGCCAGTCACCTACGACTAAAAATTGTTGTTCAATAACATTTCCAATTAAGCTTATCTTTCCCCCGCTCATCAACTTGGGTATGATAAATGTGGATAGGGCCGGCATAAAAACCATCATCGTTCCGGAGACAACACCACCCATACTTAATGGAAAAATAACCTTCCTAAATACCATCGAATCATTGGCCCCTAAATCCTTTGCCGCTTCAATAATACTTTTATCAATTTTAATTAATACAGCATAAATCGGAAGTATCATAAAAGGCAAAAAATTATAAATCATTCCAAGAATAATAGCTTGCTCATTGTACATCCATTGAACCGGACCCCATCCTATCCTTTGAAGAAATTGATTAATGATTCCGTTATTTTCAAGTAAAGTCATCCATGCATAGGTTCTGAGAAGTAGATTCATCCACATGGGCAAGATAATCAGTATAAGCATTGTATTCCTATGAGAAAATTTACTGTCCGCTAATATCAGGGCAACAGGATATCCTAAAAGAATACAAATAATCGTGGCTTTCAAAGCCAGCTCCACGGATTTCCAAAAAACTTTAAGAAACATGGGCTGAAAAAATTTTTCTAAATTAGTTAAAGAGAAAACATAGCCCTCTCCGCTCTTGACTGTAAAGGCAAAGAATAGAACAAGTAACAAAGGTACAACAATAAGTATGGCCATCCATAATAAGTAAGGATAGGATAATGATTTTTTATTCATCCTTCTCTCCTTTTTTCATAATATGAATATTTTCAGGGGTAAAATATAGGAATATTTCACTTCCTTCTTCATACATTTTGGTATTATGGCTCATCCATTGGAAATGGCCATCATCAATCATCATTTCATAATGAACACCTTTAAAAACAACTGATGTCACTGTCCCTTTGATATAGGCTTTGTCCTCTGTCGTGAATTCGATGTCCTCAGGCCGGATGACGATGTCTACCGGTTCCATGGCATCAAAACCCTTATCCACGCAAGGTATTTTTTTCCCTTGCAGCTCAACCTCAAAATCCTTTACCATGTAGCCGGATAGGGTATTGCTTTCACCTATAAACCCCGCCACAAACCTGTTGTTAGGCTCATTATAGATATCCGTACTGGATCCTATTTGTTGGATAACACCATCCTTCATAACCACAATGGTATCAGAAAGCGTCATGGCCTCTTCTTGATCATGAGTCACATAAATGAAGGTTATACCGATTTCTTTGTGTATTTTTTTAAGTTCCAGCTGCATTTCTTTTCTTAGTTTTAAGTCTAAGGCTCCTAAGGGTTCATCTAATAGTAATACCTTGGGTCGGTTAATGATTGCTCTTGCAATAGCAACCCTTTGTTGCTGCCCCCCGCTCAATGTTTTAATTTCTCTATTTTCAAAGCCTGAAAGACCCACTATTTTCAATACGCCCAGTACATCTTCCTCAATCTTTTCCTTGGGAACTTTAGCAATTTTAGGCCCAAAGGCAATATTATCAAACACATTGAGGTGACTAAAAAGTGCATACTTTTGAAAAACTGTATTGATATTTCTTTTATCCGGTGAAAGATTATTAATCACTTTATCTTCAAAGATAACCTCTCCTTCGTCCGGATGCTCAAATCCGCCAATAATCCTTAATGTTGTCGTTTTTCCGCAACCGGAAGGTCCTAGAAAAGTAACAAATTCCCCTTCTTTAATAGAAATGTTAATATTATCAAGGACAAGGTTGTCGTCAAAGGTTTTGTAAATATTTTTTAATACAATGATATTGTTATTGTCCATTAGCCGCTCCTTTTGATACTTTTAAAAATTAGGTGGACTAGCAACCCATAAAATAAGAGCACGTTTTTTTCCGACATTTCTTATACTGTGATTCGAAACTGCTTCGTAGTAAAAGCTTTCACCTTTTTTCGCTCTATATTTTTTGCTGCCTAGCTTCAATTCAATGATTCCTTCTAAAACATAGCCAAACTCCTCTCCGCTATGGGGAGATTCCTCAACAGACATTCCTCCTTGCGGGAGCTCCATAATGATAGGTTCCATGGCATTCTTTTGAGAATTTGGAACAATCCATTTCACCTTATGCTTTAACTTATCGTTTTCGCTTTCAAAGAAATCTTCTTCCCGAAAAACAACCTGTGTGTCAGAAGCATCATAGAAGAATTCTTTAAAATCCGTTCCCAGGCACTGTAATATATTGATAAGTGTCGCTATAGAGGGCGATGTCAAATCCCGTTCTAGCTGAGATATGTATCCTTTAGACAATTCACATCGGTCCGCCAGCTCTTGTTGGGTCAGCATATTCATCTGTCTGATTTCTCGTATTTTTTTACCTATTTCCATATTAATCACCTTATAATCAATCATTAAGTTTACTATTACTAAACTTTACACAATTTATTATACTCGCTTTTTATTATCTGTCAATAGTTTTTTATCGTTGGTATTTCAACGTTTTGTTATGTTACCATTTATCAGGTTTAGTATTTGTAAACAAATTTCTTAATATTTGACCATTATATGGCTCAAATAATTTTTTCATGTTGAGTAGTTACTATTTATTGCTCTTTTACGAAATTTGCTATATAATTTTCGTAAAGTTGTTCATACTAAAATAAGATATCTTTGTATCCTTAAAAACAAAGATTATTATACAATCAGGAGGAAATAAAATGGACCCAAGAATTGAAAAACTCGCTCATATCTTAGTTACATATTCATGTAATCTCCAAGAGGGAGAAAAAATACTGATTTCTTCCACCGGCAGCAGCACAAAAAATTTGGTTCGCCAAATTATAAAAGAGGTTTATAAAGTCGGTGGGATTCCCTATTATGAAATAAAAGATTCCTCTCTTTCAAGAGAACTTATCATGGGTTGCCAAGAAGATCAGCTTGAATTTATGAAAGAATACGAGATGGCACAAATGAAAGGTATGGATGCCTATATCGCTATTCGAGCCTCCGATAATACCTCTGAAATGTCGGATGTGCCTTCGGAAAAGCTTAATCTTTATAATAAAAAATTACGTCCGGTTTTAGAGGAGCGCGTCAATCATACAAAGTGGGTTGTCCTAAGATATCCTAATAATGCCATGGCTCAACTTGCAAATATGAGTCTTGAGGCCTTTGAAAACTTTTATTTCAATGTTTGTAATTTAGATTATGAAAAAATGTCAAAAGCCATGGATTCCTTGGTTGATCTTATGGAAAAAACAGATAAGGTAAAAATAGTAGGATTAGGAACAGACCTAAGCTTTTCTATTAAGGATATCCCCGTTAGAAAATGTGATGGATACAGAAATATACCGGATGGAGAAGTTTATACGGCACCTGTTAAAAACTCTGTCAACGGTACTTTGGCCTATAACACACCTTCCGAGTATCAAGGATTTACTTTTGAAAATATCAAACT
The DNA here is from genome assembly GCA_964429195.1 of uncultured Eubacteriales bacterium. Classification (GTDB taxonomy): domain Bacteria; phylum Bacillota; class Clostridia; order Peptostreptococcales; family JAAYPU01; genus JBBAFM01. The sequence goes on along the minus strand of CAYSBC010000009.1, from coordinate 24,849 downwards.
GGAATTTAAGGACGGTAAAATTATAAAAGCCGAATCCAATGATACTCAAAGAATAAATGAATTATTAGATACGGATGAAGGTTCGCGTTTTATTGGAGAATTTGCTCTAGGTGTGAATCCTTATATTCTCAAACCTATGAAAGATACCCTCTTTGATGAAAAAATAATGGGTAGTTTTCACTTCACTCCGGGTTCATCCTATGATGATGCTTTTAATGGAAATAAATCTGCTGTGCATTGGGATTTAGTCTGCATACAAACTCCGGAATTTGGTGGTGGAGAAATCTACTTTGACAATGTTCTTATAAGAAAAGACGGATTGTTTGTGATTCCTGAACTCCAAGGATTAAACCCTGAAAATCTTATCTAATTGTTTGCCTTCTCATTCTATTTGACAAACAAATACCTAGCATTCAAAAAGGAATTATACCGGCAGAAATAAGGTTAATTCCTTTTATCTTTCATTGAAATTTCAATGAAAGACGGCTAATAAAAATATTTTTTTAAACACGAATAAAATACTAGTAATTGAAATTTTTTCTGTTATAATGATTCTTATCCGTAAAAATGCTGTATCCTTTTTAACTTGAGAAATTTGTTTTATGAGGAGTTGGTGTTTCTTGAATGTTTATAAAAAAATTAAACTTCATGGTTTTAATAACCTGACAAAAACCTTAAGCTTTAATATTTATGATATCTGTTATACAAAAACAGAAGAGGATAGAAAAAAATATATTGAGTACATTGATGAGCAATATAATTCCGATCGACTGACGCAAATTCTAAGGAATGTTACGGATACAATAGGGGCTCATATCCTGAATATCGTTAAACAAGATTATGAGCCGCAAGGTGCCAGCGTAACCCTGTTGATTGCAGAGGAAGATGTTCCTGAAGACTCCTTGGATCAATCCTGCAATCGGGGTGTTATGACGAATATTCCCCAACATGTTGTCTGTCATTTAGATAAAAGTCATGTCACTGTCCATACCTATCCAGAGTACCATCCTGACAATGGTATAAGTACATTTCGAGTCGATATCGATGTATCAACATGTGGTCAAATATCACCCCTTAAAGCACTTAATTATCTGATTGGAAGCTTTGACTCCGATATTATCACCATTGATTATCGTGTAAGAGGGTTTACAAGAAATGCCTCCGGGCAAAAGCTATTTATTGATCATAATATTAATTCTATACAAAACTTTATTGCTAAAAAAACCATTGAAAAATATCAGTTGATTGATGTCAACGTTTATCAAGAAAATATTTTTCATACAAAAATGATGTTAAAAGATTTTGAACTCAATAATTACCTGTTCGAAATTCATCCGGATGATTTAACGGCCAAGGAGCAGCGAGAGATTATTGCGCGATTAAAAAAAGAAATGAAAGAAATATATTATGGAAGAAACATACCAAAAATGTAATTCATCTGAAGGGAGAGTGTTAAGTGTCTAATTTAGACCATTCCAAAACTTACGTCTTTGACGCAATGAAAAATTATCACCAAAGAAAAGTGATTCCTTTTGATGTTCCGGGACATAAACATGGCAGGGGACTTCGAGAATATGCAGAATACTTCGGTAGTACGATGCTAGAGCTCGATGTTAATTCGATGAAGCCTTTGGACTTCTTAGGAAATCCCACAAGTGTTATAAGGCAAGCCGAAGATTTGTTGGCAGATGCTTTCGGAGCAGATCGGGCCTACTTTATTGTAAATGGAACATCCTTTGCGGTTCAAGTCATGCTGATGACTACAGTAACTGTAGGGGATAAAATTATTTTACCAAGAAATGTTCATAAATCAGTTATTAACGGTCTCATATTATGCGGTGCTCTACCGGTTTATATGGAACCTGAAATAGATATGGAAATGGGTGTTTCTCACAATATAACTTTAGATAGCCTGAAAAAAGCATACAATGAACATCCGGATGCTAAGGCTGTTTTTATAATTAATCCGACATACTACGGTGCTACTTGTGATTTGAAATCTGTTGTGGATTTTTGTCATCAGCGGAGCATGTATGTCTTGGTAGATGAAGCACATGGCGCCCACTTTAAATTTAATGAAAAGTTTCCTATTAGCGCTATGGAAGCCGGTGCAGATATGTCAGCTGTCAGTCTTCATAAAACCGGCGGCTCCCTAACCCAAACATCTGCGCTTTTAGCCAACACAAGCCGTATCAAGGGTGAATATATAAGGAAAATAATTAATCTTATGCAAACCACAAGCCCTTCTTACCTTTTAATGGGTTCTATTGATGTAGCCCGAAAAATGCTCGTCATGGAAGGTCATTGTATTTTGGAGAAATTATGGGAGTTATCAATCTATGCCCGAAATGAGATTAATAAGATTCCGGGATACTATTCCATTGGCCTCGAGGCGGAAGGTCGTCCGGGTATTTATAGATTTGACCCGACAAAATTAAGTATTACCACGAGAAATATGGGCATTAATGGTATGGAGCTTTATGATATACTCAGAGATGAATATAATATTCAAATGGAAACAGGTGATTTTTATAATTCCCTGGCTATACTAAGTGTAGGCGATAACTGTGATTGCATTAATATCCTCATATCTTCTCTAAGAGATATTAGTCAGCGTTTTACCCATCAGCGTCTTGAGTATAAAAAAATTGATTTGCATTATCCAGAGGTTGTTATCACGCCTAAAGAAGCATTTTACTCTGAACAAGAAATGGTGCTTTTGGAAGACTCTCTTGGACGCATTAGCAGCGAATCTATAATGAGCTATCCACCGGGTATTCCTGTTGTCAGTTATGGAGAACGTATCAATCAATCCGCTATTGAGCAAATTAAATTGTTCAAGGCTTCCCATAGTATGATAACGGGTATGGACGACTCTGAAGCAAATTTTATAAAGGTTGTCAAAGAATAAGTTACGAGGGGGCGTTTACTATGGAGCTTTGGTTTACTGAAAAGCACACAGATACAGTCCATTTTTCAATCAAAGTTGAAGAGCATATTTATTCAGAAGAAAGTCCATTCCAAAAAATAGATTTTTTCAAATCAAAAGAATTTGGCACTTTCTTTACATTAGACGGTTTTATCATGGCTACTGAAAAGGATGAATTTATTTACCATGATATGATTACACATGTTCCAATGGCTACCAATCCAAATATTAAGCGCGTCCTGGTGATAGGTGGCGGTGATGGAGGTACAGTAAGAGAATTAACCCGCTACAAGCATATTGAAAGGATTGATATGGTTGAAATTGATGAAATGGTGGTTCGAGCATGTCAAAAGTACATGCCTCTTACTGCAAGTCAATTTGAGGATAAAAGGGTAAGCCTCTTTTTTGAAGATGGCTTGAAATTTATCCAAGGAAAAGAAAACGCCTATGATTTAATTCTAGTAGATTCAACAGATCCTATAGGACCAGGGGAAGGCCTTTTTACAAAGCCTTTTTATGAAGATTGCTTTCACGCCCTGACTGAAAGCGGAATTCTCGTTAATCAGCATGAAAGCCCTTACTATTCTGATTGTGAAAGAGAGATGAGACGCTCTCACTCTAAGCTTAAAAATATCTTTCCAATCAGTAAAGTCTATCAGTTTCACATGCCTACATACCCGTCAGGCCATTGGCTATTTGGGTTTGCCTCAAAAAAATTAGATCCTATCACTGACTTTCAAAAAGAAACTTGGGAGTCCTTCGGATTAGAAACTAAGTATTACAATACTGATATTCATAGAGGTTGCTTTGCACTACCTACCTATGTAAAAAAAATGTTAGATGAAGAGTAATGGGAGGAATTTATGCAACAGCTTAGAACAAACACATTTTTTTGCTGCACCTCAGATTATGCTAGTTCCAAATTAGTCATTTTCGGTGCACCCTTTGATTCTACAACAAGCTTTAGACCAGGTACCAGGTTTGCAGCCGATTATATTCGGATGGATTCTTATGGTCTTGAAACCTATAGTCCTTATCAAGATTTGGATCTTTCAGATTATGCTTTAACAGATATTGGAAACCTCGTATTGCCCTTTGGAAATACGGAGAAATCACTTAAAATGATTGAGGATACGACACATTCTATCTTAAATGCCGACAAAATCCCATTTTTAATAGGTGGTGAACACTTAGTATCACTGGGTTCCATTAAGGCTTGTGCAGAAAAATATCCTGATATGGTATTGCTTCATTTTGATGCCCATACAGATATTCGAGATTTATTTATGGGAGAATCCTTATCCCATGCCACAGTTATCCGCCGTGCTTGGGACTTTTTAGGGGATGGTAAAATCCATCAATTCTGTATACGGTCAGGTGAAAAGGCTGAATTTGAATGGGCAAAGGAGCATACTCATTTAGAAAAATTCACCTACACCTCATTACAAGAAACTCTTTCAGCAATTGGACCGGAAACACCCTGCTATATTACCATCGATTTAGATGTGATGGATCCCTCTGTTTTCCCGGGAACAGGAACACCTGAACCGGGTGGGATTTCCTTTCATGAAATGATGGATATCATTCTTTCTTTTAAGAGCCTGAATGTTATTGGGGCTGATATCGTTGAGCTTGCCCCTCATTATGATCCGTCAGGTGTCAGTACGGCCATCGCATGTAAAGTGATGAGGGAGTTATTATTAACCATACTTGGCAATTAAATTTTTCTGCAATAAAAAACTACTTTCAAAATTTAAAAGTAGTTTTTTTTAAATGTAAATTATTTTTTAAATGATATAAAAGGTTGTCCTACAGGAATTAAAACCTTTCCAAAATGTCCGTTAAGTAAAGAGGCAATGGCTCCGTAAAAACCTGATATTGCAGTTGCCATTTCTGACCAACCTGCTAAAGGATGGAATAGCCCAACACCCATATCAAGTGATAGAAAGGTTAGACTAATCAACAGGACGTCAATACATACCATGATAATAAAAAGAATCTTATTAATTCCACCTGCTGCAATAGTAGCTGCAACACTAAAAAGAAAGTACCCAAAGTATGGGAAAGCTAATTGTGTGCCGTCCATAGCTGCCTGCATTGCTTCTCCGAAGACCCCATTTGAGATTAACCATACTGAACCTACTGATAACCAGAAAAATGCATAAGCTCCAAATACTGTAGCTCCAAATAAATTATTAAGCTTTGAGTCGACAATAGATGCATAAAGTTGGCATCCTGCTCCTAAAAAAATTGCCCATGGGATAAGTAGTGATGTACCGTCAGTCCATCCAAGTTTTTGTGTTGCTGCTACAAAAGTAATAACAGCCAATCCAAAAATCCCTAAAGCAGAAGGATTCGCATGTACTATTTTAGCACTTACGTTGTACTCATTATTTTGCTCCATTTGTAATCTCTCCTTTAAAATAAATAATAATGTCTCATGAAAAATCTTTACTAATTCCCTATGAAAGTATACCTAAAATACCTTGTAGTGTAAATACTTTTTTGTGTTTTTATGCCGAACAAAGCTATTTTTTGTTAATTTTTTATCCTAATGGATCATGAGTTGTCTATACTCCTCGCCTATAATGACCGGAAGTATAACCCTTTTCCCGATTATAGTCCTTGTAAGGTTGCATGAGCGCCTTCCTATATTGGACTAGAATTTCCGCCATCTCTTCAGCGCTTTCATCATGAGCATATAATCTGAAAACTGAAATGCCCTTTTCTTTCAGCGGTAAAAGCAAGTCTGGAACATCTATTTTATCTGTATTTAATAGGGTTACCCTGCAATCCCCCTGATCTGTAATCAAAGGAAATTGCTTACCCATTCTATCTAAAAGACAGTAAGAATGAAGTGAACATAACCTACATGGTTTGTCCTTGTTTTTTCGAATGCTTTTCCCAATTGGGCAATATTCCATCGTCATAACAGGTACTCGCCCATAGACTATGGCCTCTAATTCTAAATCTTCCTGAGAAATCTCCTCAACATCCTTAAGATTTAACTCATTCGATAGGGCGATGCCTTTTAATCCCATATTTTTATATACCTTGATGGCTTCCTTGTTAAATATGTTTAAGGAAGTGTCTCCATAAATATTTTTATTCCATTCTTTTAATATTTGAATTTGACCTAGATTTCCAATCATGATACCGCTGATTCTATCCTTTAATGGGTAGCGAATACTTTCCCTAATAAAGTAATCAGCATTTCCTCGTGTTATGGCTGGTATCCAAGCAACGATTTCAGTAGAATCACTTACATTTTTTATCTTGTCTTCAAAATCATTACCCATCATTTCCCTAAAGGGAATGTAGAGTCGATCCACATCAAGGCTTTGAAAATCATGATTCAAATTCCACATAAAGAGAGCAATTTTGGTTTTATTTGCTCGATTTCTTGGATTTTTATCCGTCTCTTGAGAAGGGCAGGAGGAATAATCCATAATCTGAATATTTCTATGGGAATACTTTTGCTTCTTCATTTCCTCTAATTCTTCTAAGGCCCTTCGCCTTATATCGTTTATCTCCGATACTGGAATAAACAAATGATCGTCGAGCTTTATGGTGCAATGATGAATATCAAAAGGGGTCCCTCCTGTTTTATGGAGTTGTTTGAGTATGCCTTCTTTAGAAGTACTGTTACTGATTGCTTTTTCAGGATAATGATTGCTTCGCACTTCAATTTTATGATTCTTATCCCAAAGTTGCATTTGAAGCGGCTGATTCTCTTCGGCTACAAAAGCGCATGCTACCTCCACCTTGCGTTTGTTTTCTTCACTATAAGTTTTCTGCAATGCTTTAGACAGTTTTATATCCAAAATTCTGTAAACCTTATCTCCCTTTATAAATCTTCCTTTCATGGATTTCACAAAAACAATCTGATGAGGATAAGCTTCTTTAATAGATTTTCTTTGATTATTCTCGATGTAAGTAACTCTGCCTCCGGCAAATTCTTCTGACTGAATCTCAATAATATCTCCAATAGCCAAATGGTCGTGAAGTTCCAATTGAAGCTCATTTGTCTTTTGATTAAACGCTATGACTTGTCCTAGCGGTATTCCTGCATGTTTAGGTGATTTATGAGCTATAAAGTATTCATTATTGCGAGTTTCACCGCCTTGCAAATAGCCACTGGAAAATCCACCTCGATTATAGACTTGTAAAAGATTTTTTTTATTTTCCTCACAGACCTGAGCCTCATTGTTACCATAGCTCATATCAATAGACTCACGGTAGGTTTTTGTAACCTGGGCAACATATTCGGGTGATTTCATTCTGCCTTCTATTTTAAAGGAAGTTACATGCACATCGATTAGCTTTGAAATATAATCGATGCCACATAAATCCTTAGGACTGATACTATACTCTTTGTTTCCCACCGATCGAAATTCTGTCTTATTTTTCATCTGCAATTGGTACTTTAGGCGGCATGGTTGGGCACAGGTCCCTCTGTTTCCACTTCGTCCACCAATAAAGCTGCTCATCAAGCATTGGCCTGAATAGGATATACAGAGTGCTCCATGCAGAAATATTTCTAATTCAAGAGAAGTGTTTTGAGCTATGTCTTCAATTTCTTGAATGGATAGTTCTCTTGCTAAAACAACCCTTTTAAAACCAAGCTCTTCCGCCTTTTTTACTCCCTCGCTGTTATAGATTGTACCTTGAGTACTTAAATGCAATGGCAAATCCGGAAAGTATTGCCGAATGAGATGAGCCAATCCTAAATCCTGTACGATAATTGCATCAATCCCTGAATAGTAAGCATCGGCTACGCTCTTTAATGCTGCCTCTAATTCCCTATCATGAATAAGGGTATTCAGCGTCAAATAGACATTAACATCTCTCACATGTGCGTATTCAATGGCTTTCTTTAATTCTTCTTCATTAAAATTCTCAGCATATTGTCTGGCATTAAAGTCAGCTCCCCCTAAATAGATGGCATCAGCTCCATTTTCTATGGCTGCCCTCAGCTGATCTTTCCCTCCAACAGGCAAAAGTAATTCAGGTTTTTTTCGCATCATCACTCAGCTCACATTTCTTAGGATTCACTATCCAAATTTCTTTTACTAGCTACCAGGTTATGGTTTTTTCTTCTTTCCATTTCAGTTAAAAACTTTTTTCTTAACCTGATATCATCAGGTGTTACCTCTACCAATTCATCGTCATTAATAAACTCTAAGGACTCCTCTAATGTCATTATTTTTGCAGGTGTTAGCTTTAATGCTTCATCTGAACCGGCGGCTCTCATATTGGTCATTTTTTTATTCTTGCAAGGATTGACAACGATATCTTCTCTCCTATTACTTTCACCTATTATCATACCTTCATACACCTTTGTCCCTGGTTTAATAAAAAGTGTTCCTCTTTCCTCCAGGTTCATTAAAGAATACGCCATCGCTTCGCCTTGCTCCTGGGATATTAATACACCGTTGACGCGCTGAGGAATCTCTCCTTTGTAAGCTTCAAAGGATTCAAATCGTCTAACTAAGGTACCTTCCCCTCTTGTGTCATTGATAAACTCCGTCCTGTAACCTAAAAGCCCTCTCGTTGGAACCAAATATTGCATATGAACATATCCTCCGTCTGAAGTCATGCTCTCCATCAATCCTTTCCGAATATTCAGTTCAGATATGACCGTGCCTGAATATATTTCAGGAACGTCCATATGAACTCTTTCTATCGGTTCTTTTAAAATACCATCCTTGCGATACATGATGACCTCAGGCTTGGACACTGCTAATTCATAGCCTTCTCTTCGCATGTTTTCTATGAGTATGGAAAGATGAAGTTCTCCTCTTCCTGAAACCTTAAATCCATCTGTGTTTTGCTCTGCAGGTTCTATTTTTAAACCAACATTCACTTCTAATTCTTTTTCCAATCTCCCCTTCAAATGCCTGGTTGTCACATATTTACCGCTTTGCCCGGCAAAGGGTGATTTGTTAACTAAAAAGTTCATGGATAGGGTAGGTTCTTCTATTTTTATTAATTCCATTGGAAGAGGTTTATCTGAAAGACATATCGTCTCTCCGATGGAAATATCCGATATGCCGGACACAACTACAATATCTCCGCTAAATGCTTCTTTTACAGCGACTCTTGATAGACCCACATAAACAAATATTTGGGAAATCTTTTCCTTGGTGATGCTCCCATCAGCTCGGCAAACAGACACAGTCTGTCCCTCTTTCATTTTTCCCTTATATATTCTTCCAATGCCAAGCCTACCGATGTAATCATCATAGGCCAAAGTGGATACCTGCATTTGCAAATCTTCTTCATCATAATGAGGATAAGTGTCAATATGTTCTAATAAGGTCTCAAATAAAGGCTCAATGGATTGACTGTCATCCTCCATATTCCTTTTTACAATTCCCTCCTTAGCAATTCCGTAAAGAATAGGGAAATCCAATTGTTCTTCTGTGGCGTTTAGTTCCACAAACAAATCAAATACCATATCGATAACTTCTTCTGCTCTTTGATCCTTTTTATCGATTTTATTAATAAATAGGATAGGCCTTAATCCAAGCTCCAAAGATTTTTGAAGCACAAACCGAGTTTGAGGCATAGGTCCTTCACTAGAATCGACTAACAATATGACAGTATCCACCGTCTTTATAATTCTTTCTACTTCGGATGAAAAATCAGCATGGCCGGGTGTGTCGACAATGTTCACTTTGATATCCTTATACATAACGGAGCAATTCTTAGAATAAATGGTTATACCTCTTTCTCTTTCCAAGTCATTGCTATCCATGACACACTCAATTACTTCTTTATTCGATCGGAATGCACCGCTTTGCGATAAAAAAGCATCCACCAAGGTTGATTTTCCTGCATCAACATGGGCTATGACAGCTATATTGATTATTCTTGCTTGATTCATCTTGTACCTTCTTCCTTTTATAGACTAGATAGTTTAACAAAATAACGCCAACTCTCATTTCATGTTGGCGTCAAAATTTTTTTATTACTTACCTTCTTACCATCACTTCATTTTCAAAAAATCTACTTTCTCTTTCTAGCATCTTTCCCCTTTAAAAAGGAAACAAGCACTCCTAGACCTCCTCCAATGGCGCCTATTGCCAGCATCATAGGAGTTGGTTTAAATAATAGGTTAAAAAGTCCACCACTTTCTGCGCTCTCTGCACTCTCTGCAAATATTGGAATAGTAGTCATTATGACTAGAATCATTATTAAAACAATACACCATTTCTTATTTATTTTCATAAAAACCCTCCAAAACTAGGTAAATGCTTAATTTACATCTCTTTTATTATAAAACAAAATATTGAATAATTCAATGAAATCTATATTTCTATATATAAACTCTTCAAAAGTTCTATCTCTTTTTTGTAACCTTCGAGCTCATTTGGCGTTTCTAAATTAAAAGGCAACTTCCTGAGTTGGGTATGATTAATTATGTTTTTAAGTGCCTCAATCCCAATAGTTCCTTTTCCAATGACTTCATGTCTGTCTTTATGGGATGCGAAGGGCACCTTACTATCATTTAAATGAATACCCTTTACTCTTTCCCAGCCCACCGTTTTATCAACATATTGAATAACACCATCCAAATCATGGACGATATCAAACCCTGCGCTGTAGAGATGACATGTATCCAAGATAATACCCAGCCCTTCATTGGGAGAAACAGCATCGATGATAGCGTGCAGTTCTTCCATTGTCCCCCCTACTTCAGTACCTTTGCCCGACATGCCTTCTAATAAAATTATAACATCATTATTCTCGGCAATAGCCTCATTTAAGGCTTCGGCAATATGCTTTATTCCCACTTCAATGTCCTGTTTACCACGGGACCCAGGATGAAGAATATAATAACATTTTGGTAGCAGGGATATTCTCTTCAAATCATCCTTCAGAATTTCTTTTGCAAATAATCTTGTTTCTTCTTTTTCTGAACAAAGATTCATCGTATAGGATGCATGAGCAAATAGAGGCGCAAATTCATTTTCTTTCGCCAACTCTCTTAATTTTTCTATATCTTTCATATCGATAGCTTTGGCACTTCCACCCCTAGGGTTTCGAGTAAAAAACTGAAATGTATTTGCTCCAATAGACAGGGCTTCCATACCAGCATGGTAATACCCTTTACTTATTGATAAATGACATCCTATATTCAACATAAATTTAATTCTCCTCTATATCATCCGCAAAGACGCTGCCTCCAATGAATTCTCTAATAATGGAATTGTTCAGTATCGATGCTTCATTTTCAATTGTTTTAAAATACTGCAAAAATCGAATGAGTCGACGCGCCTCGATATATTCTTCATCTTCTTTTGTGATCTCTTGTAATAAGGGTTCTGCATATTTTCTGAGCACGGCCAATTCATAAACCAAAGCAGAATCAAAGACTTCGTCTGCTTCCTCCTGAAATGGAAATATATTTTTTTCTTCTCCCCTTCTCACTGCCTGCCAGTTCGCTAATGTATATTTTGCGGAATGCCCCCTGAACTTATAATCCCTGACTAAGCGTCTTATTAATCGGCTATCGGTTGTAGGGATTCTGTTATAGCCATCTATATTCAATTGTGTTAACGCGCTGATATAGATCTTGAATTTTTCGTACTTTGGAATAAGTTCCGTCAATTTTTCATTGAGCCCGTGGATACCTTCTATAATAATCATTTGCTCACTTGATATTTGAGTTATATTTTTGCCAAACTCCTTGACCCCTTCTCTAAAGTTGTACCTTGGAAGGTCGACTACTTTCCCCTCTAACAAACTCTTTATATTTTCATTGAACAAGTCTAAATCTAATGCGTTTATAGATTCGTAGTCCTTATTTCCATGTTCATCTAATGGGGTATCATCTCTGTCTATAAAGTAATCATCTGTAGAAAAGTGAATAGGTCGCAATCCATTGGCCTTTAACTGGATCGATAACCGTTCTGCAAAGGTTGTCTTACCCGATGAGGAAGGACCCGCTATCAAAATAACCTTTTTATTTTCCTCTGTTATCTTGTCAGCCAAATAACCTATTTTCTTTTCTTGCAATGCCTCATCAATTCTGATAATTTCAGCGTATGTATTTGTTTCAATCCTTTCGTTTAAATCAGGAATATAAGCCAGGTTCATAATTTTACCCCAATCTTTAGCCTCTTTAAAAGCTCTGGCAATTTTGGGATTCTCTACAAATTCAGGTATCGTATATTTGTCCTCTATCCTCGGAAAGCGAAGTATAATACCGCCAGCATATTTGACCAAATCAAATTTACTGATGTATCTGGTACTTGGAACCATTGTCCAGTAAAAATAGCTTGTCATCCAACCGCATTTGTAAACATTGATATACTCCTTATCAATGTATTTTAATACTCTTGCCTGAGATAGTAAGTTTTGCTCTTCAAATATCTTGCCAGCCTCTTCAACAGATAAAGGGATTTTCTCAAATTTTATATCTTCATCTATAATTTCTTGCATTCTTTTTTTGATAGCCTGAACATCCTCTGTTGTAATATCCTTCGGCCCTTCAATTTCTGTGTAAAGACCTTTGCTCAGAGAGTGTTTTATATTGATAATGCACTTATCTAATATGTCTTTAGCTGCTTTTACATAAATAAAGGAAAGGCCTGCCTGATAAATTTTACTGCCATCTTTATTGGTAATGTCAATGAACTCAAAGGTGCATTCTTTTTCAATTTCTGTTGTCAAGGTTACCAATTCATTATCTAATATGGCTGCGACAATCATTTCCTTATTGTCTTTATCCATGCTTAATAAAATATCCTCTATGGTCGTTCCCTTTTCTACTTCTTTATTAAAAGAACTCTTTAAATAATTCACGGTTATTTTAATTTTTTCACCCATGATAACATCCCCTTATATTTAGACTCTTTTCTATCACTATAACATAAAAAAAGAAAAAATTAGTAAATATTAATTTTTTCTTTTAAATGCATCTCTTATTCAATCCCTTAATTTTTCAATTATCTTGATTTAATTAAAATAATTGTTTTTCGATATAGCATTCATGGCATCGGCTGTTTCGTCATGATAGATGCTCCTCACAGCAATATCGCCAACGGCAAGCATTCCCTCTAATTTGTTACCTTCTACAACAGGTAATCTTCTTATTTGGTTTTTAGCCATCAAATCTGCTGCTTCACGAGTATCCATATCCGGTCTTACAGATACTATGTCCTTTGTCATGACGTCTTTGGCCGTTAGATTTTGATTACCATTGGAAACACCTCTTAAAACTATATCTCTGTCTGTTACTATTCCCACTATATTTTGATTTTCATCACAAATAGGTATCGATCCAACATTTCTTTCCTTCATCATATTTGCTATGTTCTCTAAGGATGTATTGGATTTGGCATAAATAACACTTTTACTCATTATTTCTCTTACTTTCATACTATTCCTCCTAACCTCAACCTTATTAGTATTCCTATCTAAGATTAGGATGCACAGTATTCAAATAATTATGCAGGTAATCAACAGAAATCTATGAATCCGGGTATTATCGATCTGCTATATGCCTTGCCAAGATTTCAAGTTGATAGTACATCGTAACAGCACCTGCGTCAGTATAACCAACACCCTTATCCTGCCTATAAGTAGCCCTACCCTTTTGGGCTACCATATCCTTTGTAAGCTCCATGCCTCTTTTAGCTGCTTCACTCATGGTCCTAGATAGCGTTTGTTTGTCATCCCCTTGGGTTAATGATTTTTCAAAGGCAAGAACAGCCTCAGCTAAAGGGTCAATCATCGTTTTATCTCCCGGTTTTGCGTTGCCCCTTTCCATGATAGCTTCCAAAGCCACCTTAAGTATTTCATAACCCTTTGCCAAGTCTATTTGTTCAAGTCCCATTGTATTTTTTGAGATTGTTATAAAGGCGTCTCCATACAAGACACCGGAAGACCCACCTATCGTACTCATAAGTGTCATTCCAATGGTTTTAAAACAATTAGAGATATCTAATCCTCTCAGCTTCTCCTCCATAGATACGATTTTTTGAAACCCTTTGTTCATATTTGCCCAATGGTCTCCGTCACCTAAAATGGAATCCAGCTCTGTTATATAGTCTTTTTCCGATTGAATCTTTTGGGCAATCTCAAGCATTATATCAACAATATCCTTGGTATTCATCATTACACCTTCAATCCTGGCGTATCTGCTTTATAGTCAATTAATTCTTTTAATTCCTCATCCAGTTCTAGCAAAGTAATGGAACATCCGCTCATTTCCATGGATGTCATAAAATTACCAACAAAGGTCCTATAAACCTTGATATTTTTCTCAGTTAATCTTTCTTGTACTTCCTTGTTCAATATGAAAAGCTCCATCAAAGGTGTTGCACCTAAACCGTTGATCATGAGCGCAACTTCCTTATCCGCATAATTATAATCGGATAATATTTTCTCAATCATAATTTCAGATAGCTCAAGGGCTGTCATAATCTTTGTTCTTTCAACCCCAGGCTCACCATGTATTCCCATTCCGATTTCAATTTCATCTTCAGATAAGACAAAACCCTTTTTCCCTACAGCAGGAAGTATGCAGGAGTCCATAGCCATCCCAATAGAGCGTAGCCCAACTATGGCTTTTTCAGCAACTGCCTTTACCTCTGCTAAAGATCCCCCCATTTCTGCCTTAGCTCCTGCCACCTTATGGATAAAGACCGTACCGGCAATTCCCCTTCTTCCAGTAGAATAAGTACTGTCTTCAACGGCAACATCATCCTTCACAACAACAGAATCCACCTTAACGTCATCCATAGCTGCTAAATCCTTAGCCATCTCAAAATTCATAATATCCCCAGAATAATTTTTGATGATAAGAAGGACACCTTCACCAGAATTGGCTTCTTCAATTCCTTTGAGAATCCTGTCAGGACCCGGAGAAGCAAAAACATTGCCTGCCACAGCTGCATCAAGCATACCAAACCCTACATAGCCTGCATGAGCGGGTTCATGACCACTCCCGCCACCTGAAACGAGGCCTACTTTTTTCTTTTCTTTATTGGCTCTGGAGATAACCTCGAATTCACTATCATATTTCAGTTCACTATAGGCCTTTTCCATGCCTGCCAACATATCGGACACAACATTATCCGGATTGTTTATTATCTTTTTCATAATGTTCTTCTCCTTCAAAAATGATTTCTAAAAAAGATTATTTCTTTTTGCTGATAATCATCCTGCAGCATTGACCACCCTTTGAAAGTAATTCGGGAAATTCTATTTGTAATTTGGGGGATTTTGAAACCATGCCATAATCACCACAAGAAGCATAATCACATAAAGTAGCAATTTCCTCATCACTGCATCCTAGCTTTTTCCATTGGTCCACTAAGGCACATCTTGAAAATTCAACGATTGCTTCTTCATCTTCATCCTTAATGACCTTCATATCAAAAGCGCCTATGTCAGCACCCTTATAAAGGTCACGTAAAAATTCAGAGGCTGTTTCTCTGTTAATGCCAGCAGATTCTCCACGCATATGTCCATGTTTCGTAATAGCACTTTCAGCGAGCGCTTTGACATCTAATCCTTTAGCCTCAGCTTCTTTTAATAATAAGTAGAACCACCTTGCTCTCATTTCGATAGCGCCTCTTAGTATATCTACTACCTCATCCTTTGTGTACGTGTCTTTCATTGAGTCTATACTTTTCATCAATGTAATCTCCTTTTTTTTAATAAGGGCTATGCCCGTCATTCAACGCTTTCAGTGGGAGGAGTACAATCTCCCACTGAAAAAATTAAGTAGCACACAGCTCTTAAGAGCGGGGGCGTCTTAATTTAGTTATTATTAATCATAAGCTTCCCAGGTAAGCCTTTTTAATACTTTCATCTTTAAGCAAGTCTTTAGCATCTCCATGCATGATAACCTTCCCCGTTTCGAGGACATATCCCCTATTGGCAATAGCCAATGCCATTCTGGCATTTTGCTCTACCAGCAATACTGTGGTTCCAATTTTATTAATATCCTTTATCAATTTAAAAATCATCATCACCAGATTAGGTGATAGTCCTAAAGAGGGCTCATCTAACAATAACAGTTTCGGCCTGGACATTAAAGACCTGGCAATAGCCAACATTTGTTGTTCACCGCCACTCAATGTTTTAGCTATTTGTGTCGTTCTTTCCTTGAGGATTGGAAAAAGTGTGTAAACCTTGTCAAAGGACTCTTCAATCTCTCCCTTATCTTTTCTTGTATAAGCACCCAGTTTCAAATTATCATGTACCGATAATTGAGGAAATACCTCTCTGCCTTCGGGAGATAAAGAAATTCCCTTTTTAACAATTGTACTAGGCGATGCAGTGGTAATATTTTCCCCATTGTAAGTGACGGTTCCCTGGCTGGGCTTCAAAAGCCCTGTAATAGTGGATAAGGTTGTCGTCTTACCTGCACCGTTACTTCCTATTAATGTTACGATTTCTCCTTCGGAAATAGACAGATTAATTCCCTTAAGCGCGTGAATATTACCATAAAACGTATGGAGGTTTTCTATTTTAAGCATCGAAATCATCCTCCTCTTTGCCAAGGTAAGCCTCAATGACCAGCTTATTATTTGCTATCTCTTCTGGTAAACCATGGGCAATTCTTTTACCGTGATCCATAACATATATTCTATCTGAAATTTTCATAACCACATTCATATCATGTTCAATCATGATAATCGTATAACCTTTGTCTCGGAGTTCTTTTATGAACTCTAATAATTCTTCCGATTCATTAGGATTCATGCCTGCAGCAGGTTCATCTAATAAAATAATCTCAGGGTTCGTTGCTATAGCCCTTGCTATTTCAAGGCGCCTTTGATCACCATAGGGCAAATTGATTGCATAATCATGAATTTTGTCCCCAAGTCCTATAGCTTCTAAAATATCCACAGCCTTTTGTGTTTTTTCTACTTCGATTCTTTTATATTTTGATGTTCTAAATACAAGATCTAAAAAATTATAACCGGTATGAATATGGGTACCTACCAGCACATTCTCAATGACCCTCATTTCACGAAACAGACGAATATTTTGAAAGGTACGTGAAATACCGGCTATCACTGTTTCTTGAGGTGTCTTATTGTGAATAGGTTTATTATTCAGCATTATTTCACCTTCAGTTACATCGTAAACACCCGTCAGAAGATTAAATACAGTCGTCTTACCTGCACCATTAGGCCCTATAATACTGACTATTTCCCCTTTTTCTACATATAAATCAACAGAATCCACTGCTTTTAATCCGCCAAAGTGTTTTGATAAATTAGTAATCTCAAGCAATGCCATCTTTAGCACCTACCTTCACACCCTTTGGCAGCACATATTTTGCACTGCTCTGTCCTCCAAAGAGTCCCTGGGGTCTGAATCTAATCATGATAACTAAGATTAACCCATAAATTACAAATCGATAGGCGCTGGCAAATCGTAAAATTTCAGGAAAGGATATGAGCAATGCTGCTCCAACAAACATTCCCCGAATGGTACCCATGCCACCTAGGATAACAATACTGATAATTAAAATTGAAATATCAAAATTAAAGGTATTAGGGTCAATGTAGCGTATCATATGCGCGTAAAAGCTTCCCCCGATACCTGCTATGACTGCAGAAATAGAAAAAGCAGCCACCTTATAACGTGTGGTTTTTATACCCATTAATGTGGCAACCAATTCATCATCTCTGATGGCCATCAATGCTCTTCCCATCTTGGATCTGACTATGGCATAAAGAAATAAAGTGATCAAAATGACTAAAGCCCAGACAAGATAATAAAAGCCACCGTTTAAAGCTGTCAATTGAAAACCGAAAATAAGAGGTCTTTGAATACCTGAGATACCCAAAGGCCCGTTGGTGAGCTTATCAAAGTTTAGAGCTATCATTCTCACTATTTCGCCAAAGCCAAGTGTAGCAATAGTCAGGTATGGTCCAGATAATCTTAAAGTAGGAAGCCCTAAAAGAAAACCGAATAGCCCAGCCATGAGAGCTCCGCACAGGGATGTTATAAAATAATTTAAACCAAAGTTGACATTAAGCAAAGCGGATGTATAAGCTCCTATCGCGCAAAATCCGGCCTGCCCAATAGATACTTGTCCAGTGTAACCCGTAATAAGATTGAGACTTAATGCTAATATAGTATAGAGACCTATCATGGTCAATACTCTTATAAAAAAAGAAGATGCGCCTAACCGAGGAATCATAATCATCCATAAGATTCCTAAACCTATAAGGGTTAATCTTAAAATAGGTTTTTCATTAATTTTATCTATAAATTTTGCTGATATTCCTTTGATAATGTTTGTTTTATTCATAGCTACACCTTTTCTACTGCTTTCTTACCAAATAACCCATTAGGTTTAAGTATCAAAACAATTATTAAGATTAAAAAGGCTATAGCATCGCGGTAGCCACCACCTAGATAGGAGGCTGCAAAGCTTTCTGACAATCCTACAACAAGACCGCCGATGACGGATCCGTATAATACACCTATTCCTCCTAAGACAGCAGCCGAAAATGCTTTTAGTCCTGCAATAAATCCCATATTAAAATAGACTACCTGATAATAACCGCTTATTAATGTGCCAGCAATGGCTGCAGATGCCCCACCTAAAAAAAATGTAAAGGATACTACTCTATTCACATCAATTCCCATGAGATGAGCTGCTTTTGGATTTTGTTCGACAGCCCTCATAGCCAGTCCAATCTTGGTTCTTTGTATGACAACCGTTAAAAACAAGAGTAAAATCACGGATACTAAGAATATTCCTAATTGTGTATAGCTAATTCCGATTCTTCCAAAAATATGAAGTCGTCCATAATCAAAAAGCTTAGGAAACCATTTACTCTGACTTCCCAATAGAATCATCAGGAGGTTTTGAATAATGTAGGATACGCCTATTGTTGTAATTAATGCAGATATAGGCTTCGATCCCTTTTTTCTTAAAGGTTCAAGACTAAGTTTATCTATGGCCACACCTAAAAGGCCTGTAACAATAATGCTGATGCAAAGCCCCCATATAACTCCCCATTGCATTGAGACAACAACGACTAAAGCTATATGAGCACCAAATGCATAAACTGAACCATGGGAAAAATTTATCAACCTTAGAATACCAAATACTAATGAATAGCCAACAGCTATTAAGGCATAAACCATCCCTAAGGTTAATCCATCAAATATTTGTTGAAAAACCATAGATTTATCTCCTTTGAAAGGGGTCTATCCCATAAGGATAGACCTGATTTACTATTTTTATGACTATTTTGGAATTTGTACAAATGTTCCATCTTGAACTTGTATCCAAGTAAATGTCTTTTGCGCGTCACCTTGTTCATCAAAATGTGTATCTCCGGTGACACCCGGATAATCCAATGTGTAAATTGTATCCTTTATCACTTCTTTATCTGTGCTCTCAGCTGTTTCGATGGCTGTCAAAATAATCCCCATGGAATCATAAGCCTGAGCTGTTAAACTGCTTGGAACTACTTTATATTTCTCAACATAACTATCCACAAATGTTTTAATGTCTTCGTCTTCACTTCCGTGGAAGAATATAGCAGGTAAATATACACCCTCCACGAAGCCTTTACCAAGGTTAATCAATTCTTGACTATAGGCATTTGAAAATCCAATGAGATCTACTTCAGGATCTACAGCTTTATACTGTGTGGCAAAAGGTGCCAAAACATTATACATACCTACCACAACAATAGCATCAGGTTCAGCCTTTCTAAAAGCAGTAACCGTTGGGCTAAAATCTACTGTTCCATCGATGATTTCTTCATGAGCTACTAATTCTACTCCTTCATAGCCTTCAAGCAAATCTTTTACGATTGCAGCTGTAGATGTTCCCCAATCTGTTTTAACAGACATGACAGCGATTTTTTTAGCTCCTGCTACCTTAGTAGCCAGATCCAAGGCTTCCTTAGCTTCTATGTGGATAACCGTGTTGTTTCTAAATATGTAGTCGCCTGCTTTTGAATAATCCGGATGAGAAGCAGATGGTGAAATCTCAATTATACCAGCCTCTTGATAGGTTGGGGATGCAGCCATGGATACACCACTGGCAAAATGACCTACAACAGCAAGTATATCTGCATCACCTGCTATTCTTTCAGCAATAGAAGCAGCTTCTTCACCACTATTTTTGTCGTCAAATGGTACTACCTCAATATTCATTCCAAGTACACCACCATTTGCATTCCATTGTTCGGCCATAAGTTCTACAGCATTTTTGAAACCAGTTCCATATTCAGCAAAATCCCCTGTTAATGGTCCTGCTACCGCAATTTTAATTGTTCCGGCTGGCTCGTCTTCTTGTGCTCCGCAACCAGCCAAAAGGCCTAAACAAAGAACAACCACTAATAAAAAAGCTAGTACTTTTTTCATATTTTTTCTCCTTTTCACCTTTTATTTAAATATCACCCTTTGTGATATTTACAACATGGATAAAACTCAATCAACCATAATGTTTAATATAACTTCGTCCGTACACTTCATACCTTCTTTTCCCAATTTCCCAACAGCATCAATCGTCTTTTCTATATCATCAAAGATTATTCCGGCTTCTGCGACATTTCCTGCTATAGCTAATTCGGAGGCCAAGAAGGCGCTGTGCAAGCTTGATTCAACTTTATAAGCGCATGAGGGCTTCGCTCCATCGCAAATAACTCCTGTTAGATTAGAGAGTGCATTTTTGATGGTGTTCTCAACCATTTTTTTATCACGTGTTAAAATATAAGTAATCGCTGCGCCGGCACCTGTTGCTGCACTGACAGCCCCACAAAAGGCCGATAATGTACCGATTTTTGATTTAATATAAATAGCTACTAAATTAGATAATATCAGAGCTCGATACATGGTTTCTTTGTTACACTTCATTTCCTTGGCATAAATATAGACAGGTACAGCCACGGTCATACCTTGATTACCTGAACCTGAATTAATAACTACAGGAGATGTAGAGCCACTCATCCTGGCATCTGATCCCGCCGCTGCGTATGCGCAGGCCTTTTCATAAATCGTTGTAGCCCTGTTCATCAGAGTTTTTCCTATATTCATACCGTAATTGTTTTCTAATCCTATGCAAGCAATCTCATAATTATAATTAACTTGCATTTTTATATGTTTTTTTACACTGTCAATATGACCTTGATCAGCATAATCATACAGACCATTAAATGACATCTTTTCATAATCTGCATTATTTAATTCTTCATAGGCTTCTTCACTGGAAAATACAATTTCCCCATTTTTCTCAATAAGAGTAATATTGGTATGTTTATGCTCAAGTGTTACCTTCACTCGTTTCTGTTCGTATGCTCCCTCTACGGAAATGTATAGATTATCCTTGTCTTTTCTTTGTTCGATCTTGATGGGCGTATTTTTTAAGAGCTCTGGTATCCTTTCCATATCTTCCCGGCTTATATAGTTTAATACCTCAAGTTTACTCTCAGGCTCACTGGAAAGACTACCTGCAATGACAGCTACCTCAATACCCCTTAAGCCATTTGTATTAGGCACTATGACGCCTTTCACATTTTTAATGATATTGCCGCTTACCTCTACATCATATTTTAAAGGCATTTCACCTAAATGCTTTTTTAAGAGTGCTGAAGCATAAGCTATAGCTATGGGTTCTGTGCAACCTAGTGCTAATACCAATTCTCTTTCTAAAATCTTACCGTACAAAATTTGATTATCCATTTTCTCTCCAATTATTCATTTTCAACGAGTTCAAAATCAATTTCTCTACTTAGTATATCCGCATTGACAACTTTAATCTTAACAGGCTCTCCTATAGCATATATTTTTTTACTCCTTTCACCTACAAAACGGTATTTTTCTGGTTCATAAATATAGTAATCATCATCGATGGAGCTAATGCGCACCAGACCTTCTATTGTATTTTCAAGCTCAACAAATATGCCAAAGGATGCTACTCCGCTTATCAGACCATCGTATATATTGCCTATGTTATTCATCATATATTCAGCCTTCTTTAAATCTTCTACATCTCTTTCGGCTTCTTCGGCTTCAATCTCAGCTTCAGTAGATCTTTCCGCTGCTACTTTAACCTTATTTTCTAGATCCTTTTTCCTCTCCTCAGAAAATGGTGAAATCATGTATTCCTTTATGATTCTATGAACAATGAGATCCGGATATCTTCTTATGGGAGCAGTAAAATGACAATAATAGTCTGTTGCTAATCCAAAGTGCCCTAAACATTTTGGTGCATATATGGCCTTTCTAAGGGAACGTAACATTATAGTATTTATTATGTTTTCTTCTCTTTTTCCCTTTATTTTTTTTGTGATTTCCTGTAAAGCCTTAGGATGCACTTTGTCATTGTTGCCACGCATGATATAGCCAAAGTTTAAAATAAATTTTTTAAATTCAAGAATTTTGTCTGGATTAGGCTTTTCATGAACTCTAAAAACAAAGGGTATATCCAGCCAGAAAAAGTGCTCTGCGATTGTCTCATTAGCAATTAACATGAATTCCTCGATTATTCTATTAGCAACACGTCTTTCTGCTATCTCTACATTAATCGGAATACCGTTTTCATCCAGGTGGATATAGGACTCATCAAAATCAAAGTCAATGCTGCCACGGTTTTTCCGTTGTTCATTGAGAAGAGATGCTAATTCATTCATCCAACATATTTCCTTATAAATATGTTCATATTGTTGAATTAATTGCTGATCCTTATTTTCAATAATATC
This sequence comes from uncultured Eubacteriales bacterium, assembly GCA_964429195.1. Classification (GTDB taxonomy): domain Bacteria; phylum Bacillota; class Clostridia; order Peptostreptococcales; family JAAYPU01; genus JBBAFM01. Next base: position 2,217 of record CAYSBC010000009.1, on the reverse strand, counting down.
CGATACGTCCGTATAAACCATTCTTTCTTTGGAATTAATAATACTGTTTGAAATAGAATGGGATATAACTTGCCCTTCTTTGTCAATCTCCATTTCAATTGAAAGAGTCAATCTGTCTTCACCTGGCGCTAAGCTACATAAATGATTGGATAGCTTGGGAGGAAGCATCGGTATGACTTTGTTTAATAAATACACGCTACAGCCTCTCTTCAAGGATTCCTTATCTAAAAAGCTATTTTCTTTTACATAATGACTGACATCTGCAATATGAACACCTAAAAAGTAGTTCCCATTTTCTAACTTTTCAATAGAAATTGCATCATCCAAATCCTTAGCGTCCGCTCCATCAATAGTAAAACTATTTTTCTGCCTTAAATCTTTTCTTTGTTGAATTTCATCTTCAGACAGATTATCCTCTATAGCATTCGTTTGCTTTAATACTTTATCTGGAAAAGTTTCTGATAATTTATATTGCCTAATTATCGAGAGGATATCTGTGCCTACATCATTGCTGCTTCCTAGAATTTCGATAATCTTGCCTTCGGGATTGCGTTCATCTAAAGGCCATTTTGTTATTTTAACGACAACTTTATCATCCGTTTTGGCATTATTTATAGATTCTTTAGGAATAAAAATATCATCGACTATTTTGATATCATCAGGGATAACGAACCCATATTTTCCACTGCTTTTAAAGAGTCCGACGATTTCATCATTGGCCCTGATTAATACTTTCCGAATGTGCCCTTCTCTTTTTTTATCCTGGGTTTCATGGCAAAGGACATCGACAAGTACCTTGTCATTATGCATAGCACCATTCATATCATTTGGTGAAATATAGACATCGCCTTCGCTATCGCTTTCAGGAATAACAAAGCCAAAACCCTTTTTATTATTCTTAAGAATTCCTACAACCATATTGATTTTTTGAGGTAGTACATATTTCTCTTTTTTTGTTTTTATGAGGATGCCTTCTTTCTCCATTAAATCAAGCTCCGATAAGAAAGCACCACTCTGTTTTGGATGTAAATCTAGTTTAGCATAAATATCTTCATATTTCATTGGACTATAATTTTTGTTCTTTAAGATATTTAAAATCATTTCTCTAATTTCCATATCCAATTTATCCCTTCTAGTTAATTTGATACTTATTTTACATTATACTTCTAAATAATAGAATTTTAAAGGAGCATCTTTTTATCTTGTCCAGATTATAGATGCCCCCCAAAAAACTAAGAAATGATTTCGAAATTATTTTTTAATGATCTTAGTACTAGAATTTACGGTGTTTTCATATCAATTTTTTCTATGATATATTGATTCATAGCATTTCTTTTTAATTTTACCTTTACATCTTTACCCTCTAGATCTTCTGGAATTTCAATGTTATCTTCATTTCTTACGGCAATGGTTTCACCATCGATGTCCATTTCAAAACTATTTCCATCAATCCATCCTACAAAGATACCCTCTCTTTCCTCACTGCTCGTGTCCTGGCCTCCTTGGTTTTCATCATTCTCCAGATTATTTTCATTGTTTTCTTGACCTTGTTCATCTTCCACGTCCATATCGAGGCCTTCATTTTCTTTGGCACAACCTGTAGCCATTAAAAATAGAGCCATTATAAGCAACGTAATAATTAGGACTTTTTTCTTTCTCATTTTAAATAATATCTCCTCTCAATTTTAAAATATAAATTTTATCTAATAGCTACAGTTATTATGCCTCTTTATACTATTTTTAATCTATTTTTTCCAATGGATATAAGATTTTTTTCTTGATTTCCCCACAAATTAGAAGAACTATGAGCAGAAAAAAAGAACTCCTCAATAATTTAAGAAGTTCTTTACATTTAATCACTATTTTATTATGGCAAACCTTTTATAAAAACATAGGTCCAAATACGACCGCTACAATTGTCATAAGCTTTATCAGGATATTAATAGACGGTCCTGATGTATCTTTAAATGGATCCCCAACTGTATCTCCAACTACTGCTGCTGCATGGGCATCGCTACCCTTGCCACCATGGTTGCCTTCTTCAACATATTTCTTTGCATTGTCCCAAGCTCCGCCTGAGTTAGCCATCATAATCGCTAATACAACACCGGATACTAGAGAACCGGCTAAAAGTCCACCTAATGCCTCTGGTCCTAATATAACTCCTGTTAAAATAGGGGCGACAATGGCCATGACCCCAGGAATTAACATTTCCTT
>CAYSBC010000008.1:16716-45299 GCA_964429195.1 uncultured Eubacteriales bacterium | reverse complement strand
CATGGTTTAACGGCTTTATCCGAATGGTTTTCTCCAATAACCGTGGAGCTGCTCAATCTACCCAAGGAAACAACGCGGACCTTTATAATGGGCATCATCCGACGTGATTTTGGTGCAGCAGGTCTCAATAGCATGATTGCTAATGGGCTTTTATCCCCAGCTCAAGTAGTCGTGTCTCTCATCGTGATTACCCTGTTTGTTCCTTGTGTCGCCTCCATCATGATTCTTTTCAAGGAAAGAAAGCTATCGGATGCTATCCTGATATGGATAAGCAGCTTCGCCATAGCCTTTGCGGTCGGGGGTATCGTTGCACATCTTCTCATACAATAACTTACTTATTCCAGAAATCTACCGTCTCAAATCCTTTCCTCCAATAAGCACTCCCTGCTAATCCATATCGATCAATGAGTTTTCTTTTCCACTCTATGGATTCAAAATCCTCTATCCATATCTCGCAAATCTTACCTGCTTCCTCATAACGAAGGTAGTATTGCTTAGCATCCTCGAGCCAAGTCGGTTGTAAACCCTTTTCCCTGATGATGGTTTTCACGTCTTCCATATAGAGTGTTTTACTGCTCACCTTCCCATTTTCAGTTGTCCAAAGACGTGTATAAAGAGGTATTCCCAGCAATAGCTTTTCTTTTGGAACACCTTCTTGTAAAGTTCTTTGAATGTTGTCTTCAACCCAATTATAGGATGCAACAGAACCGGCGATAGGTGATGCACTCCAGTGTTCATCATAGGTCATAACAGCCATATAATCCGTGTAATTGGATAGGGCTTTTCGATCATATTCTATAGTCCAGGCCCTTGGAACCATGACATCAACCGTTAAAGACAGTCCTTGAAGTTCTGTATAATATCTTAACTTCTTCATAAAATTTGTAAAATTATCTCGATCATTGTCATTGACAGATTCAAAATCAATATTGATACCATCAAGATCATATAAACTGCTATAAAATAGCATCTGGGCGATAACCTTGTTTACTAAAGCCTCATTGCTGAGCACAGCCTGAGTCCATTCACCATTAAAGCTGTTGGTCATCAATCCCCAAAGCTCATAACCTTGTCCCTTCACTTGGTTAGCATAGCCTCTATCGGCCTTATTGCCTACATTACCCTCCCTATCCTTCAGATAAAACCAAGTTGGGGATATGACTTCAATCTGTTCAATCTTTTCTGCCGAGGCCTCAGGTGTAAATTTATTGACATATTCCCATATCAGATTGATTTTCTTTCCGACATAATCATTTTTCTTTTTTATCTCTCCATAATAATCGATGGTTCCATAATCTATTGTATGAACGGTTATATCCTCTTTTTGTATATAGCCTGTAACACTTCCCGTATCTACCTTGTAATAATTGTCGGTTTCTTTTACAATTCTTACTCGTGCATTGTAATCAAGATAAGGTTCACTGAGTATGGGGTTGAGCACGGATGGTTTTAATTTAACTTTGCTTTTGTTCACTGTTCCCATTAAAACATCCCCGTCATTTTTTAAAATATGAACTTGTTTACCTCGTATTTCATAGCGTACCTGGAAAAATGTTTGTAAAACATCAAGAGGAAAATAGTTCTGCTCTTCTATCTTTCGTAAAGGTATTTCAATGGTAGTCACATTCGTCTTAATAAAGTTTTCAATTTCCTGATTACCCATGATGATATTCTTATTGCTTATATCCACTTTCATCACTGAATTCTTATCATCAATCGTCATACCCTTTCCGACAAAGTATGAATTGAGCATACTGCAAGGAAGATAAGGCTCTTTATTGATGAGATATGCAACTTGATCTCTTATAAGCTTTTGATCATAAAATATAGACATACTATCCTCTTTTTGAAATACTTCAGAGGCATAATAACCTCCACTTACTGACGAAAGAATGATAATTAAGGTAATAATCAAAAAGAAATATTTTTTCATAGACATACTCCCCACTTTTCTGACATTAATCGATATCTTGTTTTTCTTTTTCCATTATAGTACAATATGAAGGGTCTGCCTATCATTTTTACGATAATGTAACATTTCTAAATATTGCATAGGCTTTAGATATCTGCAAAATCCTTAGGAGAGAAAGAATTGAAAAAATATTTAGCATACTTTGCTTTGCTCATGGTGGGTATCATATGGGGTTTTTCTTTTATCGTTATGAAAAACGTCATTTCCTATATTGCCATCTTTAATCTGTTAGGCATTCGTTTTATCATAGCTGGTCTTATTTCAGCTATTATTTTTCATAAACAAGTTTTAAAAATGGATCTTTCAACGATCAAAAGAGGCTGTTTAATTGGCCTTTTCATGTTTTTGGGCTATGTCCTTCAGACATTTGGCTTATATTATACGACGGCTTCAAAAAGTGGTCTCATTACCGGCTTCAATGTTGTTTTAGTACCTTTATTGGCGCCATTATTTATAAAGCATACTTTAAAACCTCTGGATATCGTCGCAGCCCTTATTGCATTTTGCGGCATAGGCTTATTATCTATATCAGGACCACTTCATCAAATCAATATTGGTGACATTTTGACTCTTGCATCGTCCTTCATGTTTGCAATGCAGGTTATTTTTATATCCAAATATTCAAAAACCTCTAATAATATTAATTCTGCTATCATACAAATTTTATTTGTCGGTATTGCAAGCACCCTTATTTCACTCTTTATGGAGGATTTCACTGTGGTCCACTATACCCACGTGTGGAAGGATATTCTTTTCTTAGCTGTATTTTGTACCGCCTTCTCATTTATAACTCAAAACTCCGCACAGAAATATATTTCAGCTTCTAAAACTGCACTTATTCTAACTATAGAGCCCCTCTCAGCTGCTATATTTGCTTACCTTTTACTGGGAGATGTTTTGGGAACAAGAGGAATACTAGGAGCAGCCCTAGTCTTAGCCGGAATGATTCTATCCGAATTAAAGGGGCAGGCTGCTGAGACTTCATAAAAAAGAAGCATCTGATTTTTACTTTCAAATGCTTCTCTTGCTTACTGTTATTCATCTTGAGATAACAGTTTTTCTATTTCTGCCCAAATCCTATCTTGTCCCTCTTTCTTTAAAGAGGATGTTGGAATAACAATATCATCTCTACCCAGTTTTAGATCCTGTTTCATCATGGCTAAATTTTTTTGTATCTGGTTATTGGATATTTTATCTGCCTTAGTAGCTACTACTAAACCACCTAGTCCATAGTATCTTATCCATTCATACATCTGTTGATCCTGAGCCGTAGGAGCATGCCTTATATCAACCAACTGAACAACCTTTAATAAGTTTTGCCTGTTCTTAAGGTATGTTTCAATCATGACGCCCCATTTTTCTTTTTCGGATTTAGAAACACGAGCATATCCATATCCGGGTAAATCCACTATCCGGAAACAACTATTGATTTCATAAAAGTTGATTGTCTGAGTTTTGCCCGGACTTGAACTTGTTCTGGCTAATCTTTTCCGCCCAACCAAAGAATTGATGAGAGAAGATTTCCCCACATTGGACCTGCCTGCAAAAGCAATTTCCGGTAAGTTTGCTTCTGCATAATGCTCCGGCTTTGTTCCGACGGCAACTAAATCAACATCTTTTACAATCATTTTATTTTTTCTCCTTAACTAGAGCATGTTCTAAAGCTTCCTCTATTTTCTCAACAAATATAAACTTCAGCTTGTCCCTTACTTTTTTAGGGATTTCTAGTATATCCTTATCATTCTCAGCCGGTAAGATAATCTTTTTTATACCTGCTCTATGGGCAGCTAAAACCTTTTCTTTGATTCCTCCCACAGGCAGTACCTTACCTCTTAAGGTAATTTCTCCTGTCATAGCAACCTGCTTATCTGTATATCTGTTGGTCAATGCAGATATGACAGAAATACACATAGTGACTCCGGCAGATGGTCCATCCTTAGGTGTAGCTCCTTCAGGAATATGGATATGAATATCATACTCTTTATAGAAGTTTTCATCTATACCTAATTCTTTTGACTTTGACCTTATATAGCTAATGCCCGCTTTAGCAGACTCTTGCATCACTTCCCCCAGTTGACCTGTTAATACCAGCTTGCCTGAGCCTTTCATGATTGTGGTTTCAATATAAAGGGTGTCGCCTCCTACAATAGTCCAAGCTAAACCCGTCGTCACTCCTATTTCATTTTCTTCCTCAATAATGTCATACCTGAATCTTCTTTTACCCAAATATTTTTCCAAATTACCGGCATTGATATGAACCTTTTTGACATCCTCCTCTACTATCCGTTTTGCTGTTTTTCTTGCAACAGTAGCGATTTGCCTTTCAAGACTTCTGACCCCGGATTCCTTGGTATAATAGTTGATAATAGCCCGGATAGCTTTTTCAGAAATAGTAAGCTGACCTTCTTTTAATCCATTCTCTTTCATTTGTTTGGCTATTAAATATTTTTCGGCTATCTTAACTTTTTCTTCTTCCGTGTATCCGGAGATTTCGATGACTTCCATTCTGTCTAATAGAGGTCTTGGAATGGTGTCAGTCGTATTAGCGGTGGTGATAAACATAACATTGGATAAATCAAAAGGCACCTCTAAATAATGGTCCATAAAATCCTTATTTTGCTCCGGGTCCAAGACTTCAAGGAGGGCGGATGCCGGATCTCCCCTAAAGTCATTTCCTATCTTGTCTACCTCGTCAAACAAGAATACCGGATTTCGAGATTCGGTTTCTTTAATGGCAGAAATAATCCTACCCGGAATAGCACCGATATAAGTTCGCCGATGCCCTCTGATTTCCGCTTCATCCCTTACGCCGCCTAAAGACATTCTTACAAAGTTTCTCTTTAATGCTCGGGATATGGATTTTGCAATAGAAGTTTTACCAACTCCCGGCGGTCCCACTAAGCATAAGATAGGCCCCTTCATACTTTTGGATAATTTCTTAACAGCTAAATACTCTAATATTCTTTCTTTTACCTTGTCTAATCCGTAATGGTCTTCATCTAATATTATTTTAGACTGCTTGATATCAATTTGATCCTTTGTTTGCTTATTCCAAGGTAAATCAAGAATCCACTCCACATAGCTCCTAATCACGCCTGCTTCGGCAGATGAAGATGCAATCTTAGATAATCGATTAATTTCTTTTCTGACCTTTTCTGTAACCTTTTTATCCAGCTTGAGCTTATCAAGTTTATTGAGATACCCCTCGATTTCTTCCTCTATGTTCTCATCTTGTCCAAGTTCTTCCTGGATAGCTCTCATTTGCTCTTTTAAATAATATTCCTTTTGAACTTTATTAATTTGAGATTTTACCTTAACGTTGATGTCCTTTTCAATTTTCAAAACTTCATTCTCTCTAACTAAGATTTTATGAAGTATTTTTAATCTCTCTATGACGTCAAAAGCCTCAAGCACTGTTTGATTTTGATCTGTCTTGATATCCAAATGGGATGTGATGACATCAGCAAGTCTCCCCGGTTCTTCAATCGCTAAAATGGACTTAAAAATTTCCGGAGATAGCCTTGGGCTTAAAGAGATATATTCATTAAATTCATTGGTGACTACCCTCATTAGAGCCTCAATTTCCTCATTTAAATCTGCTTCATGCTGATTATCAAAAGCTATTAGCTCACACTTAAAATGTTTCTCTGAATCTACTATGTTTTTAACAGTTGCTCTTTTTATTCCCTCAACAAGTACACGAATAGCATCATTAGGTAGCTTTAGCATTTGCTTAATTCGTGCAATACACCCTACTTTATAAAAATCTTCCTCTGTAGGAATATCTGTTTCTGCATCTATTTGTGTTGATAAAAAGATCAGCTGATTACTTATCATAGCCTCTTCTAGTGCACTTATTGATTTTTGTCTTCCAATATCAAAATGAATAACCATATGCGGGAAAATTGTAATACCTCTTAAGGGTATCATCGGCAATATCATTGTGTTTTCTTCTTCTATGATTTCTTCATATTGTTCAATTATTTCCTTTTTTTCATTCATATTCATTTGCTCAACTCCCTTCCAAATCTTAAATACTCTTCACCTATAGCTTTACTAATATTTAAGACTTATATACCCCATCCAATCCATATTTAAATAAAATTTGTACAGATCGGATGAGGTATATTTTTTTAAGATACTGATTCTCTATCGTTTTTCTTTTCCGCTATCTCTTCGATGACCAAGGTTGGCATCTCGTCTTTTATAATCGTGTCCTTTGTAACAATACATTTCACAATGTCTTCTCTCGATGGTATTTCATACATCGTATCCATCATGGATCGTTCAAGGATACTCCTAAGTCCACGTGCTCCCGTTTTCTTTTTAATAGCCTTATCGGCTATAGCCTCCAGGGCACCATCCTCTATGATTAATTCTACATTGTCGAGTTGGAATAACTTCTTATACTGTTTCACTAGGGCATTCTTCGGTTCTGTTAAGATTCTAATCAAAGCGTCCTTTCCTAACTCCGATAGTGTTATCACTGCCGGTAGTCGTCCTACAAACTCCGGTATCAAACCATATTTTATCAAATCTTCCGGTTGTACTTGTTTTATCAATTCATCCGATTGAATATCCGTCAGTTCAATATCCGAATTGAAGCCTATGGTTCTTTCACCTATTCTTTTTTGTATTATTTTATCTAATCCATCAAAGGCACCACCACAAATAAATAAGATATTGGTAGTGTCAATCTGTAAGAACTCTTGATGAGGATGTTTTCTTCCGCCTTGGGGAGGAACATTGGCTACAGTTCCCTCTAAAATTTTTAACAAAGCCTGTTGGACCCCTTCTCCGCTAACATCCCTCGTTATGGATGGGTTGTCGGTCTTTCTGGCAATCTTATCTATTTCGTCGACATATATGATACCCTTTTGAGCCCTTTCAATATCATGGTCTGCTGCTTGAACTAATTTTAAAAGAATATTTTCTACGTCTTCACCTACATAACCTGCTTCAGTTAATGCAGTGGCATCGGCTATAGCGAAAGGCACATTAAGAATTCTGGCTAAAGTCTGCGCCAATAAAGTTTTTCCAGAACCTGTCGGTCCAATCATTAATATATTGCTCTTTTGTATCTCAACATCTTTTTTGGTATTGAGATGATTGATTCTCTTATAATGGTTATACACAGCGACCGCTAATCCTTTTTTGGCAGCATCTTGCTCAATGACATATTCTTCTAACACTTGAAATATTTCTTGAGGCTTTGGTAACTTGCCTGCATAATCATCATAATTAGCATTTCCCTCTTCTCCTATGATCTCTTGGCATAATTCTATGCACTCATCACAAATATAAACGCTGGGTCCTGCTACAAGTCTCTTTACCTGATCCTGAGATTTTCCACAAAATGAGCATTTTAGTTGTTTCTTGTCGTCAAATCTAGACATCTACTCACCTCAATAATTACTTTCTGGATTGAATAACTTCATCAATCAAGCCATAATCAACGGCTTCAGTTGCTGACATGAAGTTATCTCTCTCCGTATCCAGTGCTACCTTTTCTACGGGCTGACCTGTATTCTGGCTCAAGATAGTATTTAATGTATCCCTTATCTTGAGTATTCTGTCTGCATGGATTTTTATATCTGTAGCTTGGCCCTGCATCCCGCCAAGGGGCTGATGAATCATAATTTCTGCATTGGGCAATGCAAATCTTTTCCCTTTAGCACCTGCAGTCAACAGGAAGGCCCCCATGCTTGCAGCCATACCTATACAAATTGTAGATACATCGGATTTTAAATATTGCATTGTATCATAAATAGCCATACCAGCTGTTATGGACCCCCCCGGACTATTGATATAAAGATTGATATCTTTACCGGGATCTTCTGAATCTAAAAACAAGAGTTGCGCTACAACTAAGCTGGCAGTCACATCATTGACTTCTTCTCCTAAAAATATTATCCTATCCTTTAACAGTCTTGAATAAATATCATAGGATCTTTCTCCTCTATTGGTTTGCTCCACTACCATAGGAATAAGTGACATATATCATTCCTCCTTTAAGCAATTTTTGCATTATCTACTAAAAATCGTATAGTCTTTGTCATTTTTAAGTCTTCTTTTATTCTATCATAGTTATTAGGTTGTAAGTTCTTTTTTAAATCTTCAATCTTTTGATTGAACTCTTCCGCCATCTTAGCTAATTCTTCTTCAAGGTCTTCATCAGATACTTCTATCTTTTCTATTTCTGCTATTTTCTCCAAAGTTAAAGTAGTTTTTACCTTCTTAATAGCACCGGGTCTCATATCTTGTTTCATTTCTTCCTGCGTTCTATTGATATATTTTAAGTAAGTGTCAAGATCTAGCCCTTGATATTGTAATTGAAAGTCAAAGTCTCTTATCATGTTATCCAGTTGTTCCTCAACCATAGCTTCCGGTATATCCACTGTAACATTTTCTAGAATTTTTTCAATGATTTCTGCCTTTTGATCTGTTTCTGCCTTGTCCTTTTTCCTGTTTTCTTGTCTTGCAATAATATCCTTTTTAAATTCATCTAATGTATCAAACTCACTGACATCCTTTGCAAATTCATCATCTAATTTCGGTAACTGTTTTTCTTGAACTTGGTTGACCTTTGCCTTAAATATTGCATTCTTGCCTGCTAAATGTTCATGATAATCATCAGGGAATGTCACCTTCACTTCAACATCGTCACCTGCTTTATACCCAATAAGTTGCTCCTCAAACCCAGGAATATATGTTCCTGAACCAATGGTTAATGTTTGATTGCTTGCTGTTCCGCCTTCAAATTTTTCATCATCTACAAATCCTTCATAATCAATATTGACTAAATCGCCAATAAGGATTTCTCTATCTACATCAACTACTCTTGCTGCCCTATCAAGAAACATATCTAATTCTTGTTCTATTTCGTCATCTGTAACATTATACTCCATTTTTTTAGCTTCTATACCTTTGTATTCCCCTAGTGTGACTTCAGGCTTAACAGTAACATTGACAAGGATAACTAAGTCTTTTCCTTTTTCAATATCTTCAATATCGATTGTAGGTCTGTCTACAGGGTCTAAATTAAGCTCTTCGATGGCTGCAACATATTCTTCAGAAAATACTAAGTTAATAGCATCATCGTAAAATAAACCTTCACCATACTTTACTTCTAGTAATTTCCTTGGTGCCTTTCCTTTTCTGAATCCGTCAACAGAATATTTGCCTTTGTTTTGTTGATAAGCTGTGTTAAGAGCCTCTTCAAATTTATCGGACGGAATGTTCATTTTAAATGTAACATCATTCTTCTCTTTTTTGTCAAAAATGTAACTTGATTTCATTCTATAGTATCCTCCTGATTTATCTATTAACTAAAATAATAGTATCGATATATAAATACATATATTAGACCAATGGAATTCCATTGGTCTAATATCATATTACAATAAGCTAATTATATCATTATGATGAAATATGTAAAGTGTGAATATTATTTTTCTTTATTTATTTTTAACCCTGCTGCTTTTTTTATTATTTTTCAATATTTGTTGTGTTCATATAGGTTTTTGTCTATAATAAGTGAATAGATTATTAGCTAATCTAGATGAAGTAAAAATACCAGAATCGATACCGGTATTGTATTGAGTACGGATTGAATTTAGGAGGTATAATATTGTGTCTAGTATAAGAGAAATGGACTTGAAGTACAATATGCATTCATGGACTGCACAGTCTAAATGCACACCAGACGTCATTGTTAAAGCAGAAGGAATATTCTTATGGAATGATGAAGGCAAGCAATTTTATGACATGTCATCCCAACTAGTCAATATGAATTTAGGTCATGGTCATAAAAAAATAATAAAAGCTATACAAGATCAAGCTGAGAAACTAGCTTTTATTAACCCGAGCTTTGCATGCGATGTCCGCTCTATGGCAGCAAAAAAGATTGTTGAAATAGCCCCAGGCAACATGGGCAAGGTGTTCTTTACCAATGCAGGAGCCGAGTCTAATGAAAATGCCATTAAAATAGCAAAGCTTTATAACGGAAGATATAAAATATTTTCATCTTATAGATCTTATCATGGTTCAACCTATGGTGCCGGTAATCTTACTGGTGAACCTAGGAGATTCACGAACGAACCAGGTATACCGGGTTTTATAAAGTTTGTAGCTCCTTACACATACAGGGCACCTCAAGCAGTTAAATTTGAAGGCGAAGAAGATGCAGCCGGTTATTATTTAGAGATATTGGAGGATCAAATACTTTATGAAGGCTCTGATAAAATATCCGCTATCTTCTTAGAAACCGTTGTTGGTACAAATGGAATTCTTATTCCGCCAAAAGGCTATTTAGAGGGAGTCCGAGCACTTTGTGATAAGTATGGTATTCTCATGGTAGTCGATGAAGTGATGTCAGGTTGGGGTAGAACAGGAACATGGTTTGCTATAGAACACTTTCATGTTCAACCTGATATGATTACATTTGCCAAAGGGTCAACCTGCGGTTACGTTCCTTTAGGCGGTGTTATTGTTAGCAAGGAAATCGCACAACATTTTGATGAAAATGTATTACACTGCGGCTTAACATACAGTGCACACCCTATTGGATGTGCTGCAGCAATAGCTACCTTAGATGCTTATGTTGAAGAAAATATCTTTGATAATGTTAAAAAGGTTGGAGCAGTTCTAGGTCATATTTTAGAAGAATTAAAACAAAAGCACACCTCTGTAGGCGATGTGCGTTATATTGGATTATTCTCTTCAATAGAACTGGTTAGAGATAAAAGTACACGAGAACCTCTGGTTCCTTTTGGTAAAGATCCTGATGGTATTATGAAAAAAATAACTTGTATGCTTAAGCAGGAAGGTTTCTTAACCTATACCCATGAAAATATGATTATGGTAGCACCACCTTTAATCATTACAGAAAATCAGCTCAGAGATGCCATGGCCATCATGGACAGGGTTCTCTATCAAGTGGATGCGATGATTCTTTAATGCACTTTAAATGGACAAAGTGGTTTTCTCTTTGTCCATTATCTATTTTTAAGCCATACTATGCTGTCCTCCATCATATTGGTAGTTATATAGTGGTTTAAGTTCGGATATTCGATTAACTTGACTCTACCTTTATCCTTATTCAAGGCTTGCATCTTTCGGAAAAATAATCTCTGGCTTTCTATGGACACGGAACTATCCGCATCTCCATGAATCATAAGTATATCTCTATCCTTTAATTTTTCCAGATGATTCATCGGATCAAGCTCAAGGGCTCTTTCCAATGTTTTTTTCTCCTTTGTCTTCAATTCTAAATCATTATCCTTCATCAAAAGAACATTTGATTTTCTCCAAGCGCAGGAACCGTTAAAGACAACTAATGCCTTTATTTGAGGGTTATGGGTAAAAACCCCGGCAGCAGTAAAACCCCCCATTGAACTACCTCCTATAAATAGCTTGTGGGGGTCTCCATGGAATTCTTGAATAATCCTTTCTGTCAATAGTTTGGATTCTTCCATGTTCTTTAAAATAGCTTCCCAGAAATATTGCCCATTCTCAGGAATATAGTCTATTGGATTTCTTTCCCCATGGTAAATTGCATCCGGTAGGAAAACTTGATAACCTACTGCAGCATAAATGAATCCTCTCATTCTCTGTGATTCCTTATTGGAGCTCCAACCATGGTAAAATAAGAGGGTAGGCATAGGCTCTTTGGCATCTTTCGGCCTCAATAAGAGAGTTGGAATACCCCCTATGTTCATTTTTTCTTCTATTATATGGTTCGTATATAAATGATCCTTCATGTTGTCCTCCTTTACTTTAATCCTTGTCCAATTGTACCATATGGAGGTGGAACATGATACAAGACACACACAAACATATGTTTACTTTTTGAGGAGATTGTGTTACTCTAATATTGAAAGAAATGGTCAATAAGTAATAGGAGGTTATTTATGAAAAATACTTTATTAGATAGAGAAAAGCAAATATTAGAATATATGAAAAAAGAATTAAGAACGAAGGGATATCCCCCTACCGTCAGGGAATTATGCCAATCCTTGGGTATTAAATCAACCTCTACAGTACATAAAGACATCTATAACTTGGAACAAAAGGGCTACATTCGTAAGGACCCGGCAAAACCGAGAGCTATTGAAATCCTGAATATGGATTATCCTGCTTATTATCCTACTCCAGAAGAAAGACTTTCTGCGCCAAGCCTTGTTTCCAGAGATGATATAGCTGACATCCCTATGGTTGGTCGTATTGCTGCAGGTCAACCTATACTGGCGGATCAAAATATAGAGGACACCTTTCCTGTTCCGACTCAATTCATGGGAAAGGGAAATCACTTTATGTTGACCGTTAATGGTGATAGTATGATTGATGCCGGTATTTTTGATGGTGACTATATCTTAGTTCAAGAACAAAACACAGCTGAAAACGGTTCAATTGTTGTTGCTGCTATAGAAAATTATGACCTTGAAGCCACGGTTAAAACTTATTACAAAGAAAAAGATCATATCAGGCTCCAGCCTGAAAACCCCCACATGCAACCTATTATAGTCAAAGACGCCAAGATACTGGGAATCGTTAAGGGCGTCTTCAGAAAAATGTGAGACTTTGCACTTAAAAATGGTATAACACCCATGAATTTATTTTAATTCACGAGTTATACCATTTCATCCTTACTTTGTATATTATCCTATCCTACACAGTGTCTTTATACTCACTGTGTTTTATTATATTCATTACAATCATTGCAAGGGTTCGCCCTTGAAGACAGCAATCCTTTTTCATGTAAATCTTGATCTATATGAAGATGTTCAAGCTTCTTAAGTATTTTTTCAATGATTTGTTTCATTTTTTCATTTTCTTTATAATTCATTTTATCACCTCAATTTGGTTACTCCTTTCATTTATTATTCAGCTATTAATAGTTTATTCTCTATTGATAATAAAAATCCTTTTATTTTTTTCTATAATTTTCGACATTTTTTACTTTCTTACCAGAAGTTTTTGAATTCCTTGTTCTAAACCTCCTAAAGATAAATCATACATAGGAAAAATTTCTCTTATCTTGGTTAATGTTGCCCTTCCATAAGAAGAATCCCACCTTTCCTTAGGCTTAGGATTATACCAAACATTATGTTTGTAATGATTGTTTAAGCGCATTAGCCAATCAATCCCCGGTCTATCATTATAGATACCTACATAGGAATTTCCGCCTCTTACCATTAATTCACTAGGGGCCATGGAAGCATCCCCAATGATAATTAATTTATATTCACTGCTCAGATTATTCAATACCCACTCTGTTTTTATCCAATGTCCCCTAAGGCAAAGAGGGTCTGTATACAAATAATCGTAAATACAATTATGAAAATAATATATTTTTAAATCTTGGAAATGATTCGTCTTATTAACCGCTTGAAACAACCTGTTAACAAGATCCATATGCATACGCATGGATCCATCAGAATCAATAAGCAGAAGTACCTTGACGGTATTCTTTCTGGGCCTGTCCCATACTAACTTGAGATAACCGGCATTTTCACTGGTTTCCTTGATACTTTCATCAATATTGAGTTCCGTTTTAGGGACATTCATTTTATTAGAAAACTGTCTGAGTTTTTTGAATGCTACTTGAAAATTCCTTATATCTATTATTTTATCTTGCCTAAAATCAATAAAATTTCTATCCCCTGCTATCTGGAGGGCTGATCTATGAACAGAGGCACCGCCTGCACGAATTCCTGCCGGATTAAACCCACTATTGCCAAATCTAGACCTCCCACCGGTTCCAATCCAACGGGCTCCGCCATTATGCTCTGAATCTTGTTCCTTCTTTCTTTCTTCAAATAATTCT
The DNA here is from genome assembly GCA_964429195.1 of uncultured Eubacteriales bacterium. Lineage (GTDB taxonomy): Bacteria > Bacillota > Clostridia > Peptostreptococcales > JAAYPU01 > JBBAFM01. Next base: position 31,500 of record CAYSBC010000008.1, on the reverse strand, counting down.
AGAAGTTCATCAATATCATAAATATGGTCGGCCCCCCAATATTCTTCCTTGTCCGTATCTTTTGTTCCCTTATTGAGCCACTTCCAAAATTCATCCGGAAGATCTTCTATCTCTTTAATATTTGCAAAATACTCCTGAAATACCTCATCAAATTTGTCAAAGTCAGCTTCGCTTTTTATGAGTATAGCTCTCGCAAGATAATAGAACTTAACCAAGCTGGATTTTGCCAATCCCTTTTCTAATGCCTCTATCAGCAAAATCCATTCATTCATCGATATATCTAAACCTCTATGCCTGAGCAAATAAAAAAATCGAGTAAACATGCTATTTCCACCTTCTGGAGGTAAATCCCTTTTCTTTTACTTCTGCTACTGTCTCTATGTCCTCGTTTTTCTTTAGCAAAACTCCTAGAAATGGCATTTCCTCTTGTATTTTTTCGATAGCCACATGGGATATCATCAGCGCTTGTAACCAATCCAAAAGTTCGGAGGTGCTTGGTTTTTTTTGTACTTCATCTATTTCTCTTATAAAGTAGAACACTTCCTTGGCTTCACGTAATAAATTATCTTCTATATTTGGAAAATGCACCTTAACAATATCATCCATTTTGTCAGGTGTCGGAAACTCTATATAATGGAATATACATCTGCGCAAAAATGCATCCGGTAATTCTTTTTCTGCATTAGAGGTTATGATAACAATAGGTCTTTGTTTAGCCTTGATAGTTTCCTTTGTCTCGGGAATATAAAATTCCATCCTATCAAGCTCCCATAGTAAATCATTAGGGAATTCTAAATCTGCCTTGTCTATTTCATCAATTAATATAACCGGTTGCTCTTCTGCAATAAATCCCTCAGCCAATTTCCCCAACTTGATATATTGTTTGATATTATCGACTCCTTCTTCACCAAATTGGCTATCATAAAGTCTTTGTACTGTATCGTATACATAAAGTCCATCTTGCGCTTTTGTAGTTGATTTAATATTCCATACAAAAAGATCTTTGTGAAGTGCATCCGATATAGCTTTGGCCAGCATCGTTTTGCCTGTTCCGGGTTCTCCTTTTATTAGGAGTGGTTTTTCTAATGTTATGGCTATATTGACTGCATTCATCATTTCTGGAGATACAATATAATCGTCGCTTCCCTTAAATTTTATATGATTAAAATCCATCTTTTTATCCTTTCCTTTTTTATTTTTATTTTGACTTGTCCATCTTCATTACCATTTTAATATTGAATTCATATAATATTAATATTAAAGTAGTTAGGATGGTGATTCAAGTGAACCTTATGAAATTCAATAATTTATTTAACCAAGATATTATGAATTCCTTGATATTATTATGGACACATATTGGAGCAGAGCCTCTTGAGATATTCCTCCACCTAGCCGGATGGTACATGGAAGGATAAAAAAAGTTGAAGCATCTCTTTAGCTTCAACATGAATCTGTTTTTCTATTATACTGTGCACCTGTCCTTGACAATATGAATCCAAGCGTTACTTGTCTTCTAAACTCAAATTAGGCTTATCTGCGGCACATAGGAAGATTTGCTTATTGCTGCTTCCTTCCGGACCTGACACGTTCACAAGTTCCTATTGCACAGGACCCAATTCTCAACGTTTATCATACAAGGCAGACCCTACAGTCATAAGCCTAAGACAGGAATTCACTCCTGCTATAGCGGTTTGCAGGTTATAGGGCACCGCTACCTCCCCAGCTAGCACAGATTGGCGGAGAGAGCGGGACTTGAACCCGCGAGGCTTTGACACCCTACACGCTTTCCAGGCGTGCCCCTTAGCCACTCGGTCACCTCTCCAAACATACGTCGCATGGACTAGTGTAACAAAAAAAAGAAAACTTGTCAATGGAGGTAAATGGCAAGATTGACCTCCATTGGCTATCATTTCGCAAATAGATTATAGATAAGCCTTTTCTAATTCCTTCAGCATATCTTCTTTTTCAATGACCCTATGATGCAATACCTCTTTTTTGTCTAAATCTTTCAATCCCTTTGGTATAGGGATACCTGTTATTTTTTCTAATTGCTGAACCAACTCGAATTCTGTTCCGCTAGCCTCTTCATCCAGAGCAGCTATCACACTGTTTGAAAATTTGTATGGGCTGGCTGTTGAAGCTATAATCGTTATGGTATCATCCTTTGTATTTTCCTTATATTTTGAGTATACATCATATGCAACTGCTGTATGGGTATCCATAAGATAATTTTCCCGTTGATACAGATCTTTAATAGCCTCTATCGTATCTTGCTCATCAGCAAAACCAGCTGCAAAAATTTTCATTCTCTCTTTTACATCATCCGGTATTTCATATTTTTTTTCATTTTCCAATTGAAGCATTAATTCACGAATAACTTCTTCCTTGCCATCACTTAAGTGATAGAGCAATCTTTCTAAGTTGCTAGAAATAAGTATATCCATAGAAGGAGAATTAGTCACATAAAACTGTCGGTTGATATCATATATACCTGTATTGATAAAATCTGTTAGGACCTTGTTTTTATTGGAAGCACAGATGAACTTATGCACCTTGACGCCCATATGACTTGCATAGTAAGCTGCCAGAATATTTCCAAAGTTCCCTGTAGGTACAACTATATTAATGCTTTCACCATCTTTTATCTTGCCCGCCCCAATCAATTGGGCATATGCATACACATAATAAGCTACTTGGGGAACAAGTCTGCCTATATTGATGGAATTGGCTGAGGATAGCATGTACCCTTTATCGTTAAGCCCTTTATTAAATACATCATCGCTGAAAATATTCTTAACCCCGGTCTGGGCATTATCAAAGTTACCCTTGATGGCTACTACATGTGTGTTTTTGCCTTCCTGGGTAATCATTTGCATTCTTTGAACTTGACTCACCCCATCTACAGGATAATAGACAATAATTTCTGTGTTTTCTACATCAGCAAAGCCCTCTAAAGCAGCCTTTCCTGTATCACCGGAAGTAGCCGTAAGAATAATTATTTTTTTATTTTCTTTTTCTTTTTTTAGAGATTTAGTGAGGAGATGAGGCAGAATGGACAAGGCCATATCTTTAAAAGCAGATGTTTTTCCATGATAAAGCTCTAGGAAATGAACACCACCCTTTTCAATTAAGGGAACAATCTCGTCTTTTTCAAACTTTGAATCATAGGCTTTCTGAACTGCATCCAGGATATCTTCCTTGCTAAAATCGCTTAGAAAACGTGATAATACTTCATAAGCAATATCCTTATAGTCTCTTCCTACCAAAGAACCAATTCCCCCCTCTATAGCAGGGATACTCCTAGGAACAAAAAGTCCTTTGTCTTTAGCTATTCCTTGTATAATCGCTTGGGCACTGTTTTTGATTTCATCATGACCACGCGTACTTTTATAATCTATCATTTTATCGATTTACTCCTTTTAATTATTTATAGACATCCATTTAATTTTTATTATAAGCTAACTTAATTACATAATGACATCTTACCAAAACATATAATAAGTTACAAACATATTTTTGCTTAATATTCACCTTTATACAAGTTCTGAATAATTTATATAAAGGGATGTTCGAGAACCTAAACTCAATCATTACATTGTCCCTATAAAAAATCATGAAAAGCAGGTGAGATATATGGCAGATGGATGCAGGGGTGGACTAGACACTAGTTTGCTATTCTTTTTCCTTTTGTTAGTGATTATATTCCTTGATTGCTATTAATATTTTAATTGGAAGGCTATATCAGAAGTTTTGATATAGCCTTCCAAGAATATTAAATATTTTATATGCAAATACTAGACTATGTTTACTTGTTGAAGCAGCATAAAACTGGTCGAATTAGTATGGAGGAAACCTTAATCGATGATAAAAAAACTTAAAGCTATTTTCATGGACAAAAACTATATCAAGTTTGCAGTGTATCTCATAATGACTTCCTTTATCCTGTTGCTCCTGTACCTGTTTGTCTTTAATTTAAAAGACGTTCTATCCTTTTTTAAAAAGATGATTTCAGAGATCTTCATTTCCCTATCTCCATTAATATATGGACTTATTTTAGCCTATTTTTTCAGTCCTTTAGTGAATGTCATCGATAAAAAACTACTTAGTCGATTATCCTCCTTCAATATGAATAACAGTCCTACCTTAGCAGGCCATATTCTAAGAAAACGCCGGAATATTAGTATTGCCGCATCATTTTTATTGGTAGCGATTATCTTTGTTGTCATTTTGTTTACATTATATAGTATGATAGTAGGACAATTTACCATTGAAAAAATTGATAACATTACATCCCATGTTGTTAACTATTTTTCTAAATATAATAATGTCGTCAGTTCTCTTTCTGAAAAACTGGAATCACTCAACCTTTTTTCAGATAAAGGCAATCCTTTTCAATCTGCTCTCGATTGGTTATCCGATGGAGTATTAGCAGATATAGGAAATAGCATCCGTTCATGGATATCTAAAATAAGTGGTAATCTCGTCAATCTCGTCCTCGGATTTGTCATCGCAGTCTATCTTCTCAAAGATCAAGATTTCTTTTTAAATTTGTGGGATAAAACCTTAGATGTCCTACTCCAACCTCATGCTGAATCTCAATTCAGAGAAATTTTATCCGATATCCATAAGATTTTGTCAAATTTCTTCAGAGGGCAACTCATTGACGGTTTAATTATTGGAATATTATCATCTATCACATTATTTATAATAGGTGTAGAATTTTCAATATTTATCGGAATGTTTGCGGGTCTAGCCAATATTATCCCTTACTTTGGCCCTATTATCGGTATGATTCCCGCCGTTGCTATTTGCCTATTAAATGGTGAAATTTTCAAAGCGGTTTTATCCGTGATTATCTTATTGGTTATACAGCAAATTGATGGTGCGATTATTTCGCCAAGAATTGTTGGAAATAGCGTAGGACTACATCCCGTATTTGTCCTCTTATCTGTTGTGATCGGCGGTCGCTACTTTGGTATCATAGGAATGCTGTTAGCTGTACCTTTTGCCGCTATCCTTAAATCCCTTGTTTTGCGTTTTATTGAATACCAAACCACACCCTAAAAGAAATGCCTGCCTATTTCATTCCTTTGGCAGACATTCAATTAAACATTCTTCTATTACTTCCAGTGTTATTATTTCCTTTTCATTTTCCATAGTGGTCATTTTTTTCACCTCAAATTTTGTATTGTTTCATTATATGATTGGCCTCGTCATAAAATACCACTACTTCGTTGAAGGTTTTATTTCTTTAACTTTCTTTTTCTCCTGCTTATTTTTATCTTTTTTTGTTTCAGCCTTTTCTGTTGTAAAAAACTCAGCCACTAACTTCTCTGCAATATTTTTTTGTATATTGGCCCTGTTTGTCAGCAGTGTAATCAACATAAAAACTTCCAAAATATCATCATCCTGCATATTGATTTCTTTTAAATACTCTTTTACAGATTCTGTAGAATCAGCAATATATTTTTTTACACTGTCCAGCTCTTCTCTTTGAATTTCTTGCAAGATAAAGTATATATCCTCTATATCAATCTTGTCTTCTAATTCTGAGTTGTAATTTTCAATAAGGGGTTTCATTAAGAGTTCCATATCCTTCATGGACAATATACTCTTCATATGGTAAATCATAATTAATAGCATTAAGTGTTGCCTTGAATATTTTTTATTAACAGGCTTAGGTATAATATTATTTTTTGAATAATTGTTGATCATTGTTTTGGTCAAGATTTTATCTTTTTCTTCCTTTTTATAAATGCTCAACTTGTCGTCCATAAATTTAGCAATTTGATCTAAGTATAAATCCAACTCGGGCATTTCCATAATTCTAACCTGGCCATTCCTAGCAATGTCGTCCGTTATTTTTTTTACAAAACCTTCATACCTCATTCCAATTCACCTCTAACTTAATAATCTTTTCTATATGATATAGTATTATAATCTATGTGTCAATAATTTGAATTCTATATTTATCAGAAGCCCTTACAAAATTCAACATTTTTATAGACATGATTCTTTTATTTATATTGATTATTTATTCTCTTTTGATATACAATAATGCAATAGTATAAAGAAGAAGAGGAAATATGATGGAAAAATTAGAATTAATAGCAACAACTACCTTTGGCCTGGAAGCTATTGTAAAGCGAGAAATCTTGGGTCTCAATTATAAAATCTTAAAATCCGAGGATGGAAAAATAACCTACGAAGGCCATAAGTCTGCTATAGCAAAATCAAATCTTTGGCTCAGGTGTGCCGATAAGGTGCTTCTTAAAATGGGAGAAGGAAAGGTTCTGTCCTTTGAGGATCTCTATCAATTGACTAAATCCCTACCGTGGGAAAAGTGGATAACAGAAGATGGTAAATTTACCGTAACGGGTAGCTCGGTAAAGTCAAAACTTTTTAGTGTTCCTGATTGCCAATCTATAGTAAAAAAGGCTGTAGTTGATCGCTTATCCAAGCATTATCATAAAGAATGGTTTGCTGAAACCGGCGCTGAATACACCATCAAGATTACCCTATTAAAGGATATCGCTGTCCTAACCATCAATACAAGCGGTTCCGGCCTTCACAAAAGAGGCTATCGGGTAAAAGATGTTGTTGCACCTATGAAGGAAACCATGGCATCAGCCCTTGTTCAACTTAGCTTTTGGAACAAAAGTCGTGTTTTAATCGACCCCTTTTGTGGTTCCGGAACTATTCCTATTGAAGCTGCTTTGATTGAAAGAAATATTGCACCTGGATTAAATAGGAAATTTGCATCAGAAAATTGGCCTGCTATAGATAAAGCATTATGGGAGCATGAAAGAAAGGAAGCCTTTAGGGCCATCCATTACGCAGATGATATTAAAATACTTGCTTCGGATATGAATAACCATGCTATCCAAGCTGCAAAAGAAAATGCTATCGAAGCTGGGGTGGATGATTGCATTACTTTTAGAACCCTTCCATTTAATAAGCTGGAAATTCCTGATCCTTATAGCATCATCATATGCAATCCCCCTTACGGTGAGCGCCTTGGAGATAAAGAAGCATTAAAGGCAATTTACAATGATTTTAACCGTTTATTTTCAAACAGAAAAGATCTTTCTCTTTATCTGATTACTTCCGATAAAGAGTTTGAAAATTCTTTTTCTGTGCGTGTCCCAGATAGGAGAAGAAAACTTTATAATGGCAGAATTGAAACAACCTACTACCAATATTATGGGGAAAAACCGCCTCGTTCATTCGAATAATTCAATTCCCAACTTTGTATAGAGTTCTTTATTAATATAATGGGTTTTATACATTTTGTTATCTTCTTGGAATCGAAGAATACTGTCCTTCATAGAATCATCGTAAATGCCTGTTAAAGGGTATGGATAATAATTCATATCCTTTAATATTTTTTGTATTTCATAAACATCCGATCCTCTATCGCCCGGTTTCAGATACCTTAAACCTTCTCCAAAAGGACCAAAGGGCCCTCCCTTTAGAATAACTGTCATACCAATATAAATATTCTCAAACAATTCCTCGACATCTTCATTGTGCATTCTTATGCAACCATGAGAAGCTGCCCTGCCTATGGAGTTGGGGCTGGTGGTTCCGTGTATACCATAGATACCCCAAGGTACATTAAAACCAATAAATCTTGTTCCAAATCCCTTACCCCATTTTTCCTTTGAAGTAATCGTAAACTCCCCAATTGGCGACGGAGTTGTATATTTCCCTACAGCCACACTATATTCCTTTATAACCTTATGTTCTACCAAATCATAGAGTATTAAAGTCTTGTCAATAATATCTATATAAATTATTTTATCTTGTTTTTTATTAGAAGCTGCAATTTCATTTTTCAAAAGTATATCATGATTCATTAATGGTAAATTAAATAATACAATTAAAGCTATAAGCCCTAACAGCTTCTTTTTATTCAATAGATTTCCCCCTAATATTTCTTTTAAGCTCTTTGCCCCCAAAAATAAAAAGTGCCTCATATAATTTATTATACGCTGCACTTTAATTATTCATTCCCTCTTGTCTTTTAGTCTTCCTCATCTACCATGGCAAAGGTTAAATCAGCCTGGCAGGCTACATCTTCGCCAACATAGGCTTTTGTCTGTGCCTTACCGATATTCCTTCTTAGCTTTGTAATTTCAACTTCAATCCTAAGCGTATCCCCGGGCCTTACCATCTTTCTCATTTTGCAATTATCAATTCCGGTAAAAACACCTAATTTATCGGCTGCCTCATTTTGATATTTAACTGCTATAGCACATACCTGGGCCATAGCTTCTAGAATCAGCACACCTGGCATAATAGGGTTCCCCGGAAAGTGCCCCTGAAAAAAAGGTTCATTAAAGGTCACATTCTTTATTCCGACTGCTCTCTTTTGAGGTTCAATTTCTAATATTCTATCGACTAGCAGAAAGGGGTACCTATGAGGCAGAATTTGAAGTATTTCCTTCTGATTAATCATCCTCTTTGTCTCCTTTTCTAATTAATATTTTCTTCTCATCCTCGTTCTGTCATTTTTTTCAATGAGTTCTATTGAATCCAGCGACTTCCCTGTACCTATTGCTACACAGCTAGCAGGGTTTTCGGCAATGTAACAGGTAATACCTGTTCTTTCCTCTATCCTTTTTCCTATGCCCGAAAGCAAACATCCTCCACCTGTCAGCATAATCCCTCTATTGCTTATATCTGCTGCTAGCTCTGGTGGTGTATTTTCTAAAACAGAGTGAACTGCTTCGCATATAAATTGTACCGACTCATCGAGTGCTTTCATCATTTCCCTAGAGGATATTTCAATCGTCTTTGGAAGTCCTGTTACTAAATCCCTTCCCCTACATTCTTTTACAAGGTTCTCCTCTCGTGGAAATGCTGTACCTATAGTAATCTTGAGCTCCTCTGCCATTCGTTCCCCTATATAGAGTTTATGTTCTTTGCGCATATATTTAATAATAGCATCATCGAATCTATCGCCGGCCAATTTCACAGATTGGCTGACAACAACTCCTCCAAGAGATATCACTGCTATATCCGTTGTACCACCACCAATATCGATTATCATAATCCCATCGGGCTTCGAAATATCCAAACCTGATCCTATAGCTGCAGCTATAGGCTCTTCTATGATATAAGCTACCTTCCCACCAGCTTGAGTAGCAGCTTCTCTTACAGCTCTTTTTTCTACCTCAGTTACTCCGCTAGGTACACACACAACAATTTTAGGTCTAAAGAACCTTTGCGTTCCACATGTTTTCTGAATGAAATACCTGAGCAACCTTTCTGTGATATCGTAATCTGAAATCACTCCATCCTTTAAAGGTCTTATAGCTATAATATTGCTTGGAGTTCTCCCTAACATTTCTCTTGCTTCATCACCAACTGCAAGTATCTCATTTGTATCTTTATTTATAGCAACTACTGCGGGCTCGTCTAATACGATTCCTTTTCCTTTTATGTATACAAGTATATTCGCTGTGCCTAAATCAATTCCTACGTCGGTTGAAAAACCCAAACCTATCACATCCTTATTTTTTCTTATGCAATGCTCTGCAATTACATTTACCCCAGCAAATAGAGAAATTCTCTATGCAATAGTATATACTAACAATTATGCTTTAGTAAAGCTGCTTTTCTCTAAACTAAATTTTAAAAGTTCAAGCTTCATTGTTCTACTTATATTTATCCAAGCATATTATTTACAAAGAGGCAGTAGAAATCTACAAATCAAAGATTTGTGATTTTCTTGCATAAGTTCGCCATCCATTTGCACAACAAATTGGGCGAGCTACGATATGTATTGGAGGAAGCAGATGGTGAAGGATTATATTGAAAACAGAACTTTAGATGCCGCTAATTATATAATAAATAATAAAGCCACAGTCAGACAAACTGCTAAAGTTTTTGGTGTTAGCAAAAGTACAATACATAAAGACGTCACGGAAAGATTACCTCGAATAAATCCATCATTGTCAATAAAGGTTAAGACAATCTTAGAACAAAACAAAGCGGAAAGACACATAAGAGGCGGAAAGGCTACCAAGATAAAATACGAATTAAAAACGATAAAACATTGAACACAACTGAATCCAATCGTTCAATTTTTCAGTTTGCTATCAATTTGTACAGCAAATTGGGCGAGCTGATATAAGAAAGCTGTAGTAAAATAGGAGCGTCTTACATTTTACTACAGCCTTTTTATTTTTCAATGCCTTCTCTTGCCTGAACACCATTTTCATAATAATGTTTAACTTTCTTTATTTCAGAAACCAAATCAGCGTATTCTATTATTTTTTTATCGGCATTTCTTCCGGTCAAAACCACTTCTACGCCCTGATGCCTAGACTTCAAGAGATCAATAATTTCGTCAACTTGAAACAAACCATAGTAGATGGCCATATTGATTTCATCTAATACGACCAAATCAAATTCTCCATCTCTTAAAATGCAGCTTACTTCTTGTAAGCCCTTTTTAGCTAAAAGAATATCCTCTTGTCTAGGAGAACCTTCTATAAAACAATCCCTACCATACTGTAGAATTGTAAATCCTTTTATCATTTCAGGGATTTTCAGTTCACTGGTATCCATTCCTTTTATAAACTGAGCAAAAAATACCTTTTTCCCTGCACAAAGGGCCCTAAGGCTAAGCCCTAAAGCAGCTGTAGTTTTTCCCTTTCCATCCCCTGTATAGACATGAACATATCCCTTATCCATACAATACCTCACCATTCATCATGCATAGTGCTGCCTCTGCTGCTTTTATACCATCAACTGCTGCAGAAATGATACCTCCTGCATAGCCAGCTCCTTCTCCTGCTACTAATACATTTTTTAAGCTACACCTCAAGTGCTCATCCCTCTTAATTCTTACAGGAGATGAGCTTCTGGTTTCTACACCTGTTAAAATAGCCTCATCCATATCGAAACCTTTTAATTTTTTTCCCATTTCTGGCAGTGCATTTTTGATGCCTTCTATTATAAAATCCGGAAGGCAATCTTCTAGACTTGTCCATTTCACTCCCGGCTTATAAGTAGGTTGAAGCTGATACCCCTCTTCTAGCTGCTGAGAATTTGTTTTTCTCCCTAAAAAATCTTTTACTCTTTGGCAAGGAGCAAAATAATTGCCTCCACCAACCTCGAAAGCCCTTTCTTCCCACCTTCTTTGAAAATCAATGCCATCCAGTACGTCTCCTTTGTCATAGTCTTCCGGCCTAACTTCAACCAAGATAGCGCTGTTAGAATTTTCGCCACTCCTATCATGGTAACTCATACCATTTGTTACAACCTTACCTGCTTCGGATGCGCTGGCAATAACTTCTCCCCCAGGGCACATGCAAAATGTATATACGCTTCTGTTACTGCCTCGGTAAGTCAATTGATAATCTGCCCTATCCAATTTAGGATGATTAGCGTATCTTCCATACTGAACATAATCAATCATCTTCTGAGGATGTTCTATCCTTAATCCCATGGCAAAGGATTTCTGCTCTAAAAAAACTTTATTATCTTTAAGCAGTTTGTAAGTATCTCTAGCACTATGGCCTATAGCCAAAATAATTAAATCCGATTGAATCGAATCCTTCCCATTAATTTCTATTCCAGAAACCTGTCCATCCTCCCAAATAAAGTCTGTCATCTTGCTTTCAAATCTTATCTCGCCGCCTAGATCAATGATCCTTTTTCTTATGTTTTTAATGACTTCTCTTAATACATCTGTTCCAATATGCGGTTTTTGTTGATAATATATATTCTCATCTGCACCGGCTTTTACAAATTCTTTAAGCACTTTCCTGCATCGCACGATATCTTTAATTCGGGTTGTCAGCTTTCCATCAGAGAAGGTTCCTGCCCCACCTTCTCCAAATTGAACATTGGATTCTTGATTGAGTATTCCCTCTTTCCAAAATTTATCAATATCCTTAGCTCTTTGATCCACGTCACTGCCTCTTTCAACTACAATAGGATGGCATCCGGCTTCAGCTAAAATAAGTGCAGCAAACAATCCTGATGGACCAAAGCCAACTATAACCGGTGGCCTGGTATTTCTCTTTTTATAAGCCACGGGCTTATACTTTAAATCCGGAGTTTTACTCACATTTATTATTTTCTTTTCTAATATCTTTTCTTCGTTACTTACTTCTGCATCTATTGTATAAATAAAATGAACATCATCTCGTCTTGCATCGATGGATTCCTTGAAAATGGAATAAGATTTTAACTGGTTTTCTTTTATCTTCAGTTTATTCTTTATCAACTTAGGCAAAATACTTTCTTTATCTTCTTCAATAAATACTTTAATATCACTAATCCTCAGCATAACTACCTCCTGCTAAATTTCCTGAACTCCATGCCCACTGAAGGTTAAAGCCGCCACAAAGCCCATCTATATCCATGACTTCACCTGCAAAAAACAAACCTTTTATTATCTTGGATTCGCATGTCTTCGCATTGATTTCATCTGTCATAATGCCACCGGAAGTGACTTGGGAGCTCTCAAAAGGACCTTTTTGTTCCACAAGAATCTCCCACCCTTTTAATATTCCTACAATATTTAATATATCCTTTTCGTTTAAATAATACGTTTTTAACGTACTATCTTTAATGGGAGCGAATTTTAAAATAACAGGTATCAATTTTTTATGGATAATCCCTACCATGAATTCTTCAATGGTTTTGTCATAGGCTGTTTCTAATCGATTAAGCAAAAGTGTCTTTAACTCTTCATAAGTATAATCTGGGAAAAAATCAATAACAATAGCATTTCTAGCCTCATCCTCAAGCATATACCGACTTAAATTAAAAACACATATTCCCGATAATCCTTTTTCTGTAAATTGAATTTCGCCCTCTTCTTTTGCAACAATTTGTTTATCCACCATCAGATATACCCTGCCCTTCGACCTGACACCCTTAATCTGTTTTCCGAAGCTTTTGTTATGAAAAACCTGAACCAAAGACGGTCTGGGATTGTTGATAGTATGTCCTAAGTCTTGAGCCAATCGATAGCCATCTCCACTGGAACCGTATTTGTCTCCTGATTGACCTCCGGTTGCAAGAATAACATTCCTTGAGTGAAATTCTTTATTATCCTCTGTCAACAACAAAAATTCAGCTTTCTCCCTTATTATTTTGGATACTGTACAATTACAAAGGACCTGGATACCCAGCCTTTTCATTTCCATTTCCAGTACATCGAGTAAGGCTTTGGCTTGCTCTGAGTAAGGATAGACACGTCCTCCTCCTTCAATTTTATGAAGAAGCCCAATACTAGTAAAGAACTCGAGGGTTTTTTCAACATTAAACCTTTGAATAACCTCTTTAGCAAAGGCCTGATTATGAAAATAGCAATGGTTTTCTGCATCCATGTTGGTCATGTTGCATCTTCCATTGCCTGTTGCCAGTATCTTTTTCCCAGGGTTATTCATTTTTTCCAACACAAGGACATCCGCACCCTTTCTGCATGCAGAAATAGCTGCCATCATGCCCGAAGCACCTGCACCAATGACAATTACATCTCTCTTTTTATCAAATTGAGTTATCATTTTTCTACTCCACGTAATTTTAATTTATAGCAAACCCAAAAATTTTTCCTTGAGATTGCATTTTGTTCTAAACCCTAAATCCTTTAAGCATTTTTGTAAGGCCTCTAAGGTAATAGCCAATAATTCCTCATTGCAAATAAAACCCATATGACCTATTCTAAAAACCTTTCCATATAAGTTGCCAAAGGATCCCGCAATAATAATCTTATATTTATCCTTCATGGTATTAAATAAATCCTTGTATTCTACACCACTAGGTACCTTGATGGCTGTTACTGTATTCGAAAAGCTATCCTTAGCGTACAGCTCTAGACCACCTTCCGATATTGTCTTTCTAAAAGCTGTAGCGATTCTCTCATGTTCCTTTAAATAATCTCTCGCAAACAATTGGTCAATTGCAACATCTAAGCTATAAATATTATTTGCAGGCATTGTATATGGAAACTTACCTATTTTTCTATATTCTCTATACACATTCAAATTGGCATAATTGCTCTTAATTCTTTCTTTCCTGTTATCAATAATATCATAAACTGTCTTGCTGACGGATACAACTGTAAGTCCCGGAATAGCCGATAAACATTTTTGAGACCCCGTAATAAGAATGTCAATGTCCCATTCATCCACCTCAATCTCTTCTCCCCCAATAGAAGATACAGCATCAACCACAGTCATAATACCATATTTTTTGAGTAATTTACTCATTTCCTTTACATTATTCGTGATGCCCGATGGTGTTTCACAATGGACCATGGTTGCATATTTAAAATTCGAATCTTTTTGTAAAAAATCCTCTAATTTTTTAATTTCTATCCCTTTTTCATGGTCAAATCCTAAATAAACGGAGTGCCCCCCATATATTTCAGGAAATGCACCGAATCCAAGTCCAAAATGACCATTATGAAGTACCAATACTCTGTCATCTGTTTCAGTCAAAGTGGCACAGGCAGCCTCTAAACCCAGTATTGCTTCCCCGCACATAATAACGATATCGTTTTTTGTATTCAATAATTTTTGAAATTTTCCCATTAAAGCTTCATGAAAGTTAAAATAATCTTCATCAAGGCCGGGGTTAGTTAAACTTACTGCCATTGCATTTCTTACTTCTGAAGACATTTCCGTAGGTCCTGGACTCATCACCAATTTATCAAACATTTTATTATTTCTCCTTATTTAAGGCTTTAACACTGATTAGCCTTCTTATATTTTTCTTATATTATCATGCATTGTATTGGCATGATATTGAACATGC
>CAYSBC010000008.1:0-16616 GCA_964429195.1 uncultured Eubacteriales bacterium | reverse complement strand
TTCTTATATTTTTCTTATATTATCATGCATTGTATTGGCATGATATTGAACATGCCCTACATTCTTTTGAGAAAGAATCATGGCAACAATAGCTCCTAAAACACATTGTGTGATATCTCCGGGAATTGAGCTTAACGGAACGAACCAATTCCGATATAACATCACTTCATAGAGATAATACCCTATTATTATAATCACAGATCCTAAAGATAGTCCAATCAAATTTAACAATTTATTCTTTCCGTTCTCTCCATTAATATGAGCAATATGTCCTATAACATACCCACTCACAAACCTAATCACAAAAGTCCCCGGAGCCCAAATAGCCCATCCTGATATCAAATCAAAAATAGCCATCCCGAATGCTCCGGCTGTAGCACCATACCATTTCCCTAAAATTAAACAAATGCTAAACATAGCAATGTTGCCTGCATGCACCAATCCTCCCTGACCCGGAAGTGGTAACTTAATCTGTATGATATAGGTGCATATAAAAACGATAGCTACACAGACAGCACCAAGTGTTAATTTTTGTGTTTTCATTCCTTCTCCTTTTCTTTACAGGGCTGACCTTGAATCAGCCTTATGCTATTTCTCTAGATAACCTACTATAGCAAGAATTTGTCATCTATAAAATACACAATTTATGTATTTTTAAAGAGTACAGTTTGGGTAAAAAGAAACAAGACGAGTTGCATGTCTTGTTTAATTAAGGAGAACTTAGTAAAGTTGTATTTACCAAGCAATGTATAACTAAATGAATTACAAAGGAATATTGCCATGCTTTTTATAAGGTGATTCTTCAACCTTATCCCGTAATAAGCTAAAGGCACTTGCAATATAGGACCTGCTCTTCGCCGGCTCAATGATATCATCTACGTATCCGTCTTCTGCTGCTAGGTAAGGGTTTGCAAACTTTTCTTGGTATTCAGCAATCTTTTCTGATCGGACCTTTTTAGGATCCTCTGCATTTTCGATTTCTTTTTTAAATATAATATTAGCAGCTCCTGCTGATCCCATAACTGCAATTTCACTACCTGGCCATGCATATACAAAATCTGCGCCTAATTCTTTATTACACATAGCTATATAGGAACCACCATATGCTTTTCTAACAATTAATGTGACTTTACCTACTGTTGATTCTGAATAAGCATATAAAACCTTTGCTCCATGTCTTATGATACCGCTATATTCCTGATTTGTTCCGGGTAAAAACCCAGGTACATCCACAATATTTAAAATTTGTATATTAAATGCATCACAAAATCTTATAAATCTTGCTGCTTTGTCACTGGCATTAATATCCATACACCCTGCCAAAACTTGAGGTTGATTCGCCACTATTCCAATAGTTTCTCCACCAATTTTTATAAAACCTATAATGATATTCTGTGCAAAATAGGGCTGTATTTCATAAAATTCCTTGTCATCAGCCAATTCCTTTATAATAACCTTCATATCATAAGGTCTGCTGCTTTGTTCAGGAATAAATGTATTGAGCATTTCGCTTTTCCTGTTGATGTCGTCTTTCGATTCAACAATGGTTGCCTTTTTAGTATTATTTGAAGGCAAGTAATAGAGCAATCTCTTCATATCTTCAATACATTCTTCATCATTCTTATTGATACGATGGGCCACTCCACTTACTTGATTATGGGTCATACCACCGCCTAATTTTTCCCCATCAATGACTTCTCCTGTGACTGCTTTGATAACTTCCGGTCCTGCAATAAACATTTGACTGGTTTTATCTACCATGAAAATATAATCCGTAATTGCGGGTGAATAAGCAGCTCCCCCAGCACAAGGTCCCATAATAGCAGTAATTTGTGGTACTACACCCGATGCTTTCGTATTACGGTAAAAAATATTGGAATAGCCACTCATGGAATCTATACCTTCTTGTATCCGAGCACCACCAGAATCCTTCATACCAATAATAGGATTCCCCGTTTTTATGGCCATATCCATAATCTTAGCAATCTTATCTCCTTGAGCCTTGCCAAGAGTGCCACCCATGACTGTAAAATCTTGCGCAAAAGCATAGACTGTACGCCCATTGACCTGCCCATATCCTGTTATAACACCTTCTGCAGGAGCTACAACCTTCTCCATTCCAAAATCTGTACACCTATGTTTCACAAATAAACCCGTCTCTATAAATGTATCCTTATCGAACAAAAGATGAAGTCTTTCCCTTGCCGTTAATTTTCCCTTGGAGTGTTGTTTGGCAATGGATTTTTCTCCACCGCCTAACATTAGTTTGTTTTTCTTGTACTGCATTATCTCAAGTTTATTCATTTAAGCCCCCATCATATAAATAGAGCAATTTTGAGATTTGTCACCATTTATATTTTATTATTGTTGTGATTATTATACTATTTTCTTTAAAACAAATCAATTACATTCCTGTTTTTTTATAATTAATTTAAAGTGTCTAAAATTCAAGACATATTTTGTAATCTGAAGAACAAACAGATTAACTCCCGTGAGTTAATCTGTTTGAAATAATACCACTATATTTCACAGGTCATTATTATCTTCCGATATATCCGGAAATAACTAATTTTTGAATTTCATTCGTTCCTTCATAGATTTGAGTAATCTTAGCGTCTCTCATCATTCTTTCTACCGGATGATCTCTCAAGAATCCTGCTCCACCCATCATTTGAACTGCGTCCGTAGTGACTTCCATCGCTACATCTGTTCCTACCATTTTAGCCATAGCTGCTGCCATCCCAAAAGGTTGATTGGTATCTTTTAGCCATGCTGCTTTTAATGTGAGTAATTTAGCATATTCTATTTTTGTTGCCATTTCTGCAAATTTAAAGGCTACTGCTTGTTGAGCAAAGATTGGTTTTCCAAATTGAACACGTTCTTTAGCATAAGCTAGAGCATATTCGTAAGCACCTTCAGCTATACCAACACCTTGTGCTCCTATTCCTATTCGGCCTCCATCTAAAACTTGCATTGCAATCTTGAATCCTTCGCCTTCTCTACCTATAAGTTGATCAGCACCTATTTTCATATTTTCTATTTCAATAACTCTTTGTACTGTTCCTCTTATTCCCATTTTATCTTCTTTTTTAGTGAAATTAAAACCAGGGGTGTCTATATCTACTGCGAAGCAACTAATTCCTTTGACGCCTTTCGATTTATCCGTCATGGCGAATAAATAAGTTGTCTCTGCATGTCCTGAATTTGTTATAAAACACTTTGTACCGTTAAGAATATAGCTATCACCGTCTTTTTCTGCTACTGTGATTTGCATTGCAGAATCACTTCCTGCATTGGGTTCCGTTAGACCAAAAGCAGATAATTTTTCTCCACTGTAATGAGGTTTGCCAAATCGGTGTTTTTGCTCATCCGTACCAAATAAATAAGGTGCTGATGATGCTGTAATGTGGATGGAATAAGAGCATCCTAAGGAAGCATCTACTTTATTAAGCTCCATACTTGCTAATACATAAGCTATTGTTCCTGCACCCGATCCACCGTACTCTTTCGGATAAGGCAGTCCCCAGTATCCCATCTCACCTAATTTTCTGTTAAGAGCAGTTGTAGCAGCATCATCACCATCTTTGTCCCTTTGAGCCGCACCTGGAGCTACTTCTTTTATACAAAACTCTTTCATGGTTTGTTGAATCTTGAGTTGTTCTTCAGTAAATTGCATGTTAAACATAATATATCCTCCCTGACTAGTTTTAATGTTATTAGATTAGTAAAAATGGAATCAGCTTCATTTGAATTGAATTAAAGAGCTTTTATGACACCTTTTTCTATGAAATCTTTAATCTCCTCTGGTGTATAATTTAATTCTGTCATAATTTCGATAGTGTTTTCCCCCAATAATGGCGCATGTTTATGTTCTGGAATAAGCTCAGTTCCATACTTAATCGGTGGCGCAGCAGCCATCATCTTTTTCCCATTTCTAAATTCATACTCATATACATAGCCATTAGCTATTGCTTGTGGGTCTGTAGCCACATCTGCAAAGCTTTGAACTTTATCATGAGCTATATCTGCTGCTGTTAATCTTTCAAGCCATTCATCACGGTCTCTCGTGAGGAATATCTCATCAACTATCTTGATAATCGCTTCCTTATTTTCTTTCTTTTGTATGGCTTTCAGAGTAGAATACCTTTCATCATGGATGAGATCTTGTCTTTCTATTACATTACAGAATGCTTCCCAGTATCTTTCATGCTCTAATATTGTCATGAAAATCCACTTGCCATCTCTGCATTTATAAGAGTTGACGATAGGGTTAACGCTTGTTCTTGTTTTTTGATATTCATCAATCCCCCATTGAGTAGACTGAACCAAGAGTCCTGCAGCCCATATAGCTTGAGCATAAAGTGATATCAAGAACTTTTCTCCTTTGCCTGTCACCTTTTGCTTATATAACCCCGCACAAACACCTGCAACCAAACTGCAAGCTGTATTATGGTCACCAAATGCTATTGGTGCAATAATAGGTGGTGTCCCTTTTTCGGTGATGTCTCCCATAGCTCCACTCTTTGCCCAGAAAGCAACTGTGTCAAATCCTGCTTTAGCAGCCTCAGGACCCTCATCACCAAAGCCATTGATTTGTCCCCAAACAATGTGAGGATGTTTTTTGGACATGGTATCATAATCCAGTCCCATCTTTTTCAATGCAGATGTTCTGTTACTGGTAATAAAAGCATTGGCTCCCGCAAGGAGCTTATCCATGATGACCATACCCTCTTCTGACTTGAGGTCAATCGGAATACTTTTTTTGTTAGCATTTCCAAGCTCCCAGGTAGGGTTCTCGTTCTCATCGGTTGGGGTGAATATAACCGCCCCAAAGGTACGCATAGCTTCACCTTGTAAAGGTTCTACCTTAATAACTTCAGCTCCAAGATCCGTCAGCATTCTTCCCGCTGCAGGAGCTGCTGCATATACAGTTAAATCAATTATTTTTACGCCTTCTAATGGTTTTGTCATTTTATATAAACCTCCTCATTCTTTTAGTCATTAACTATTTTTATTTTTGAATTGATATTCTTTTTCTTCCTATGGAAGATTTGGCAACAGGTTAAACAAAATTATGGCTACCGCAGTGGTTATTGCCGGAAACACAACGGATAACATGAATACAGGGAAGTATGAGCTTTTATGCGTTTCTTTACATACGCCATCAATTACAGCTACAACAGCTCCGTTGTGAGGCAGAGAATCCAGTGCTGATGAGGATAATGCCATAACTCTTGCAATTGCTCCGTGAGAAACAGCAGTTTGTGCTAAATAGCTTGGAGCTAACAATGGTGCTGCGATTCCAAGACCACCTGATGCTGAACCTGTTATACCGCATATGACTGTTGTTGATACAGCAGCTCCAACTAAGAGATTCCCACCCATACTAACCATAGCATCAACAATAACATTAAATGCAGGTACGGCTTTTACTACGGATCCAAAACCTACAACTGAGCAGGTAGAAAATATCATCAAAGTAGCAGATTTAACACCTTCACCAATAGTAAAGGTGATTTTTTTGTTATCAATAAATTTGTTGAGCAATAAGATAACCATGATACTACCTAAACCTACACCATACTCAATAGGCATTAAAGGCTGACCATCAATTTTGAAGTTGATAGCAATTAAAGTGATGAGAAGTGGTATCAATGAAAGTAGCCCATTTGGTAAATTTGTTTCTTCTTCGAAAACGTCGGTTGGATGAGGAATAAATACTTCACCTTTACCTTTTGCTTTCTTGACTGCACGTACTAGCCAAATGCACCCGATGGTTGCTTGGAATATTGTTGCAATAATCCCTACTATTAAACCTGCAGTTAGTGGAACGCCCATTGCTGTTGTTGGAACGATATTTTGAATTTGCGGAGTACCTGGCCCAACCATAGCAAAGGTAGCCATACCAAAATATACTGCTCCTGGAATAAATCTTCTAGGAATATCAGCCTTTTTATACACTTGTAAAGCGATAGGGAAAACAGCAAATACTACAACGAAAACGTTTACTCCACCATAAGCCAAAATACCTGCAGCGATAGGAATCGATATAACAGAAGCCTTCGGTCCAAGCTTATCAATAATCAATTGAGCAATGGCAGCTGCACCTTTGGATGATTCCATGAACTTACCAAAGATAGCACCTACTGCAAATATTAGGAAATAGCTTTTGAAAAATCCTACAAAACCCGATAAATAATTTTCTTTAATAGCCATATAAATTTCTAAACCACCGGTTACAGCAACAATGATTGATGCTATAATTGCTGAAATAAATATGTTGACGCCTTTAAAAATCAGAAACATTAAAACACCTAGTGCTACTAAAATTCCAATAATACTTAAACTTGCGCCCATCTCTTTTCTCCTTTTAATAATTTTATATTTTTCTTTAACATTGAAATTCCATTAAACTATTATGATTCAATTCACTAATCCTACATAAAATTCAATGTTAAAATTGTTGTTTTATTAAAAAATTATTTGTTTTTAAATATAGGCTTTCTTTTCTCTAAAAAAGCTTTTGTTCCTTCTTTCTTGTCTTCCGTTGAACAACACAATGCAAATACATCTTTTTCTAATTCTAATGCATTGTCCATATCCATTTCTACACCTCTATTGATGCTAATCTTAGAATATTTGATTGCGATCGGTGCTTTGCTGATAATAACCTGCATCATTTCTTCAGCTGCTTGCAACAGCTCTTCACCAGGAACTACTTTGTTCACTAACCCTAATCTTAGGGCTTCTTCTGCTTTCACAAATCTTCCGGTGTAAATCATTTCTTTCGCCCAACCTACACCTATAAGCCTTGACAATCTTTGTGTACCTCCAAAACAAGGCATAACACCAAGTGCGACTTCCGGCTGACCAAATATAGCATTATCGCTTGCTATTCTGATATCACAGCTTAAAGCCAATTCGCATCCACCACCTAAGGCATAACCATTAATAGCTGCAATGACTGGCTTCTCCAGATTCTCAATTTTGCTAAATGCCTTTTGTGCAGTGCCGGCAAAGTCTCTTCCTTCCTCACTCCCATAATTTGCAAACTCAGAAATATCTGCTCCGGATACAAAGGCCTTTCCTTCACCGGTAAGGATGACTCCTAGAACTGATTTATCTTCAGCAATTTGATTAACTACCAATGAAAGCTCATTAAGAGTTTCGCTATTTAGAGCGTTAAGTGCATTCGGCCTATTCATAATGATATATGCTATTGGACCTTTTACTTCGTATCTAATATTGTCGTAATTCATATCTTCCCTCCTTATTTAAAACTTATTTAGAATTCTCATTTTTTATATAGCAAAACGCGTGCCACTTGTGAAATATAAAACAAATAATTTGTCGAACTGTACACAAGAGAATACATAAATTGCACTTCTTTACGCCATTTGTCAACGAGATTTTACATATTTTAATAAATCACTCTTTTTTAAATGTTTAATAATTTACAAATAACTATAACAATTTTTATTTTTTGTGTTATAATAATTCAAAGAATATTTTATTGCGTTGTTGTTTTGTGTATATTTTGAGAATTTTTAATAAAATTATTCTTTGTTTTATTTAAAAATATCCTTATAAGATGGTGATGAAATGAACACAGATGATATAATTTCTCGTAATTACTACAACAATGTCTTCAAAAAGCTAATGGAGATGGCAGAGGATGGTTTTATAGTAGTTAATACAGAGGGTATAATCACGGATATTAATAACGCTTATTGTGAATTCCTGGGCAGAACAAGAGAAAGTATTGTTGGCAGGCTCATAACAGATATTATTTCTAACAGTAAAATGATTGAAATAATAAGGACAAAAAAAGCGGATATTGGCGCAATCCATAAATTTAATGAAGGGGAAACTGCCAGTAATAAGGATCTTGTGCTATGGGTTAGTCGTGCCCCTGTAGAAGATGAGAATGGTGATGTCATTGCCGCTGTCGCCCAAGTGAAATTTAGAAAGCAAACTCTCGATAATGCACAACGCATTATGGACCTTTATATGGAACTTCAATACTACAAAAATGAAGTTGCTCGTATAGGAAACAGTGATATTGATTCTAACGTAGCCTTAGGACAATCAGACGCCTTTATTGCCACAAAAGAATTAGCCTTTAAATCTGCAAAAAATAATTTCCCTGTACTCTTAACAGGGGAAACGGGTGTTGGTAAAGAAGTTTTTACGAATCTCATTCATAAATATAGCTTAAGGGCAGATAATCCTTTAATCAAAATAAATTGCGCAGCTATTCCAGCTGAATTGCTTGAATCCGAGCTTTTCGGTTATGAAGAAGGCGCTTTTACCGGTGCTAAGAAAGGCGGTAAGATTGGAAAATTCGAATTGGCTAATGGCGGTACATTATTCCTCGATGAAATAGGTGACATGCCTATGAATATGCAAGCAAAATTGCTCAGAGTACTGCAAGAGCGAGAAATTGAACGTATAGGTGGTAACGTTTCTATTCCTGTTGACGTTAAAATAATTGCTGCCACACGACATAATCTAAAAGAAAAAATATTAGCTAAAGAATTTAGAGAAGATTTATATTATCGTTTGAATGTTATTAACATCAATATTCCTTCTTTGGCAGACAGGAAAGAAGATATTCCTTTGCTTGCCCATTATATACTCGATGATATTAACAAAAAATATAAAACAAATGTAGAGATTTCTGATGATGCTATCGCATGTCTCATGAATCATCACTGGCCGGGTAATGTTCGTGAGCTTAGTAACATCATTAAAAGTGTTTATGCGCTCATAGAAGGTGATATAATCGATGTAGAGCATCTACCGTCTACAATTATTAAAACATCTGATTTATCCACTCTTGCTAAGGAAACGGGTACCCTAAGTGAATCTATGGATAGCTTTGAAAAAGAACTCATTCTTAGAAGCCTTAAAAAGAACAAGTTCAATTTAACAAAGGTGTCCAAAGAGCTGGATATTCATCGAAGCAATTTGTATAAGAAAATTACTAAATATGAAATTGATTTGGATAAGCTAAAAAAAAGCGCTACAACTTAAAGTTCATCTCAACAATAATACTTGCATATTTTGATGCATATGTTATTATGATATAGAAAATTAAAAATATATTAAAACATTCGCTAGGGGAGCCATTTGCTGAGAATTTACCCTCATACCTGAACCAGATAATGCTGGCGTAGGAAAGCAAACTTATACTTTTTTGTTTAAAAAGTATATACTCCTTGCGTAAAAAGAAGGAGTTTTTTTATGCTAACGGAAAAATTACAAAGCCTTTTAGGCACAATAGGTGGTCAGATAGCTATTGTAGCTATCATTGCTCTTTTACTTTTTGCTATTATGAAAATATCGGGCAAGGGAAATCAATCTACCAAAGTCTTGGTTACAACCTCTATTCTTATAGCTTTATCCTTTGTATTGAATAAAATTTCAATTGTTCGAATGCCCCAAGGTGGATCGATTACCCCTTTTAGTATGCTTACGCTTTCACTTGTTGGATATTTATATGGGACTCGTCAGGGAATAATGGCCGGTGTCGCCGTTGGATTATTAGACCTTTTACTAGGAGGATATGTTGTCCACCCTATACAGTTACTCTTGGATTATCCTTTAGGCTTTGCTGCACTCGGTCTTTCCGGCTTATTTCGAGATAAAAAAAATGGTCTAATCACAGGCTATATCGCTGGTGTCATCGGTCGTTATATATGCGTAGTCATCTCCGGCATTGTCTTTTGGGGAGAATTTGCACCTGAAAACTTTAACGCCCTATCTTGGTCCTTGTATTATAATATTACCTATATAGGTGCCGAAGCCGTCATTACAATACTAATACTTTCTGTCCCATCTATAAAAAATCTATTAATACGCTTAAAACAAATTGCATAAATCGAAAAAGGCCTTTAAAAATATATTTATCAAGGCCTTTTCTCTTATCCAAAATACATATTTACAAACCAAAAGCTCCTATTTTTCTTTCAGCAAATCCCTAATTTCTTCTAATAAAATTTCTTCATTGCTTCTAGCTGGAGGCTCAGGCTCAGCAGGAACTTCTTCGGCCTCTTTCTTTTTTCTGGATGTAAGTAATTTTACAAACATAAAAATTGAAAAGGCTATAATAACAAAGTCTATAACTGATTGAATGAATGCCCCGTAAAGAATCGCTACTTCTGCAACTTCCTCACTTCCCGGAGTAATGATATGCTTTAAGTCACTAAAGTTAACTCCTCCTACGAGCATACTTAGGATTGGCATCAGTACATCATTTACTAGGGAGCTAATAATTTTACCGAATGCTCCACCAATAATAACCCCTACAGCTAGATCAATAACGTTCCCTTTTAAAGCAAATTCCTTAAATTCCTTTATCAAAGCAAACACCTCTTTCCATCAAGCATCACTCCTTAAATAATCTATTTCTATTCGCTTGGAAGTGTTGCTTCAATTAATCCTTTATGATCCAATTTAGAAAGCTCTATGACCTTGTCCATGGATAGCCCCACAGCCTTAGTAAAACGTTCCCCATACTCCGGATCAGCCAAATAGCAGTGTACAGCATGACGGTATTTGATATTATCGGTAGCAGGAGCAATATCTTCTGCAGTATTTTCAATCAGAAGTTGCTTCTTATCTTCAGTCAGTACACGCCACAAATTACCGCCAGCGCGGAAACAATCATCAGTCGGGTCATCCTTCGGGTCATATTGATACATTGCACCCTCCAAATCTAGGGGCGGTTCCATCACCTCCGGTTGAGCTGTCCAGAAACCATAGCTGTTAGGCGTATAAGCAGGTGCAGCACCATAGTTGCCATCCACTCTCATTGCGCCGTCTCGATGGTAGGCATTTACCTCAACCTTAGCCTGGTTTACAGGAATTAAATTATGGTTCACACCAAGGCGATACCTTTGGGCATCACCGTAAGAAAAGAGTCTGCCTTGAAGAAAGCGGTCAGGGCTAAAGCCAATACCTGGAACCACATGAGCCGGAGTGAAAGCAGCTTGTTCCACCTCAGCAAAGAAGTTTTCCGGATTTCGGTTCAACTCATACACGCCTACCTCAATAAGAGGGAATTCCCCATGGCGCCAAATCTTGGTAATATCAAATGGATTCTCATAGTGGTTTTTGGCCTGTTCTTCAGTCATGATTTGGATATACATAGTCCATTTCGGGAAATCCCCTCGCTCAATAGCATCATAAAGATCTTTGCCATGATATTCACGGTCCATACCGTTGATCTTTGCAGCTTCTGCATTAGACAGGTTCTTAATACCCTGTTGAGTTTTGAAATGGAATTTACACCAAAAGCGTTCATTCTTAGCATTGTACAAAGAGAAGGTATGCTCGCCAAAGAAATGCATATGACGGAAAGAAGCCGGAATACCGCGATCACTCATAACAATAGTACGTTGATGAAAGCTTTCAGGCAAAAGAGTCCAGTAATCCCAGTTATTTTGAGCGGACCGGCGACCTGTATGAGGATCACGCTTGACAGCCCGATTTAAGTCGGAGAAATTATGTACATCACGGATGAAAAAGGTTGGGGTATTGTTTCCAACGAGGTCCCAGTTGCCCTCTTCGGTATAGAACTTCGTAGCAACACCGCGAATATCTCTTTCACAGTCAGCGGCACCACGTTCTCCGGCTACTGTAGAAAAACGAGTAAAGGCTTCCGTCACTGCGCCAGGTTGAAGTACCTTTGCCTTAGTATATTCAGAAATATCATGGGTTACGGTGAACTTACCATAGGCACCCCATCCTTTTGCGTGCATACGACGCTCAGGAATGACTTCACGGTTAAAGTGGGCCATTTTTTCCATTAACCACACATCCTGCATAACAACAGGACCTCGAGGACCGGCAGTAATAGCATTTTCATTATCGGCTATCGGAGCACCGACTTCGTTCGTTAATTTTTTATACTCATTCATGATAATACTCCTTTCGTTTTTATCTATGTAAATATCCTAAGGATATTTGCATCTTAAAGGCACAGGCACATGCTCAATATCCAAATATAGGCGCATGTTTTAGGTAGCATAAGCATGCCAATCTTTGGGTTTTTGTTTGCCCATACAACCACGGGAAGATAAAACATAAAACTGAGAACAATGGCAAGCCACATCATGCCAAACCCCTGAGCAAAATTGCGGAATATAAAAAATAAACCGGCAACAAACATTCCTTGCAAGAAAAAGGGTATATTGCGCCAAATCCCCCAATGGACAGGAGGATATCTTTCAGCCCACTTGTTCTGAGGCAACAAGCAGAGAAAAATGCGCACACCGGCAAGAATATAAACAATATAAGACCAGATATTTCTTTCCTTTAAATCGAAAATTTGCAACCCAATCCGCCAAAGAAGAATATAAAACAGGGTCATCGTAATCGATGTAATTTGCTTCCCATACCCAAGGGTACGGCTAAGCTCTTCCTCCCGGCCTGTCTTAATGACAAGAATACGCGGCACCAGATGGAAAGCATCACCACAGGCAAGGACCAATGCCATGAAACCTGCCAGCATGCGGGTAGGGTTGCCAGAAGCACTTAAAAGAAGTAGTCCGCTAATCATTATTGCGACAGCAAGATAAAGGATGTCAAATATTGCTTCAACTAGACCAAATACACGTTTCAGTTCTTTCACCTTTCTTTCTAATACCCCTGCACACAGCTTTTAAAACAAACAAAACCTCATAATAGGACTTAATACTAATATAACACGTTATCCTGTTTTCCCCAACATCTTTTCCAACAAGAAAATACAAAATATAACAAAAATATCACAGAAAGATACAATGTATCCTCCTAGGATATTTTATTAAGCCTTTTTTAATTCAAACCAAAATATACTTCCTTCGCCTTCCTTGCTCTGAACACCGTATTCTGCTTCATGAAGTTCAAGAATTTCTTTTGCTATGGACAAGCCTAGACCGGTTCCATTTGGATTGCGGCTATGGTTTACGCTTGATTTATAATATTTTCCCCAAATATGAGCAAGGTCTTCCTCCGGTATTCCTTGCCCCTGATCCTTAATCTCAAAACGAATACGGCCATCTTTTTCTGTAAGCGACAACCAAATCCATTTATTTTCTCCACTGTATCTGATGGAATTATCTAAAAAATTGACAATGACCTGCTTTATCCTGAACTCATCTCCCTTTACCAGGATATCAGCCTCACAGGAGAACTCAATTTGAAAACCCTCCCTCTCTTTATAAATTTCATAGAGCGGTAGAATGCTCAGAATCCTTTCCTTAAGGTCAAATATCTTTATATTCAATGTTTCCACCCCTGACTGCATCCTAGAGAGCAGTAGCAAGTCACTTACAATCAGACTTAATCGATCCGTTTCATCGATAACGACCTTGAGGTGGTTATTTCGTTTTTCAGAATTATCCCCTGAAAGGTCACGAATCATTTCCGCATAGGATTTTATCATCGTCAGCGGTGTTCGTAAGTCATGAGATACATTGGCTATTAAATCCTTCTGAAGATTATCGGTTTTTGCTAATTCCTCGGATGTATAATTCAAGGTATCAGCCAGTCCTATGATTTCCGAATAATTACCGCCCTCAAAGGACACATCATAGTCTCCATCGGCCAGTCTTGCAGCGGTGTTGGTTATTTTTATGATGGGTCTAGTTATACGTTTTGAAATGAAATAGGATAATACAAAGGCAAGAATCAGAGAAATTATGGTCACATATACCAATTGGTTTGAAAGTATATCCACTGTGGATTCTACCGGATACAGGGGAGAAAAGATATAAAGTATCACCTCTCTATCAGGAGTACTTTCCAGATAGGTTGCGTATGACAAGGTATTTGTGTTTGTCCTCGGATCATGCATCATAAAGGAAACTGTTTTTTCAGTACTATTTTCAAGCCTTTTATAGACAAGAGACATCTCTTTGACAAACCTAAAGGAGGTATGTGGATGCCTCTCTTCTATTGGAGAAAAGACAATTGTTCCATCATCGGTTTCAATATGAATAAACATATCATTTCTCTCGGTAATATCAGCCACTCTGTCAATAAAATCCCTGTCACCATAATTATTCTTTATAGTGTCTGCAATTCTTTTTGTCTCAGCAATTTTCATTTCCTGATAATAGGTTTTTAGGAAAAATATTTGTAAAAACCAGAGAATGACCATCAGCAGGGCTGCAAATAAAGCAAAAGAAAGCCATAATTTAAATTTCAAACTCTTATAATCCAAATTAATCTTCAAATTTATAACCTACTCCTCTTATTGTTGCAATATAATCACGGTATTCTCCTAAATTGTTTCTAAGGTTCTTAATGTGTGTATCAATGGTTCTGTCTTCTCCGTAAAAGTCATAGCCCCAAATATCAGAAAGAAGCTTATTCCTAGAGAATACAATATTTTTATTTCTTGCCAAATAATACAGAAGTTCATATTCCTTTGGTGTCAGCTTGACTTTTTGGTCATCTACAGTGACTGTCCTGGCTGTGTTATTAATCTCTAGGCCTTTGAATTTAAGGATATCATGTGTACTTTGCATATTATTGTTCCTTCGGGTCAATACAGCATTGACCCTGGCCATTAATTCCTTAGGACTAAAGGGCTTTACCATATAGTCATCTATGCCAAGCTCAAAGCCAAAAAGCTTATCGTATTCTTCCCCTCTGGCAGAAAGCATGATGATAGGGGTGTTGCTTGTTTTTCTAATCTCTTTACAGGTAAAATAACCGTCAAGCTTTGGCATCATAATATCCATTATGATTAAATCATAATTCTTTAATTTGCATAGAGCTATTGCAGACAAGCCGTCTCCGGCTTCCTCTACAGAGTAGCCATTAAATTCTGCGTACTCCCGTATAACCTCCCGTATTTTCTCTTCATCATCAACAATCAGTATGCTGTACATATATTTCTTCCTTCCCCCGACATGAACATATTCTATTTTATCATATCTCGAATCGATAATCACTTTATTAAAGACTTCTACTCTTTTAAAAGGGGTTCTATTCAAAATATGTTATTACCCTGATCTGCCCTCCTCTTGAAGGCTCTTTATCGTAGTAGAATGAGACAGATTTCCCTGAATGATATGCACTGAGCGCTTCGCTCAAATTGGAAATCCGGTAGGTCCCTGAAGCGTTAATATATACTGAGACCCCAGGTGAAATCGGGTAAGTTCCTACATTATCATTTACAATCATCTGAGTACTTGTAAAGCTGCTTGCTCTGCTGCCGATCTTGGTCAGATTCCTTATGGATTTAATACTTCCGCCTTCACCATAGAATCTGGCAGGTCCTGGATCTATAGCCAAAATGCTGTTTTGGGTTGATAAGGTACCCCCTATCCCATCGACCAGATAGTCATAGGAACCACTTGGATTATTTGAAGAGGTATTGGACCTTACTGAGGTAACAACGCCATATTTCATAGTATCACCGGTAACATCATCAAGTATAAGAGCGGTTATTTTCCCATTGCTGGCTTCATAATAACGTACTTGATTGCTGTTGATGGTCACTCCATTTAATCTGGATAGTGATGTGATGGTATAATTACCAAGACTTGTATCCCATATGGTTGCATTCGCCGCTATGGCGGTAGTGCCTATCCTGTTTAAGATAGCGTCAACCTTCCCGGAAAGAGACCAGTTTCTTGAAACTGTTCCAATTCTCATGACTCCATCTTCATCAAAGCTGATATTGACCATATCGCCTATATCAATTGAATTCGCTCCTACAGCATATTCCATCTCAGTTCCTTTCGTATTTATTCCCTTAATATATTGTGATGTATACTGGTTTCCGTTGGCATTAACATAGGTCTTTGTGCCTTTTTCCGTTATATAGAGGCTCACTGTTTCATTCAATACAGAATTTGATATGGCATCTGCAACACCGCCATTTTTGCCTAAAAGCAAAGTCACAGCGCTGCCGATTTCCAATGTTCCCATAGAGGATAAAGCTGTGAATGCGGCAGAAGATTCAATGTGATATTCTTTGCCGGAGATGGTCACTGAGTTAACAACATTCTGGCTGGGGGATGCTTTTTCATAAACGCCTATGACTCTGTCGTCGTATACCCAAACTGTATCCTTAGACTGAGAATAATAAAGTATGTCATAGTTTTCTACATCAGATGATGTTATAACACTCCCATTTTTATAGAGGGTCAAGTTGGATATCTGCATTCCAAGATCCCTTGCCCAGTCGGTGGATCTTACGGTGTAAGGGCCGTTCATATTTTCATTTATTACTCCTGCATAGTCCACCTCACCGTTTGAATTCAATGAATAACCAAGGGTTTCCGCATATTTTTGATTTCCGTCTTTTGTTGTTGTGCCCATCAGATTATAAATTAAATTTGCCGTGTCGCCTCTTGTCATAAGCGTCCCCACGCCTCCAACAATATTATTTGAGAGCCCACTACTGCTGTATATATTCATCTGAGCATAAGGAAAAGCACCTGAAAAATCGGATTGCATATAACCCAGGAGCTTTAAAACACTATTTATACCCTGCTCAAGGGTTATCACACTATCAGGTCTGAAATTTCCATCACTGTAACCGGATAAAAGTCCCTTGCTCGCTGCAATTCTAATATAGGGAGCCGCCCAATCTTTTGCGGCTACATCTTTGA
>CAYSBC010000007.1:0-48833 GCA_964429195.1 uncultured Eubacteriales bacterium | reverse complement strand
TAAATTATAGAAACGAAATTTGTAAGTACTGGTTGAAAAGACCAGTACTTTTTTTTGTGGTGCCTGTCACCTAACTTAT
Source organism: uncultured Eubacteriales bacterium (assembly GCA_964429195.1). Lineage (GTDB taxonomy): Bacteria > Bacillota > Clostridia > Peptostreptococcales > JAAYPU01 > JBBAFM01. Next base: position 48,754 of record CAYSBC010000007.1, on the reverse strand, counting down.
TGATACTAACTTATTGAATCCCACGATGAAAATAATAAGTTTAGTGATTAAGTTAGGTGACAGGCACCGCAATTGGGGGGAATATAATTGGAGTTCTCTGAATATTATTTACTATAGGAGGACAGGCACGTCAACTACCCATCACCTAAAGGAAATGGGTTTCTGTGCCAAAAAAATTTATGAAAGATAAAATTGATTACATATTTAACCGATTCCCAGGTGATATTAAAGCTGCACTGCTTCGTATCGATGAACGCATTAAATCCAATATAGAAGAAATAAGGATTCATGCTGAAGGTAGTCTTTTAATCTATACAAGCAATAAAGAGTATTCCTTGAATATGCAAAATCGGATTGTAGAAGGGGTTCATAATTGTAAAGTCATTTCAAAGGAAACTTTAACAGGTATTTTTAATGCTTTGTTAAATTACTCCGCCTATGCCTATGAAGATGAGGTCGCAAACGGCTATATAACAATTATGGGTGGCCATAGGGTAGGCGTGTGTGGAAAGGTTGTTATGGAAAATGGCAACATTAAAACATTAAAGGATATCTCATCCCTGAACATCAGGAGGAGCAAAGAAATAATAGGTATATCTGAAAGGTACATGAAATATATATTAAAAGATGACATGTCCTTTTATAATACCTTGATCGTATCGCCACCCAAGTGTGGAAAGACAACGCTATTAAGGGATATTGCAAGGAACTTGAGCAACAGAAATTTCAAAATTGGCATGGTAGATGAAAGATCTGAAATTGCAGGCATGTTTGAAGGTATTTCTCAAAATGAAATAGGGCCTAGAACACATGTATTAGATGGCTGTCCAAAGGATAAAGGAATTATTATGATGATACGTTCCATGGCACCGGATGTGATTGTCACAGATGAAATCGGGAAAAAAGAGGATGTATATGCCATTGAATGTGCCATCAATGCAGGCATTGGACTTCTTACCACAATACATGGAGCAAGCTATGAAGATTTACTTGGATCCAATATAGGAGAGGTCATCGCAAAAAAGGTATTTAAGAGAATCATATTCTTAACCAATATACCGACGACTGGGCATATAGAATCTATTATGGATGCCGACTTTAATCCAATTTATCCAATACAAGAGATGAGGTGAATCATGATTGATCAATATTATTTTTTCTATTGGAATAATTCTTACCACAACACTCATTGGTTATGTTTTTGCGCAAAGCTATGAACAGAGAATAAGAATGCTTCATCATTTCATATTCTCCATAAAAATCATGGAAACCGATATGAGCTATAAAAAAAGTTACTTATTAGATATATTAATCCGATTGTCTGAAACAAAAGACAGGGTGGTATCCAATTTTTTTAAAGGCATTTATTCAGAGATGCATAACAATCCGGGAATGGATTTCGAAACCCTTTGGATTAAAAATGCAGATCTTTTTTTAAAAGATACCCCCTTTACAAATGAAGATATGAAAATCATCAAAGAATTAGGTAAAAATCTGGGAAAGATTGACTTCATAAATCAGGAAAAACTGTTTCAGTATATCCATAAAAGGCTGGAAATACAATTAAAAGAAGCTGAAGAGCAAAGAGATAAAAAGAGTCGGGTTTATAAAAACTTAGGTGTTGCAATAGGTATCACTATTGTTGTCATTTTAATATAAGCGGGGGTATTAAAATATGAGTATTGATGTTGATTTAATCTTTAAGATAGCAACTATCGGAATATTGGTCTCAGTTTTAAATCAAGTGTTACTAAGAGCTGGCAGAGAAGAGCAAGCTATGATGACAACTTTAGCAGGGATTATAGTCGTCTTGTTTATTATTATAAGGCTTATCAATGATTTTTTTATTACAGTAAAGACTATGTTTAATCTTTAAGGAGTTAGGAGGGTTCCCATGGAAATAATGCAAATTGCTGCTATAGGCATCCTGGGTGCTGTCTTATCCATTATGCTAAAAAGCTATAGGCCGGAATTCTCGGTTCATGTTGTACTAGCTACGGCACTTGTAATTTTTCTTATGATTTTGAAAGAATTAGAAGTTGTTCTTGCAATCATTACATCTATATCCAATCAGGTCAGCCTTAGTAAAATATATTTTCCTGTTATTTTTAAAATACTTGGAGTTTGCTATCTTGCCGATTTCACAGCCCAGGTATGCAAGGATGCGGGAGAAGGTGCGATAGCCAGCAAAATTGAATTCGCCGGTAAAATAATTATTGTATATTTAGCATTACCTGTGTTTTTATCTGTCATCGATCTCATCAATAATTTGTTACCCTAAACAAGAAGAAGAGGTTTCTTATGAAGAGGATTATCATAACGACAACACTTTTTATATTATTGTTAACTGTTCATGTTTATGGCGCACATATGTTAGAGGAAACTGACTTTAATATTGAAAATTTTTTACATGAACAAATAGAAGAATTAGACATCAAAGAAATAGAAAATATGATTGATATTGTAAATAAGGATTATAGAGGCGTCCTACCTCGCCTTACATTAAAAGACATTATATTTGATCTTATGAAGGGAGAATTGATATTTAATTACAAAGAGTTATTCAATAATTTGCTTCACCTGTTTTTAAAGGAAATATACGTTAATATGCAGTTTGCTATACAATTATTGGTTATCGCAATCATTATGGGCATACTGAAAAACGTATCCAACTCCTTTGGTGGAGAAACAGTATCCGACATAGCAGAGTTAATTTGTTATGGAGCAGCTGTAGCTCTCTGTATTGGAAGCTTCCGCTATGTTTACAGTATAGCATCGGAAACTATTTTTTATATGATTGGTTTTATGCAAGCCGTATTTCCTCTTATCATTACACTTTTAATCAGTACAGGTAATGTGGCATCAGGTGCTTTATTTCACCCCTTGATACTAGCTTCCATCAGTATTGTTACTTTTATTACTGAGAGGGTGATTTTACCAGCAATCTTTTTATCTGTTCTGTTTTTCTTAATCAATGCGATGACAAAAATCAACTATATAAAAAAGCTTGCTTCCCTTTTAAGACAATTTGCAGTGGTACTCATGGGTTTAATTGTAACATTGTTATCCGGTATGACGGCCATAAAAGGTGTCATCTCATCATCAGCAGATAATATGCTTATTAAAACGGCTAAATTTTCAGTAGACAAGTTTATTCCTATTGTAGGCGGTTATATATCGGATTCAGTAGAAATGATTATGAGCTGTTCAGCCTTAATAAAAAATGCTATTGGTGCTGTAGGGCTTCTCTTTATCATTTTAATTATTTTAATACCCATACTCAAACTGCTTGCTATTTCTCTCATTTATAAAGGGTTAGCCATCTTGATTGAGCCACTAGGGATAGAGAATATTTCAGACAGTTTGAACCAGATGGGCAATACAGTTGTTATATTAGCTGCAATCGTTTTATTTGTAGCCATTATGTTTATGATCATGATTACTATACTGATCAGTACAGGGCATTTAATTTAACAAGGGAATAAGGAGGGGATTCTATTAGTGAAATATTAAAAGATTGGGTGAGAAATATTTTTGTTATGATGCTAGTCATTTCTCTCATTGACCTCATTATTCCAACAAGCAACATGAAAAAATACATCCGTTTTATTCTTTCCATCTTTTTTATAACTGTCCTATTACATCCCTTAATGGATTACAAAAATATAGAAATAGCTGGGCTTTTTATGGAAGGGATGGGTGAAGAGTATATCAGTGAATACAATGTCAAGGATATAGAAAACATTCAACAAATTCAAATCATTGATTTATACAAATATAAAGTGAAAGAAGAGATAGAATCCGTCCTCGAGGAGGAATCACCGGTGGCGACCATAAAGCATATTGAAGTTTATATCTATGAAAATGTGAGTAAAAAAAATTTTGGTGACATCCATTCTATTGAAATCAGTATGGGAGAAAGGTTAGAAAAAGACACTGAAAAAAGAATACTCAATAATATTGCTTCAAGATTAGCTGTAGCAAGCAGCAAGATTAAAATAAAAGTTTTGAATTAACAAGGAGGGGGTCAATCTTGTTTATGAAATCACTTAGGGAAATCTTGGATAAGATAGTAAAAGGAAATAAGAAAAAGGAAGTCATCAATTTTTTAATTTCACTCGTCATTATTCTGGCTATGCTGATGTTTTTCTATAATACAATTTTCAAGGGTAATGAAAAAGAAGCAGACAGAAGAAATGCAAGCTTTGTTAATGGAAATATGCAAAAAGAAGTTGAATATAATGAAGAAGATCCATCCATAGAAGGGGATGAAAAGAAGCTTGAAACTATTTTATCAAAAATTAAAGGGGTAGGTGAAGTGCATGTCATGATTACATATGAAACAGGAAGAGAAATTATACCGGCTGTAGATATTTCAGAGAATATACAAACAAAGGAAGAGAAAAGCCAAAATGGGCAGATAAGTTTAGATACCAGTAAGGATTCAAGGCAAAACATTGTTACCGTCAACAATTCAGATATGTTGGTCTTGAAAGAAATTAAACCCAAGGTAAAGGGTGTCATTATTGTAGCTGAAGGATCTAATGATTTAGTCATTCGAAATGACATCATCAGGGCTACAGCAGCTGTATTTGACATCTATGTGGATAAGATTGTTGTATTTGATTCAAAATAATACAAAAAATAAGGGGGAGAAGAGATGTTTTATCTATTTAAGAAAGTTTTACCCATCCTATGGATTGTTATTGTGATAAGCGGAATCAGCATTATTAATTATAAAATACAAAACAATAATATTCTTGAAACGTCATCGGAGTTAATCGCTTATGAAAAAGACCAGCTTGAAAAAATGCGAAATGAAATCATTGTTAGTGAAACAACAGAGCCTAGTCAAGATGAAGAAATTCCTGTCGTCGCCCAACAAGTCCAGGAGACTTTCAGAGAAACACAATCACAAATCGATATGGACAGAAATAAAATATTATCCATGCTGACCAGCGTTATAGAAGACAGAGAAGTAAATTCTGAAAGCAGAAATCAAGCCAGTATAGAAAAAATTAAGATAATAGGTTATATTAATCAAGAGATAATCGTAGAAAACCTCTTAAAAAACAAGGGATTTAATAGTGTTTTTGTCTTAATTACAGATAACTCTGTCAATATTACTGTTGAAAAGAGCAATTTAAGCAAATCAGATGTTGCAAAGATTGCGGACATAACCATGCGTGAGACAAAAAGACCTATTGATCAAATTATTATACAAAATAAGATATAAAAGCCATAGAGTTGTAACGACATTAATATTTTGATATAATGATTTGAAAGAAATTTACAAATGCTAATGAAAACAAAACATTTGTTTTGAGGAGAATAAGAATGGGTGTAACGATTGAAAAAGAAAACGGCATGATAAAAATAACAGATGAAGTCATCGCTGCAATTGTTAATAAGGTCGTCTTAACAATAGAAGGCGTAGCAGAAATGAGCGGCGGATTGCAAGACAGTATTACCAATATTATCAGTAAACATAACCCTTTCAAGGGAATCAAGATAAGTAGCACTGAACAGGAAATTGTTGTCGATGTCTATATTACGGTTCATTATGGTGTGAAGATACCTGAAGTCGCATGGAGTATTCAGGAAGCCGTAAAAAAAGAAATAGAAAATTCTTTAGAATTGAGAATAAGTGCTATAAATATACATGTACAAGGAGTTGTACTGCCGCAATAGCTTTGTCTTAACAATTATCGAGAGGAAAGGACCACTATACACAATGAAAAGAGGACAAGCGAGAGAACTGCTTATGCAGTTGTTGTTTCAAATGAGTTTTCATGAGGATTTTCATATTTCTATGAAAGAGAAGTTTTTAGAAGAATATGAACTGGACACACAAGAAGAATATTTCTCTGATGCACTTGGTGTATTCATGATGCATAAGGATGAAATTGACAGGCTCATCAGTGAAAATCTTAGAAAATGGAAAATAGAGAGAATTCCAAAGGTTGATTTGGCTATTTTAAGAGTAGCTATAGCAGAAATTAGATACATGGACAATATTCCGGATTCTGTATCAATTAATGAAGCAGTTGAACTAGCAAAAAAATTTGGAGAAGAGGATTCCGGTAAATTTATAAATGGAATTCTAGGGAAGATTGTGAATGATGGTAATGAAAACCCGTGAATATGTATTAGGAATTGATACCAGCAATTATACGACATCTGTTTCTTTGATTAACCAAAATTATGATATCCTCTTTGATGAAAGAATTGTTTTAGGGGTAAAAGAAGGCCAGCGAGGATTGAGACAATCAGACGCTGTTTTTAAGCATACGCAAAATCTTCCTATCTTGCTTGACAGGGCCTTTCATCTTGTCAAAGAAGGTCATAGTATAAAAACCATAGCCGTTAGTGGGCAACCCAGAAATATTGAAGATTCCTATATGCCCGCTTTTTTAAGTGGGAAGGCTGCAGGACAAATACTGACAGGAGCCTTAAAGTGCGATTATAAGGAATTCTCCCATCAGGAAGGGCATATTCGCGGAGGCATAATCCATAACAAGATTGATAAGGTAGAAAACCTCATTGTATTTCATATATCCGGTGGTACAAATGAAATATTGCTTACAAATCAGGAAAATGATCGGTACACCTGCGACATAGTTGGTCAGACCAAGGATATTTCATTTGGTCAACTTATTGACCGCATTGGGGTCAAGCTTGGATACCCCTTTCCTTCAGGGAAGTTTCTGGATGAGATAGCTTGTGAATTTCATGATAACAACATCAACATCACGAAAGATATCTATATTAAAAACCTTGATTTTAATGTGTCCGGTATAGAAACGGAACTCATAAGAGTTATCGAAAATGGGAGAATAGAGAAGAAATTTGTTGTTAACGCACTATTTACTAAAATCTTAATATGTTTAATAAAGCTTATAGACCAAGTTGTCCGGCAATACGATCCTGTGTCTATACTTTTTGTTGGCGGTGTTTCAGCAAGCCAATATATTCGAAAAAATATACTGGAGTATTCACAAGAAAAAGGATTGAGAATACATTTTTCAAATCCGGCATTTTCTACAGATAATGCTGTGGGCCTTGCCTTTCTTGCTTTGGATTCAATGGTGAAAAAATGAAACTTAATGCTCTCAAAGTATCACAAGTCAATAACTATATCAGTAGAATCATCCATAGTGATCCGGTTTTAAACAATATCAGAGTTATCGGTGAAATATCCAATCTTAAATACCATGGTAATGGCTATATTTTTTTCACCCTCAAGGATGAAAAGAGTCGTTTAAATTGCTACGTGTCTCAGGAAAACAGCCGTTATATCAAGTATATCATGGACAACGGAATGGAAGTAACTGCTGCAGGCTATGTTTATGTTTTCGAAAAAAGCGGTAGTTATACACTCAATGTAACCGATATTGATGTAAAAGGACAAGGAAATTTACATATTGCCTTTGAAAGACTCAAGGAAAAACTTCAAGAGAAAGGCTATTTTGATATAGAAAAAAAACGACCACTCCACCCATTCCCCCGAAAGATTGCCATCATAACAGCTGAAACAGGTGCTGCTATAAGGGATATGCTCAAGGTTATTCGAGAAAAAAATAGATTTGTTGAAATTTTTTTATTTCCAAGCCTTGTTCAGGGCGAATTTGCAGCACAGGAGATTGCATCGAACATTGACTTAATCAACAAGGAATATAAAGAGATAGACACCATTATTATAGGAAGAGGCGGTGGGTCTTTAGAAGAGCTATGGGCCTTTAATGAAGAAATTTTAGCCGATAGCATTTATCATTCAGCTATTCCTATTATTTCAGCAGTTGGGCATGAAATAGACTATTCTATTGCTGATTTTGTTGCTGATGTACGTGCGGCGACACCTACCCAGGCTGCAGAAATGGCAGTTCCGGATATTCATCTTTTAGAAGAAAAGCTTACTTTCTCATTGAAGGATATTCAATTATTCATTCATAGAAATCTTACGAATGCTGAAAATTCTTTATATAAAAGAGGAATCGACGATATTAAGGCTGCATTATTTGAAAAACTGCAAAAAGCAGACAGAAAAAATGAGGAAATATTCGATGTATTACGCCAGAAGCTTAGAGAAATGATCCAAGAAAATAGCAACAAACTTGCTATTTTTTACAACGATTTAGAAAATTTGAATCCGGAAGTGCTTTTTAAGAGGGGCTATAGCATAACTCTTGATTCCAACAGGAAAAATGTGAAATCGATTATAGGAATCAATGAAGGTGACAATATTTTTATTATGTTAACAGACGGTGTAATTGAAGCTACTGTAAAACACAAAACAAAGAAAAATGACGGAAAATACTTGGATAGCAAGGAGGAAGAAGATGAATAAAAAGAGTAAAAGCTTTGAAGAAGCTTTGAATGAACTTGAAAAAATCACCGCCCAATTAAAAAGTGGTGAAACATCCTTGGAAGATACCATCAAGCTTTATGAAGAAGGAATTGTCTATTACAAGCTATGCAAAGAAATTATAGAAGTCACACAAGAAAAAATCAAGGTCTATGACAAAGAATTAGAGGATTTTAGGGAGAAAGAGTATGGAATTTGAAAAGAAAAAAGAAGCAATGAAACAAACCATTGAGCAAGCACTCTTTGATTTTTTACCTGCCTTTGATGAGTCATCCCATCCATTAGGTGATGCTATAAAATACAGCTTAGAAGCTGGCGGAAAAAGGTTAAGGCCTATGCTTCTTTTATCTACTGCTGAATACTTTGGCCTTCATCCTCAGGACATCATGCCCTACGCCTGTGCCGTTGAATACATACATACTTATTCTTTGATTCATGATGACTTACCCTCTATGGACGATGATGATTATCGAAGAGGAAAGCCTTCTAATCATAAAGTATATGGGGAAGCCATTGCAATTTTAGCAGGTGATGGGCTTTTAAATAGAGCTATGGAAATAATATCCGAGAATCTATTGTCTGGCAGAGATGATGTAGTGACATTAAAAAACAAATTAAGAGCTGCTACAGAAATCTTTAAGGCTTCCGGTTCTATGGGTATGATTGGGGGGCAGGCTGCGGATATGAAGAGCCAGGGGAATCATCAAGATACTCATCTCCTGCATTATATTCATTCCCAAAAGACTACAGCCTTGATTATAGCATCTGTAAAAGCCGGTGCTCTACTAGGAAATGCAGATGATGGAGAGCTGGCTGATTTTGAAAAAATAGCTTCTCATATTGGCTTTGCTTTTCAGATAACAGATGACTTGCTAGACATTTGCGGCGACGAGGCGTTGATTGGAAAGCCGGTGAAAAGTGATGGTAAGAGCGAAAAATTAACCTATCCCTCTCTTTATGGACTGGAAGCTTCCTATAAAAAGATTGAAAGTTTGCATAATGAAGCCTATAATATAGTATCACAATACAAAGGCCTGGATTTTTTAAGCTATTTATTAAAATCCATTGAAAAAAGAAAATTTTAATTGCTAAAAGGATATTGGAGGTAGTTTTGAATACTATAAATGAATTATTTGATAATCAAATATTGGGAGTAACACTTGTTTCTTGGGCGGTGGCCCAAATCTTAAAGTTTATTATCAACCTTATTCAAAATAAGGATATTGATTTTAATCGGTTAGTGGGATCGGGCGGTATGCCAAGCTCTCACTCATCCCTTGTTATGGGGTTATCGACTGCAGTTGGTATAAAATTAGGATTCAATTCCTTGGAATATGCTATGGCTTTATCCTTTGCAGTAATTGTCATGTATGATGCATCCGGTGTTCGACGTGCAGTAGGGGTTCAAGCGAATCTTCTTAATGAGATTATCAATGACTTAAAGCTCTTTCAGCATATCGAGCAAAGAAAGCTCAAGGAATTAATTGGGCATACACCTTTTCAAGTTATTTCAGGTGCATTATTAGGAATTATGATTGCTAAAATGATGATGTAAAAAAAATTGTTTATACATTGAGGAATTTTATGAAAAAATATTTGGATCAAATTAACAGCCCAAAGGACTTAAAAGAATTATCAGATGAGGAATTAAATAAATTAGCAGAAGAAATCAGAGAGTTTCTTTTGGATAAAGTATCCCACTCAGGAGGACATATCGCCTCCAATCTTGGTGTCGTCGAAATCACCCTTGCACTTCATAAAGTGTTCAACTTACCGGAAGATAAAATCATATGGGACGTAGGCCATCAAAGCTATATCCATAAAATATTGACCGGTCGAAAAGACAGATTCGATACCTTACGTCAATTTAAAGGACTGAGTGGGTTTCCAAAACGAGATGAAAGCGAATATGATTTTTTTGATTCAGGGCATAGCAGCAATTCCATATCAGCTGCCCTTGGTATGGCCAAGGCACGAGATTTAAAAAATGAACATTATTCTGTTGTTTCGGTTATAGGTGATGGGGCTTTAACAGGAGGCATAGCCTATGAAGCCTTGAATAATGTTTGCGACCTAAAAACAAATTTTATTGTCTTATTAAACGATAATGAGATGTCTATTTCTAAGAATATTGGGGGTATTTCCTCTCATTTGGCAAAACTACGAACGGCACCTTTCTATACGGAATTGAAGAAGAAAGTTAAAAAAGCTATAACAGGAATTCCCCTTGTAGGCAATGGGGTTTATGCGGGTATGGGAAAGGCCAAGGACCTTGTAAAATACTTGATTCTATCCGGAGTTATATTTGAACAGTTCGGGTTCAAGTATATCGGTCCTGTAGATGGTCATGATATACATGAACTCTTATCCGTGATGCAAAGCGCTAAAAAGGCCAAAGTGCCTGTCCTTATACATGCCATTACAAAAAAAGGAAAGGGTTATCCTTTGGCGGAAAATGAACCTGATAAGTTCCATGGTGTTCCGCCTTTTGATTTGGAAACCGGCAAAAATACAGACAAAAGGAAATGCGAAAGCTATTCCGCCGTTTTTGGATCTAAGCTCATAGAAATGGCTGAGGAAGACAAGCGAATTGTTGCTATCACTGCCGCTATGGAAGAAGGTACAGGGTTAGGCTATTTTGCACAAACCTATCCGGACAGATTTTTTGATGTGGGGATAGCTGAACAACATGCATTGAGTTATTCAGCCGGATTGGCCATCAATGGGCTAAGACCCTTTATTGCAATTTATTCTACATTTTTACAGAGAGCCTATGATCAATTGCTCATCGATATTTGTCTTCAAAAACTGCCGATCACTTTAGGTATTGACCGCAGTGGAATCGTCGGAGAAGACGGTGAAACCCATAATGGTATCTTTGGATTATCCTATTTAAGCCATATGCCCAATTTGACCATTATGATTCCAAAGGATAAAAATGAACTGAAGGCGATGATGGACTATGCCTTAAAACTTGGTGGACCTTGTACCATTAGTTATCCACGTGGTGAGGTTTTGGATTTATCGGAAATCAGTCAAAACTACAAGGTGGATGAACCCATTGAGTGTTTAAAAGAAGGCCGTGATGTATGTATCATAGCTAGTGGAAGAATGGTGGAGCGTGCTTATAATTGCGCAAAACTATTGGGAGAAGAGAAGATTAATGCAACCGTCTTAAACTATAGGATCCTAAAACCTTTCAACAAAGAGCTCATGCTTCAATGGATAGGTAAGAGCAAACATGTCATCACCTTAGAGGACAATTCTATTTATGGTGGCATGGGAAGCATTGTTGCATCCTATTTAGATGGGACCCAGCCTATTAAGCTCTTAAATATAGGATGGCCTGATAAATTTATAGAACACGGTGATATAAAGCAGCTCGAAAAAAATTATGGATTAGACTTAGAAAGTATAGGTCAAAAGATAAAGGAATTTATAAAAAAATAGAGGATTACTTCATGGAAAAAAAAGAACGGTTAGATACCTTGTTGATGGAAGAAGGCTATTTTGATTCAAGAGAAAAAGCGAAACGAGCTATCATGGCAGGCCTTGTCTATGTTGACAATCAGAGAATAGATAAAGCAGGAACCCCCATAAAAAGAACATCGACCATTCTCATCAAGGATACAGGTTGCCCCTACGTGAGCAGGGGTGGTCTGAAATTAGAAAAGTCGTTACAGCACTTTAATATCGATGTATCCGGCAGAGTGGTTTTGGATATAGGAGCATCCACAGGTGGTTTTACGGATTGTATGCTCCAGAAAGGTGCCCTTAAATCCTACGCTATTGATGTGGGTTATGGGCAGTTGGATTATAAGCTGAGAGTCGATCCACGAGTCGTTGTAATGGAAAAAACAAATATACGCTATGTTGATCAAAGCCAATTTGCTGATGAAATTGGCTTTATAACTATTGATGTTTCTTTCATATCTTTAAAGCTGGTCTTACCTGTTGCATACGAAGTATTGAAAGATAAAGGAGAGCTTGTTTGTTTGGTAAAGCCTCAGTTTGAAGCCGGTAGACAACAGGTGGGGAAGAATGGTATAATAAAAGATAAAAAAATTCATATTGAGGTATTAAACAGCATAATTGACTTTGCAAAGGACTTGGGCTTTTCAGTAAAAGGGCTGACCCACTCACCCATAAAGGGGACAAAAGGCAATATCGAATATCTTCTTTATTGTGCTAAAGAATCGGACTCAGCAGAGGAAGTTGAAGTTGACATTGAAGCATGTGTTCATGTGGCACATCACAATTTAAATTGAAAGGATATTAATAACCATCATGAAATTTTCAAGAAAGTTAAATAATCTAACCCACTCACCTATAAGGAAATTTTATAAATATGCCAATGATGCCAAGGCTAAAGGGAAGAGGATCTATCATTTGAATATTGGTCAGCCGGATATAGTCACGCCCCCAGTATTTATGGAAGCCATAAGGAGCTTTAAGGATGAGACAATCGCTTATATGCCTTCTGAAGGTATACCGTCCCTTATCACCGAAATGCGAAAATATTACGAGAGACATGATGTTCATTTGAATGATGAAAATATAATTATTACAACCGGAGGCAGTGAGGCTTTAACATTTGCTTTGCTTTGTATACTGGATCCGGGTGATGAGATCATCATTCCTGAACCTTATTATTCCAATTACAATATATTTGTTAAAGGTACGGGAGCAAAGGTTATACCAATCACTACGAAGGCAGAGAACGGATTCCATTTTGCTAAAAAGGATGAAATTGAAAGCAAAATTACCAAGAGAACACGTGCTATACTCATCACCAATCCAGGCAATCCGACAGGCACAGTGCTCACTATCAAAGAAATGAGGATGATTGCCGATGTTGCTAAGAGGCATAATATCTTTATCATATCCGATGAAGTATACAGAGAATTTGTTTATGATGGAAGCCCGATGACAAGCTTTGGTCAATTACCGGATGTCCAGGATAACGTCATACTCATCGACAGTATTTCCAAACGTTTTAGCGCCTGTGGAGCACGAATAGGTGCTTTGATTACGAGAAACAAAGAATTAGCCGATCATGTCATGAAGCTATGCCAGAGCAGGCTTTCCTGTAGCACCTTGGATATGATTGGAGCAGCTGAATTATATAAATTAGATCCTTCTTATTTTGATGAAATAAAGGCTGAGTATCAGAAACGCCGTGACATCGTTTACACTATGTTGAGCCAGATGGATGGCGTTGTTTGCATGAAGCCTGCAGGTGCTTTTTATGTCACCGTAAAACTACCCGTCAATGATGCTGAGGAGTTTCTTATTTGGATGTTAACCAGCTTTGATATCGATAACGAAACAGTCATGTTTGCACCAGCTGAGGGGTTTTATGAAACCCCGGGGTTAGGTAAAGATGAAATAAGAATGGCTTATGTATTAAAAGAGGAAGATCTTCGCAAAGCCTTGACTATTTTTAAAGAGGGTTTAGAAAAATATCGCATTTTAACGTGCAATGATTGGAATGGTAATGGCAATGGCAATGGACATAATTGATGTCAACACATATCACATTAAAACATTTGGGTGTCAGATGAATGAACATGACTCGGAAATTATTGCAGGCATGTTGGAAAATATGGGTTATACCTCTAATGATACTTTAGAATCTGCAGATATTATTATACTCAACACTTGCAGTGTCAGGGAAAATGCCGATCTTCGGTTTTTCGGTAATTTAGGCGAATTAAAGCATATCAAAAAGCTTAGACCCGATGTCGTGATAGCTGTTTGTGGTTGCATGATGCAACAAGAGCATATTATTGATACTATAAAAAAGAAGCACTCCTTTGTTGATATTGTCTTTGGCACTCATAATGTACATGAGTTGCCGGAATTATTGATGAAGACCAAGGATGAACAGAATAAAGTTATAAGTATATGGGATGAAGCAAAGGAAATTGTTGAAAATCTACCTGTAAAGAGGAAGTATTCCAAGAAGGCTTTAGTCAATATTACTTACGGCTGTAATAATTTTTGTACCTATTGCATTGTACCTTATACCAGAGGTCGTGAAAGAAGCAGAGAAGCTGAGGATATCCTTCGTGAGGTTACAAAACTAGCTGAAGAGGGTACAAGGGAAATCATGTTGCTGGGCCAAAATGTCAACTCCTATGGAAAAACTTTAAAAAGTCCTGTGGATTTTTCAGACTTACTTATCATGCTATGTGAAATTGATGGCATCGAAAGAATACGATTCATGACATCCCATCCCAAGGATTTATCAGATAAATTAATACAAACCGTGAAGGACTATAAAAAGATTTGTAACTATATCCATCTACCCGTACAATCCGGCAGTACAAGGATACTGAAAAAAATGAATCGAAAGTATACAAAAGAAGATTATTTACGCCTTGTGGACAAGCTCAGAGAAGCTATTCCTGATATTGGAATCAGTACGGATATCATCGTCGGATTTCCCGGTGAAAGCAAAGAGGATTTTGATGAAACCTTGGATTTAGTCAAGAAAGTAAGATTTGATTCAGCCTTCACTTTCATCTATTCAGCTAGGCAAGGAACACCGGCTGCTGAATATGATGACCCCATCGATAAGGCTACAAAACATGAATGGTTTAATGAACTTGTTCGTATTCAAAACACCGTCTCTGCTGAAAAAAACGAAGAATATCGAGATACCATTCAAGATGTTATGGTAGAAGGTGTGAGTAAAAAAGATAAGCTTAAGCTCTCGGGAAGAACTGAAACTAATAAATTGGTCAACTTCACTATTGATACACCTGATCAAGATTGGGAAGGTGAAGTCGTAAAAGTAAAGATAACAGATAGCAACACTTTTAACCTGGAAGGGCAAATGATAAATCAAATAAAATAAAAAAAGCAGCTATTTTTAGCTGCTTTGTTAATAGTATTGCTATTCATTCTTGGGTTCAATCAATATAATGTTGAGCAGAATACCCACGAAAGCTGCCAAAGATATTCCTTGTATAACAAAGGAGATAGAACCAATATGAATCGGTATGGTGGCACCGCCAATACCTAATACTAAAATAGCTGCTGCAATGATAAGGTTTCTGCTTGATGTAAAATCAATTTTGTTTTCTACTAAGGTTCTGGTGCCTACCGCTGAAATCATTCCAAATAAAACGATGGAGATACCCCCGATAACAGCATCAGGTATGGTGCTTATTAAAGCGCCAAGCTTAGGGCTTAAACCTAAAAAGATAGAAAAGCATGCGGCAATCCTGATGACTAACGGATCATAAACCTTTGTCAGAGCTAAAACACCTGTGTTTTCAGAATAAGTTGTATTGGCCGGACCTCCAAACAAACCGGATAAGGAAGTTGCAAGACCATCACCTATAAGGGTTCGTACAAGGCCGGGATCTTTCATAAAATTTTTCCCGACAGTAGCACTGATTGCAGCTATATCGCCAATATGTTCAACCATGGTTACTAAGGCTACGGGTGCTATAATAAAAATAGCATCTGTGCTGAATTTTGCAGTGGTAAAACGAGGCATACCCAAAAGTGAGGCTTTGGTAAATTCAGTAAAATCAACAGTTCCCATAAGAATGGCTACTATATAGGATAAAACTAAACCGGTGAGAACAGGAATGACCTTAAAGAACCCCTTTGCATAAACGCTAAATCCGGCGACCAGTACAAAACTGATAAAAGCAAGCAAATAATTACTGGAAGCCATTTTAATAGCTGTGGGAGCCAATCCCAATCCAATCAAGATGATGATTGGACCTGTTACGATAGGTGGAAAGAATTTTAATACTCTATCGATACCAAATATGCCAATAAGTAAGGACATGAAAACATAAATTAATCCGGCAATAACTAGGCCGCCGCTTGCATAAGCGATATCCCCATTATAAAGAGTTGCTACTGTGAGCACAGGGGTAATAAAAGCAAAGGATGATCCGAGATATGCCGGTACTTTCATTTTAGTAAGAACATGAAAAAGAAGGGTTCCTGCCCCAGCCATAAATAATGCAACATTAATATCAAATCCGGTGATGATGGGAACCAAAACAGTTGCACCAAACATGGTGAATGTATGTTGAATCCCTAGTAGTGTTTTTTTGCCAATTCCATAACCTTCCATTATACAACTCCTTTACCTCTCAAAAATTAATAATTCCTTAATATGTTTTAATAATTCGCAAAATGCCTTGTTTAGGATAACAATAAAGAAGAAATCTGTCAATATAGAAGGGAAAAGGGCTATAAATTTTTTGCTTTTAGCTAAGGTTGACAGTAGTTGACAGTAATTGAAAGAGAATATAATATAGTATTTGTAATCATTTGAATGCAATTATAAAATAAAATATACATATTACGGGATAAATTACGGGATAAAGGTAGATGGGTATGGCTATTAACATAGAAAAAGGTCACGATATAGTTTTAACTAAAGGAAGTATCGCACTTTCTAAAATTTTAGTGGGACTTGGATGGGACCCGGTATTAGTAGAAAAAAAAGGATTGATAGGGACTTTATTAGTCGATAACGATTTTGCTGATATCGATTGCGATGTATCTGTCATCATGCTGGATAAGCAAGATAGATTTGTTGACAAAAGTCATGTGGTCTACTTTGGAAATTTAAAAAGCTTTGACGAGAGTATTGTCCATTTGGGAGATAGCTTATCTGGTGAAGGCAACGGTGATGACGAACAAATCATTGTGGAGCTGCCCAAGATTTCGCCGAATATATACAGGCTTATATTTGTTGTGAATATCTACCAACCCAATAAAAGAAAGCAAGATTTTGGTTTGATAAAAAATGCTTACATCCGAATAGTGAATGCATCCAATAATCGCGAATTTATTAGATTCAACCTCAGCGATGACTATAAGGGTAAAACAACCTTAATCATTGGAGAAATTTATAGGCATGAAAATGAATGGAGATTTTTAGCCATGGGTGAGGGAACAAATGACACAAGTTTAAATGAAGTTATTACCAGGTATAGATAAGATTTTCATTCCCCCATTCCCTGGGAAATCTCAGTTTTCTATTGAAGAAGGAGTCCATATGAAGAATTTAACGCCAATGATGAGGCAATATTTTGATATAAAGGAGAAATACAAAGATTGCATCTTGTTTTTTAGACTGGGTGATTTCTATGAGATGTTTTTTGATGACGCTATAACGGCTTCTAAAGAACTTCAAATAACTCTTACCGGTCGTGATTGCGGAGAAAAAGAAAGAGCTCCCATGTGCGGTGTTCCTCATCATGCTGCGGAGAACTATATTGCAAAGCTTATTCAAAAAGGGTATAAGGTTGCAATTTGTGAACAAACAGAGGATCCGGCAGAGGCCAAGGGTATTGTTAAAAGGGATGTTATAAGGGTGATAACGCCGGGAACAGTGCTCAGCGAAAATATGCTCAATGAAAAAGATAATAATTATATTGTTTGTCTTTTTAAAGATGAAGATTCCATAGGACTGGCCTATACGGACCTTTCAACAGGAGAATTAAAGGCTTGTGAAATACCAGGCAAGGATTCTGAAAGTAAGATTATCCACGAGCTGGTTAAAATTGATCCCAAAGAAATAATTTTAAACAAGATGGATAATGATTTCATAAAAAATCAAATCGGTACTTTTGTCCATATCTATACAGAGGAATTAGAGGACTGGTATTTTAAAAAGGATAGAACAAAAGGCAAGATTTTGAATCATTTTCAAATAGCATCCATGAAAGGTATAGGGCTTGAGGACAGGGATGTGGCTACAAGAGCCCTAGGGGCGCTCCTCATTTATTTATCTGAAACTCAAAAAAATACTGTCTCTCATTTGAATCGGCTTCATGTTTACGAAATCGATGACCATATGATGATGGATAAAGCAACATTAAAAAACCTTGAGCTCATAGAAACTGTTATGGATAAAAGAGTTCAAGGCTCCTTGCTTGGGATTCTTGATAAAACCCATACGGCGATGGGCGGACGAAAGCTCAAGCAGTGGATAAAAGAACCCTTGAATGATATGGAAAAAATCAAAAAAAGGTTGGATTCTGTTGAACTTTTCATCCAAGAGGATATCCTGCGCAATAACCTTAAGACCTATCTTAAAGAAGTATACGATTTGGAACGTTTAATAGGCAAAGTAGCCTGTAAAACAGCCAATGCCCGAGATCTATTAGCACTCCACGCTTCTTTATCTGTGCTACCGGATATAAAAGAGAGTATAACAGGACTACCTAGCCTCTTAATAGATGAAATAGATGCAAGAATAAGTAATCATACCCCTATTTGTGAAAACATTGAGAAGGCTTTTTTAGAAGATCCTCCTTATACTATCAAAGAGGGTGGTCTCATCAAGGATGGCTTTAGTGAAGAGCTTGATGAACTGAAAGCTTCTATTTATGATGGAAAGAAGTGGATCGCAAACCTGGAAGATGACCAAAAACAAAAAACAGGTATTAAGTCTCTCAAGGTCGGTTTTAATAAGGTTTTTGGTTATTATATTGAGGTAACTAAGTCCTATTATGATTTAGTTCCAGAAAACTACATTCGCAAGCAGACCTTGGTGAATTGCGAAAGATTCATTACATCTGAATTAAAAGAAGTAGAATCCAAGGTTCTCAACGCCGAGGCAAAGATTAATGAACTGGAATACAAGCTGTTTATAGAAATTCGAGACGAAATAGAAGGATTTGTAGACTCTATACAACAAACATCAGAGGCCCTTTCTGAATTAGATGTGCTTTTGTCCTATGCTACTGTCAGTTGCGAACTAGGCTATGTGAAACCGACAGTCAATGATTCCGATACAATCATGATAAAAAGGGGAAGGCATACTGTTGTTGAAAACCTTATGGAAAATGGTATCTTTGTGGCCAATGACACTTGGATCGATTCTAAGGATAATAGTTTTTTACTGATTACAGGACCCAATATGGCTGGGAAATCTACCTATATGAGGCAAACAGCTCTTATTGTGCTCATGGCACAAATAGGATGTTTTGTTCCTTGTGAGGAGGCTAGCATCGGTATTGTGGATCGGATATTTACTCGCATTGGTGCTTTCGACAACCTGGCTCAGGGCCAAAGTACTTTTCTCGTCGAGATGAGTGAATTAGCCTATATCTTAAATACAGCAACCCCCAAAAGTTTAATTATATTAGATGAAATAGGCAGAGGTACCAGTACTTATGACGGTCTAAGTATCGCATGGGCTGTTGTAGAATATTTATGCAATGACGAGAAGAAAATAAAAACCTTATTCGCCACTCATTATCATGAGCTGACGACGATAGAGGGGCAAATAAAAGGTGTCAAAAACTTAAGTGTTGATGTTAAAGAAGATAAGGATGATATTATTTTTCTTCACAAAATTGTAGAGGGCTCAGCTAATCAAAGCTATGGTATACAGGTTGCTAAATTAGCTGGTGTTCCTACAGAATTATTGGAAAATGCTAAAAATAAACTGTCACTACTGGAGAATGAAGAAAAAAAAGCTTTAAATTATAGCAGTTCACAACCCGACACCAAGGATAAAGCTGAGGAACAAATCTCTTTGTTTAATCATGAACATTATGCCTTGCATTACTCCATCATTGAACAATTAAGGAACATCAATCTCTATCATACAACACCTATGGAAGCCATGAAAATATTAGAAGAGCTGATTAAGAAAACCGGGGAGTAGGTGAAAAAATGTTACAAAGAAATAAAATAAAGATGCTGCCTGAAGAAATCAGCAATAAAATAGCTGCCGGTGAAGTGGTGGATAGACCTGTATCGATTGTCAAGGAGTTAGTTGAAAACTCCATTGATGCCATGGCCAACTCCATTGTAGTTGAAATAAAAGAAGGTGGAAAAACCTATATTCGCGTTAGCGATAACGGTTTTGGAATTGAGAAAGAATCCATAGAACTTGCCTTTGAACGACATGCAACCAGCAAAATCTCAACTGCAGATGACATGGAACATATCCATTCATTAGGATTTAGGGGTGAGGCCTTAGCAAGCATTGCTGCTGTTTCTCATATAGAAATAATCAGTAAAACCGAAGAGGAAGACACAGGTATAAGGATGGAAATAGCTGCGGGGCAAATCATTGATAAAAGTGAAGTAGGCAGTTCACAAGGAACTACGATTATCATTAAGGATCTGTTTTACAATGTACCGGCAAGACTAAAATTTTTAAAGCAGAGTGGAACAGAAGCTAATTTAATTATTGACCTTCTGTCCAAAATGGCTTTAGCTTACCCTCATATAAAATTCAGACTCATCAGTAATACGAAAACCTTATTTGTGACCAACGGTTCTGGGGATATTCTTAAAAACATACGTTCTATTTATAAAAATGAATGTCCTGAAGACTTGCTCATGGTAACCGGTGAGGAAAGCCCTTATCAATTAAAGGCTTATATCTCAAAACCAAGTTTTACAAAGAGTAATCGAAAATACCAGATTTTCTTTGTCAATGGGCGCTATATTCATAACACTACCCTTGAGAAAAGTATTTATCGTGCTTATAAAGAGCTTTTATTTAATAACCATTATCCTGTCATTTTTTTGTTTTTAGAGGTAGACCCTTTGTGGATCGATGTCAATATTCACCCTAATAAAAAGGCAATCAAATTTAGGGATGAAAAAACTGTCGACGAATTCATCTATCAAGTTCTTCGAAAGGGACTTTTAACGGGGGAGAGCATTCCTAGACTTTTAAAAGAGGAAAACTTGTTTGAAAATCCAATAGAAAAGCAGGAAAATCAGCTAAAAACAGAACAAGTTGACATAAATAAAATATTGCAAACTCAAGAGGATGTTGAAAAACAATATCAAGAATTTTATAAAGATCCTGTCATAAAGGAAATATACGAAGAAAAAGCTGAAGAAGACAGAAAAGACCCGGTTTTAAAGAAAGCTTTCAATATGCTATCTTTAAAAATCATGGGCACTGTTTTTGGCACCTATATTTTGTTGGGAGATGAAGATTACGTCTATTTTATTGACCAGCATGCCGCCCATGAGAGAGTGCTATATGAAAGATTCTTAAAGGAATATTATGCGGAAAATGTCATCATACAAAATTTGATTATGGCAGAAATTATTGAGCTTTCTGTTGCCAACACCCATAAAACAGAATTGAACTTAGATTTTATCCGAAGGATAGGCTTTGACTTGGACGTTTTTGGTAAAAATACTTTTGTCCTTAAAGGCATACCCTATGGTATGGACTATGATGAGGCGCAAAATTTCTTATTGGAAATCATTGATCATTTAGATGAAAATACGCTTATAGAGAGCCGGGCTAAGATTGAACAGGTCATAGCTAGAGCTTGTAAAAAAGCTATAAAGGCCAATGATATCTTGGATGAAAAGGAAATAGAGGCGCTCATTTATTCACTATCTAAAACCGATAATCCTTTTTCATGTCCCCATGGCAGACCTGTCTTTATAAGAATGTCTGAATCCGAATTAGAAAGAAAATTTAAGAGGTAACAGGTGAAGAACTCAATGAAAGATAAAGTAATAATAATCCCGGGACCTACAGCTGTTGGAAAAACAGAAATAGCTATTGACTTAGCTCTTCGTATGAATGGAGCCATTATTTCAGCTGATTCGATGCAGATTTATAAGTATATGGATATTGGCAGTGCTAAGCCAACAAAAGAAGAATTAGAAAAGGTTCAACATTATTTGATTGATGAAATCGATCCAAGGGAGCCTTTTTCCGTGGCGGACTATAAAGAATGTTGTGAAAAATATATTCGCGAGATAATTAGCAGTGGTAAAATACCGATTATTACCGGTGGAACAGGTTTATACATTAATTCTATTCTTTACGATATGGATTTTTCTGAGGCAGAGCCTGATTTGAATTACAGAAAACAGCTTATGGAAAAGGCTAAAACCCATGGAAATAGCTATGTCCACGAAAAGCTGAGGGCTA
The DNA here is from genome assembly GCA_964429195.1 of uncultured Eubacteriales bacterium. GTDB lineage: Bacteria > Bacillota > Clostridia > Peptostreptococcales > JAAYPU01 > JBBAFM01. The sequence goes on along the minus strand of CAYSBC010000007.1, from coordinate 26,477 downwards.
TTGATATGGATTTGTATCACCGTATTCATCCAAACAATCTCAAGAGAGTCATTCGAGCTCTGGAGATTTACAAAAATACAGGAGAAATCGTCCAAAGTTTTGAAGAGTCTTTCAGAAAAAAAGACGATTATGACTACATTCTTATCGGTCTTATGAGGAATAGACAGGAGCTTTATGATAGAATAAATCATAGGGTAGACATCCTCATTCAAGCAGGGCTTATTGATGAAGTAAAAGAGCTTCTGGAAAAAGGGTTGAAAATTTCAGATATCTCCATGAAAGGGATAGGCTATAAGGAGGTTATTGAATATTTAGAGGGTAGTCGTGACCTTGAGGAAACTGTAGAACTCATTAAAAGAAATACCAGAAGATACGCCAAAAGACAAATGACTTGGTTCAGGAGATATGATGATGTAAAATGGTGCAATTTGTCGGATTATACTTTAAAAGAAGACGCCATTAATGCTATAATAGAACTTGTCAAAATATAATTCATTGGAGGCTATGAAATGAAAACCAGCGTTAATTTGCAAGACAATTTTCTTAATACTGTAAGAAAGGAAAGGACTCTCATTACCATTTTTTTAGTAAATGGATTTCAAATTAAAGGATTCGTTGATGGATTTGATAATTATGTTATCATTTTGGAAAGTGACAACAAACAACAAATGATTTATAAACATGCAATATCCACACTGATTCCTTCAAAAGTTGTATTTTTTCCTCCCACAAACGATTGATGTGAAAGGAAGATGTTAAGTGGCAAAAAAAAATATACGTATCAACAATAAAACGGACAAACCCGACAATATTGTGCTGCGTGAAAGTGAAATAGCAGTAGAGTGTAGCATCATTCAAAAGGATATGCCCAATTTTTTCTTGGACTTTTTTGTTTACCTAAAAAACAATGTTTTACCGAGCACGCGTATTGCTTATTTGAAAGATATTAAGTTCTTTTGCAATTATTTAATAGAATACACAGACATTGAGGCTGAAACAATTAAAGACATTACCGTCGAAGATTTTAATAAAATTCAGGCAAGGGATATCAACTATTTCATAGGCGAATACTGTACCCACTATACCTTGGAAAAAGATAACAATATCTATGTCTTTGAAAATCGAAATCCATCCCTGGCCAGAAAAAAATCATCCCTTTCTGTACTCTTCAAATATTTATATCGGGATAATATTCTGGAGAAGAATATTACGGATGGTTTCAACCCCATCAAACTACCGAAGACAGGATCCAAAGAAATCAAAAGATTGGAAGTCGACGAAGTAAAACGCATGCTGGATGCAGTTTCAACAGGAAGTGGTCTGACAGAAAAAGAGATTGAATATTGGAAAAAGACGAAATACAGAGATAAGGCCATTATTGTTTTATTTGTTACATACGGATTGAGACTCTACGAGCTTCATCAACTCAATGTTTCCTCCTTTAATTTCAGTCGGGGAGAATTTAAAATATATCGAAAACGAGGTAAGGAATCCATTATGCCTTTAAATAAATCTGTAGAGCTGGTTATCCATGAATACTTAGAAAACGAAAGACCAAAGACCATTGAAATAGATCCAAAGGATAGTGACGCACTTTTCTTATCCTTGCAAAAAAAACGCATGACAGAAAGAGCTATTCGTACCCTTGTAAAGAAATACACATCGATAGGCATGCAAACAGCCAGAGATCAGGGCTATAGTCCCCATAAACTGCGGGCAACCTGTGCTACATCACTCATTGAACAAGGTAACTCCATCTATGATGTGCAGAATTTACTAGATCACGAAAACATTATAACAACCCAGTTGTATGCAGCTCATAAGAAAAATGCTAAAAGAGAATTAATTAATAAATTTGAATGGTTAGATGAATTTGAATAATCCGTGAAACGATGAAAGAAAAATAACTATAGGTTAAAGAGGTAAAGAATGAACAAGACATATGACTATCTCATGCATGAAATGGGAATTGACAAAGATGTATTAGAGCAAATTGACAAAGCAGAAAGAGAAGTAACACCTATCTTTAAAGAGTTAGATGACATTATGGAATACAATCAATTTAAGGTATTAAACACCCTTCAAAAGTGTAGAATCAGTGATCGACATTTTCAATGGAATACAGGATATGGCTATAATGATATTGGCAGAGAGGCTTTAGAAGAAACCTATGCTACTCTTTTTAACACGGAAGACGCTATTGTAAGACCTTTAATCGTCAACGGGACCCATGCACTGACTTTGACATTGCGGGGCATATTAAGACCAGAAGATGAACTTATCTATGCTACAGGTGGCCCCTATGACACCTTGGAAGAGGTTATTGGCATTAAAGGGGAAAACAACGGTTCCTTAAAGGATTTTAATATTCATTATAAACAAGTGGAATTGACGGATGACGGCAAGATTAACCTTGCAGAACTCGAAAAACAAATAACCGATAAGACAAAAATGATTACGATTCAAAGGGCTACAGGCTATAGTTGGAGAAAGGCTATCACGATTGAAGAGATAGAGGAATGTGTCCAATATATCAAGAAAAAACATCCAAACATTGTTTTCATGGTTGATAATTGTTATGGCGAATTTTTAGATACAAAAGAGCCTACAGATGTTGGCGTAGATGTTATGGCTGGTTCCCTGATAAAAAATCCGGGTGGAGGTCTGGCTCTGTCCGGGGGTTATATCGTTGGCAGAAAGGACTTGATTGAACAAATTGCCTACCAAATGACATCTCAGGGTATTGGAAAGGAATGTGGTCTTACCTTTGGCCAAACGAGAAACATCTTTCATGGACTCTTTATAGCGCCTCGAACCGTGAATGGTGCAGTAAAAGGCGCTATTTTATGTGCCAAAGTCTTTGAAAACCTTGGCTATGAAACATGTCCAAAGTATGATGAGAAACGTAGCGATATTATTGAATGTGTCAAATTAGGGTCTCCTGAGGCTATTATTGCCTTTTGCGAAGGAATCCAAGCCGCAGCCCCTGTAGATGCCTATGTAACACCTGTTCCTTGGGAAATGCCGGGTTATGACAGCCAAGTTATTATGGCTGCCGGAGCTTTTGTGCAAGGCTCATCCATTGAGCTAAGTGCTGATGCACCTATCCGAGAACCTTATATTGTCTATTTTCAAGGGGGCATTACCTATGAACACTCCAAGTATGGTGTTATAAAAGCATTGCAAGCTATGAAGAAAAAAAATTGTTTAAAATAGATAGAGGTGGAACAAATGTACAGCCAATTAAAAAAGGATATCAGCAACAATCAATCTTTATCATCCAGCATCTTTAATATTCTAAGAGAACGTATATTGAAAGGTGAGTATGCAGCTGGTGAAAAGATTATTGAAAATCAAATAGCCAATGAACTCAAGGTAAGCAGAACTCCTATTCGAGAGGCTTTTAAGCAATTGGAACAAGCAGGTCTCATTGAAACCATATCCAACAGAGGGGCCTTCGTATTGGGTTTTACCAAACAGGATATTGATGATATTTATGAAATCAGAAAAGCTATAGAAAGCATAGCTATTGTTTGGGCCATGGAGAGAATTAGCGAGGAAGAACTTGATAAGTTGAAAGAGACTTACGAACTGATGGAGTTTTATTGTAATAAGGGTGATGTCGAGAAAATTTTAGAAATGAACAATCAATTTCATGATATAATCTATAAAGCGACTGATAGTCGATTTTTATCCCACATACTTAAAACATATCAATTTTACGTAGAGAAAACAAGAAAAGCCGCCGTAGTGGAATCTAGAATAAAAGAAACAACAAGAGAACACAAAAATATACTCAATGCTTTTATGAACCGTAATACGGAGCAGGGCATGAATGAAATCATAAGACATCTGGAAAATGGCAAAGTGAGAGCTTCTCATGGTATGAAAATAGTTGAAAAATAAGAGGAAACAAAATAAAAATTTATATCAATCATGGTGATTGGAGTATTTATGAATAATGAGAGAGATGCTTTCGAGTTAATTGAATCTGTAGGGAATTTAGGATATTGGGTTTATAATCATGAAGAAAACCCTGGGATGATTTATGGGTCTATTAATCATAATAAAATGTTTGATTTTGATTGTTTAGATGAAGGATTGATTCCCATACGAAAATGGAGAAGAAAAATAAAAGCATGTAATCCACGTATGTTTGATGACTTGAAATATAAAATGCATGATATTTATTCAGGTAAAACAGATCATTTTGAAATTACCTTTCCTATTATTATCGAGAATAAAAAAAAGTGGATAAAATCAAATGGTTTTTGCAGATGTAGAAATAGAAGAGGAAAAGCAATAGAGATTGTTGGTACTGCTGTTGATGTTACCGACCTCATGAATTTAAAAGATCGATTGGAGTATTTAGCCTACTGGGATGAAACGACAGGGTTGCCTAATCGAGAAAAGCTTTTTTCTGACTACGAAACGAATAAAATCATCGGTAACAACATGGTTTATATGGACATAGATGGTTTTAAACAGCTTAACGACAGATTTGGTCATCAATTTGGCGATCAATGTCTCAAAGCCTATGGAAAGAGGCTGAGAAACTTTATGAAACAAAGCACAGGGGTACAGTTTTATCGGTTATACGGGGACGAATTTATAGGTTTTTGTGACATTCCTGAAGACATAACTACAGAAGAATACTGTGAAGCTGCTAAAAAGAATCTTCAAGCGCCACATGTCATTGATGGCATTGAAATTGAACTCAATGCCTCCATGGGAATTATCGAAAAATTTGATAACAAACTTACAATTCAAGAGCTGTTACATAAAGCGGATACAGCTATGTATTTATCTAAAAAAAGTTTTAATAAAACCTACATTTATAAAAAACAAGATAGCAGTTTCTCTGAAATAAATATTCAGGATATTATTGATTCGGATGTCATGTCTAATCTGGATTGCAATAATATCATCCCTTATTTTCAGCCTATCATCAATAGAAAAACAGGTAAAATTGAAGTCATCGAAGTTCTGGCTCGCATTAAGATAAAAAATGAAATCATAAAAGCTAAGGATTTCATTGATATTGCTATTCAGAGGCAAAAGGCAGAGATTATTGATAAGGTTATACTCGAAAAAGGAGTAAAGCTTCTATTCGAATTACAAAACAAGCAAATCATCAATGAGGATGTTGCTATGTCCTTTAATATATCGGAACAGACATTTTGCACGGATGATTTTATAGAGTACCTCACAAGACTTATGAAAGATTACTCTATAAATTGTAAAAATATCATCTTAGAATTCGTTGAGAAAAGTTCAATGGCTTTATTGCAAAACTTTGACCTGATACAAAAAATAAAAAAATTAGGCATTAAAATTTCTCTGGACGATTTCAGCGTAGGAAATTCTTCTATCAACGCCATGCGTTGTGATCTTTACGATTTCATTAAATTTGATAAAAAACTTTTATGGCGGGCAACTGAGAATAAAAACATAGAGGAAGTATATGATTTTTTTATCAATATTCTTACAAAGAATAAATTGGATATTATAGCGGAGGGTGTTGAAACAGAAACACACAAAGAATTTCTAGAACAAAAAAATATAAAATATGTCCAAGGGTTTATTTATTTTGAACCGGTTCCTGAAAATAACCTGATTACAATCCTATCAAGGGAACAGCACAATTACTAAGAAGAATACGACATAAGGCATAAAAGGAGATAGACAACATGAAAATTGTAAGAAGAGTACTTTGTTTATTGATTTTATTATTTGTTTTTACTGAGAATACGGTTGCCTTAGAGGATTTAAACCTAGTAGGTACCCATAGTATTGCACTTGATTATCAAACAGATGAGATTATCTATGCAGATAACATATATGATAAAATACAGATAGCCTCCATAACAAAACTTATGACGGCTCTTTTATTCGCAGAGAATAAGAATAAAAATGATGAGCTAATCTATACTGAGGCAGCCTTTGCTCAGCCTCCCTATGCCTACCGGACACAAATACATCCTGTAAAAGTTGGTGATAAAGTCATAGCAGAAGATGCCATGGATATGCTGCTCATTTATTCTGCCAATGATATTGCTTACATGATTGGAGATAATGTGGCGGGTGATTCACACTCTTTCATTGAAATGATGGATGATAAAGCTAAAAAGCTAGGCATGATGGACACAAAATTTGCTACACTCAATGGATTAGACGATGAAGAAGGGAAATCCTATTCAACTACATACGATGTAGCCTTGCTATGTAAGGCCGCATTGGAGAATGAATGGGTTAAAAGTTCCCTCAGCAAAGCCGAAGCCCAGGTAAGCTTTATACAAGGGGCTAGTGCTGTCCTTGAAACTCGAAACAAACTTCTGGGAGTTGACGGTAATATTGCTGGGAAAACCGGTTATACTTCTTTAGCCGGAAGATGCCTCATATCTTTATACGAGAGAGACGGACGACAAATCATAGGCATTGTTATGAATTCACTTTACGATTTTCCTAAGGATACTCAAGTATTTGAGGATATGGAAAAGCTGATCGATTATAGCTATGAAGCTGAGAAAACACTTGTCCATGAAAAAGGTAAGGAGTTTGAAAAGATCACGGTTGAATATTCTCCTGCAGCCTTTCTAGGATTTATTAAGAGAGAAATAGACCTGCCATTGATATTAAAAGAAAACATAGAGCTTTATGATGTAGATTTAAATATTGAACTTACGACAATCACTGAGGATCCTGCAGATATCCATGTTTGGAATGTGAAAAAAGATACGATTCTTGGCAAGGTCATTGTTCAACAAGGCCGAAATAAAATGGAGTTTAATCTGGTTACTTCATTGACAAAAAAAGATCTCATTCTCAGAAATATTCATTTTTATATCATCAGTTTTGTTGTTGCAGTATTCTTACTGATATTGATTCTAAGAATTATTAATAAGATAAGAAGAAACAGTCCAAAATATAGAAGATATAATTCAAGGTATAAATAAAAATATTACTATAGTAAAGACAAAGGAGTATAGGTATGGAAATTATGAATGCAATTGAAAAACGTAAGAGTGTCAGAGGTTATCTTGATAAACCGGTATCGAAAGAAACGATTAGTAAAATTATTGAAACTTCTCTTAGAAGTCCATCCGCCGTAAATATCCAGCCATGGGATATTTATGTGGTAACAGGTGAGGTACTTGATAACATGAAAAATGAAAATGAGAAGATGTTTTTATCAGGTGCAAAACCAACTCGAGAAGAACCTAATACAGTAGGTGTCTTCAAGGAACGCCGAGTAGAATTAGCTAAAGAATTATTTAAAGTACTGGACATACAAAGAGAAGACCAAGAAAAAAGGAGAAATTGGACAGCTCAAGGCTTTCGTTATTTTAATGCACCGGTAGCCCTCATTATCACAACCAAAAAAAATATTTTAGAAGGAACCTGGGGTCTTCTTGGGATTGGCTCTATTATCCAAACCATCTGCCTAGCAGCTATGGAATATGATTTAGCCACTTGCATTGGTGAACAAGGTGTCTTTTACCAAGATGTGCTGAGAAAGCACCTTGCCATACCTGAAGATGAAGATGTTGTAATTAGCATATCCTTGGGATATGAGGATCTGGATTTTCCTGCTAACCAACTCATCAGCAGTAGAGAGCCTCTCCACAAGGTTACGAAGTGGTTTGGGTTTTAATAAGATACCTGTTAACCTGACCAACTTTCCAACTTATTTATCATATTTTGCTCCCTCCTGAAATACTTATGTTAAGAGAACATGTTGGATGGAGGGGTAATAATGATAAAACATCGCAGAAGAAGCAGAGGATTTATAAATAGAAGAGGAAGAGTCGATTTAAGAAAATTTCTAACACAGGTGATAGTTTGCATCATACTGGTCATTACTGTTATTATCATAAAAAAAGCAAATTCAACCGTTACAAATAAAATATCTACCATGATTGAAACAAGTATCAAGCAAGAATTGACGATCAAGGATGTGGCTACAAGAACAGTTGATGGTATAAAATATATTGGAAGTATTCCGAGGAACATTGCAGGCAGGTTTATACAGGATAATAATCAGTTTGCCTTTATATCACCCATTGATGAAGGTAATGTTATTTCTACCTTTGGTGGCAGCTATAATCAACTTGAAGAGAAAAGCACATTTCAAAGAGGCATTGATTACATCTCACAAGGGGAAATACAAGTGCATGCAGCTGAAGATGGTGTTATAACCCTTGTCAGTAACAGCAATAACTATGGCAATTACATCAAGGTAAACCATGATGAAACAGTATTTTCTATCTATTCCAATTGCACCAATATCTATGTTTCAGAAGGCCAAAAGGTGAAAAAAGGAGATTTGCTAGCTTCAGTTACCAACGAAGAAGAAGCCGATAATTGGTTTCATTTTGAATTGTGGATGGACGGAGAAATAGTTGATCCTAGTGAATATATCCAATTAAAATAAAAATGTTTGTTCTCAAAATACCCAAAACAAATATAGAAATTGGCCTGAGCTTAATAGCTATCATGATAGGCGCTATTTTAATCCATGAAATAGGTCTATTTTTTCTATTTTTTGTTTTTACATTTTCCCATGAAATGATGCATTATCTTGTAGCAAAAGGCTGTCACTACAAAATCAGTAAGGTAAAGCTCAAAATATGGGGTGGGGCACTGGAGATGGATGATTACCTCATCAAACCATCTCATGAAATGCTGATTCTCATCGTTGGACCTCTTTTTAATTTAATCATGGCCTTGATAGTCATTATCCTTCAAATTAAATGGAGTCACCCTATTTTAGAAGAAATACTCTTTATTAATTTAAGCCTTGGTATTTTTAACCTGATTCCTATCGCGCCACTGGATGGGGGAAAAATTATCAGGCTCTATCTATCCTATTTTATTGGCTATGGCAAAGCCATCAAAATATCGCTTTTTATTTCTAAAATCTTCGCTATATTACTAATAATTGCAGGTGTATACTTGCTAAACTACGATTTTTCTTATATAATTATGTGTCTGGTTGGTATGAATATCTATGTTGCTTCTCAGGTTGAGAGTAACTTTTTATTTTATAAAATAGTCCGATATATGGAAAATAATGAAGTCAAAACAGATACGATTGTTGTGTGTCGAGAACATAAAAATATAAAACATGCTATGGATACATTTAGTCCGGGTAAAAGCAGACGATTTACCATTGTGAATGAAAAAGGGCAGTATAAAGGTCAGCTTTCTGAAAATGATATTTTAAAGGGCCTTTTTAACCATGGTTTATATACAGATTATAGTAAGCTACTGGACGCCAAAAACATGAAAGGGAGCAAATAATGTCACTAAAAAAAGATATTGAAAAAATTTTATTAAGAGTTGAAAAACCTGCCAGGTATATTGGAACTGAAATAAATTCTGTTCTTAAAGATAAAAAGGACTATAAGGCGAAATTTATTTTTGCTTTTCCTGACACTTATGAAATAGGCATGTCTCATTTAGGCATGCAAATTATTTATCATGCCCTCAACGAGGACAAGGATATATTTTGTGAAAGAGTCTTTGCACCGGCTGTTGATATGGAAAATATCATGCGAGAGAAGAACATCCCCTTGTTTTCCTTAGAGTCCATGGAGGCTGTAAGAGATTCTGATATGATTGGTTTTACTCTACAATATGAATTAAGCTACACCAATATTTTGAACATGTTGGATTTAGCAGGTATTCCATTTTATGCAAAGGACCGAGATGAGTCCTATCCCTTTATTACAGTGGGAGGACCTTGTGCCTATCATGCTGAACCCTTAGCTGATTTTGTTGACTTTTGCATACTGGGCGAAGGAGAAACCCTCAATGTGGAAATCATGCATCGCTATATACGTTGGAAGGAAAAAAACTGTCCTAAAATAGAATTTTTAAAAGAGATTGCAACCATAAAAGGCGTCTATGTGCCTTCATTTTATGATGTTCAATATAATGAAGATCATACTGTAAAATCCATAGACAAGCTCTATGATTTTTTACCTGACAAACTTGAGAAATATATTGAAGAGGATTTGGACAAGGCCTATTATCCCGAAAAATTTATAGTTCCTTTTATTGATGTCGTACATAATAGGGGAATTATTGAAATATTCAGAGGTTGTACAAGAGGTTGCCGCTTTTGTCAAGCCGGCATGATTTACAGGCCTGTTCGGGAGAGAAGCTTTGAAAAGATAACTGAGTTAAGAGATAAAATCATTGAGAACACGGGCTTTGATGAATTATCTTTAATCTCCTTAAGCTCCAGCGATTATTCTAAAATTGACGAATTAGTGACGAATACCATGAAAAAATGCAGAGCTGAGAATATTTCCTTAACCCTTCCTTCACTCAGGCTTGATTCCTTTTCCTTTAAGGTTTTGGATGAAATACAAAGCTATAAAAAGTCAGGATTAACCTTTGCACCTGAAGCCGGTTCCCAAAGGCTTAGGGATGTTATTAATAAAAATATTACAGAGGAAAACATCTATTTTGCCGTAGAAAATGCTTTACAGCTAGGCTGGGGCAGTATAAAATTCTATTTCATGATAGGGCTTCCAACGGAAACGAATGAGGACCTAGACGGTATCGTAGAGATTGCAGAAAAGGTTATGGAAATCTTTAAAAATATGAAGGATAAGAAAAGCAAGCGTTTGAATGTTACGGTCAGTGTATCTAATTTTGTACCGAAACCCTTTACCCCTTTTCAATGGTTCCCGATGGCCACTCAACAAGAGCTGACAGAGAAAAAGGAATATCTCTTCAAAAAATTTTATAAGATGAAAAATGTAAAGTTTAATTATCACGATATAAGCACCAGCTTTATTGAAGGCGTGTTTGCTAGAGGAGACAGGAGGCTTTCAAAGGTTTTGGTCAAAGCCCATGAGCTGGGATGCAAGTTTGATGGTTGGAGAGAAAAATTTGATTATCAAAAATGGGAAAAAGCCTTTAGTGAGACAGGCATTGATCCTCAATTTTATGCCAATAGAAGAAGAGATTACGAAGAAATACATCCATGGTCCCATATTGATGTAGGCGTAACAGATAAATTTTTAATACGTGAAAATGAAAAGGCCAAAGCAGGTGAACTCACTACAGATTGTAGAAATCAATGTGTAAGCTGCGGTATTAATACTCAATATCTATGTTTTACAAAGGATAATAAGAGCAAGGCAGGTAATGCCCATGAATAGATATCTTATAAAATATACTAAAACCGATAACATGAAGTACATTTCTCATTTAGATCTTATGAATGTGCTTCTCCGGGCTTTTAAAAGGGCCAAAATTGATTTAGCTTACTCTCAAGGCTTTTCACCTCACCCTAAAATCAGCACAGCTCATCCCTTATCCTTAGGAATCGAAAGCATAGGAGAATACCTGGAGGTTGAATTGCAGGTAGATCTATTGCCGGATGCAATCGCTTCGGCCATGAAGCATCAATTGCCACGAGGAATAGAGCTAACTGAAATTAAAAAAGTAACAGAGCCCATGAAATCTATAGCATCCATCGTTGAAGTTTCCGGGTATCTTATTTCTTTTTACAACGATTCATTGACAGCAGATGAATTAAGAGAAAAGATTGCAAGCTATTTGTCTTTAGATGAAATTCAAATGATAAAGATCAGCCCCAAGACAAAAAAAGAAAAGGTTTTAGATATCAAGCCCTTGATTTATCAAATAGATGTACTCGATCATACCGATGAGGAAAACTACTTTTTACTCAGTGTTTTATTAAAAACAGGCAGCAACGGCAACTTGAATCCCATGGCTTTGATGGAAAATATCTCAGATAAATGCAGCCTCAATATAGATAGGGATAGACTCTCTATTATGCGAAAAGAAATGTATGGAATAAAGGAAGAAAAAAGGGTTCGGCTTATTGACATAATTTAGAGATTATGATAACATAATTATCTGTAAGCCGCACGGGAAAGGTATTGAAAATACATACTTAAAGAGATGTTACCTGTTTTCGGCGAGATTGGTAAGAGGAGGTGCGATCAATGTATGCAATTATAGAAACTGGTGGAAAACAATATAAAGTATCCGAAGGAGATGTTATCTCCGTTGAAAAGCTAGGTTTAGCTGAAGGCGATGCTGTAGTGTTTGATAAGGTTTTAGTTTATTCAGACGGTACTGACGTAAAAGTCGGAACACCGGTTATTGAAAATGCTAAGGTCTCCGGCAATATTACTGAAAATGGAAAAGGCGATAAAGTTATAATTTTCAAATATAAGGCTAAGAAAGATTTTAGAAAAAAACGTGGACATAGACAGCCGTATAGCAAAGTAAAAATAGAAAAAATTGAATGTTAGTATAAAAATTATACTTAGATCAGAATATAAAGGAGGTGGATTTCATGGCTAGTAAAAAAGGAGTAGGTAGCTCCAAGAACGGTAGAGATAGTGAGTCCAAACGATTGGGTGTTAAAAGAGCTGACGGTCAATACGTAAGCGCTGGTAGCATCCTAGTTCGACAAAGAGGCACAAAACTTCACCCAGGCAACAATGTAGGAAAAGGTGGCGATGATACACTTTTCGCTAAGATAGACGGTGTTGTAAAATTTGAAAGAAAAGATAAGACTAGAAAACAAGTAAGTATATACGCTAGAGAAGCTTAGTTTACAAAATCCCCCTTGCATAAAAAAGGGGGATAATTTTTTGATATCAACAGAATGAAGATTAGGATATTGGGAGTTGATCAAATGTTTATCGACAGAGCAAATATTAATATTAAATCCGGTAAAGGTGGCGACGGCAGTGTTTCTTTCCGCAGAGAAAAGTATGTTCCCGATGGGGGACCTGATGGTGGAGACGGAGGTAACGGCGGTGATATCGTCTTTGTTGCCGATAACAACATGCGTACCTTGATGGATTTTCGTTACCAAACAAAATATAAGGCAGCCGATGGAGAAGACGGAAAAAAGAAAAAGCAATTTGGAAAAAACTCAGAGCCCTTAGTGATAAAAGTACCGGTAGGAACGACGATTATCGATGAGGAAACAGGCTTGATTATGGCAGATATGATTGAAGATGGACAACGCTTTGTTGCCGCTAGAGGGGGCAAAGGAGGAAAAGGAAATGTTCATTTTAAATCATCAACACGCCAAGCCCCTAATTTTGCTGAAGCCGGTGGTTTTGCCCAAGAAAGAAATGTTATCTTAGAACTCAAACTACTAGGTGATGTAGGATTAGTGGGTTTCCCTAACGTAGGAAAATCAACCTTGCTTTCTGTGATTACCAGTGCTAAACCCAAAATAGGCAATTACCCCTTTACAACGCTAACACCTAACCTAGGTGTCGTTTATATTCATGATACTAGCTTTGTTGTTTCGGACATACCCGGACTTATTGAGGGAGCTCATGAAGGCTTAGGACTAGGACTTGATTTCTTAAAGCATATTGAACGCAATAAAATATTGCTTCATGTAGTCGATGTAGCGGGCAGTGAAGGCAGAGATCCTATCGAGGATTTTGATAAAATCAACAATGAACTTAGTAAATATTCCGATAAGCTAATCAAAAAGCCTCAAATTGTAGCAGCTAATAAGATGGATGTTGCTGACCCTGAAATATTTAGATTATTTAAAGAACATGTTGAAAATAAGGGTTATAAAGTTTTCCCTATTTCTGCTGCAACCCATCAAGGCATTGATGAATTGTTAAACTATATAGCCAATGAACTTCCAAAGATAAAGGAAGAACCTGAACCTATGGATTTATTTTTCGATGAAGAAATACATGGAAATGACCAGAGTTACAGAGAAATCTTCGCAAACCGAGAAGACGGTATCTATGTGCTTAGCGGCAAGCAGCTCGAAAAAATATTTAACTCCACGAACTTTAATGATCTTGAGTCTCTTCGCTATCTGGATAACTATTTAAAGAAAAGAGGGGCCTATGATAAGCTCAAGGAACTTGGAATCAAAGAAGGGGATACCGTTAAGATTAAAAACTATGAATTTGATTATTATGAGTGAAGGCTAAGGTGGGACAAATATCCCACCTTAGCTTACCTTTTAAGTAATTCGGAATTTGGTGAGCAAAATTTCAGGTAGTGTGTGGTTTATTTTTAGAAAACCACACACTACCTGAAATTTTGAACAGATTTAGCTTTTAAATTACATTTTACACCAAAGTATCAACACACTAGTTGAAAATTTGCTCATTTTTTAGCTAAAAGCTTAAAGCATCAATCGCTCCACCCCTGTACCCGTAGACCACCCCTTCACTAGAAATTCATTTTGAAGGATATGACTTTCCCTAAATAATAAAATTCATCATCGCTTTTACAAACGTAGATCTCAGAATCTTTATTTTCAGGAATGAGTAGGATGACACCATTTTCCTTATAATAACGACGAACCAAGGGCATTTTACTGTTTTCGAGATGAAAAGCAACAATATCCCTGTTCTTAAGTAAATTTCTGTTTGTTGGTACAATTTTTATATGTGCATTGATAGAAATAATAGGTTCCATGGCTGTGTCACGGATGAAGAAAAAAGAGCTGTCTCCTTGAGTGGATTCCTTTCTGATATTGCCGGAAAGGCTATCCAATTCGTCCATAAATTTATTGAAGTTATTTTCTTTGATGCTTTCTAAATATTTTGCTGATAAATCTAAAGTAGAAATAATATCCAAGTTATTGAGGAAACCTCCATATTTATCGGTAAAATCGGATGAATCTTGTAACATGTTTTCTAAAATGTCTTTCAAAAGAAAAGAAGATGTGAAAATATATTTCCTGACCATTTCAGGCGCCTTTTCTAAGTAGCCTTGAAACACCAGCTTGGTAGGATTTTTTTCTCCGCATACAATCGATAATTTTGTGGATACATCCTCAGATGGAGGGGATAATTTACCATTTTTTAATTGACTAATATAAGAAGGTGTTATGTTGCAATCAAGCTCTTTGCATCGTTTTGTAATATTTCTGAGTGAAAGCCCGCTGTCAGAGATCATTTGGTCTAGGATATTAGCGTAATTCATTTTTCTACTCCTTTTATATTATCTTTGTGTTAAGTATAACATTTACACCCTGTTAATACAACACAAGGGAGGAATTTTATAATAATATAAAGAATATTAAGGAAATTGAAGTTAATTTTAGGAAAAAACCCTCTGTAAGAATGAATATAAAAATATGGGGAATTGATTATTTTTTTGTTTCTGTTAAAATTAAAGATAGGATAAGGAGACAAACTATGGAAAAGGTTATGGTAGTTGGAGCAGGTACAATGGGTTTTGGAATAGCGCAAACCTTTCTTCAGTCAGGGTATCAAGTTATTCTATATGATATCGATACACCTAAAGTTGACAAAGGAATAAGTAATATTGAAAGCAATATTCAAAAAATGCTTCAAAAAGGAGATATCTCAGCCGATCAATATGAAGAGATAAGAGCACGCTTAAAGGGAACTATTGAACTTGCCGATGCTAAAGATGTTGATTTGGTTGTTGAAACAGTTATAGAAAATAGTGATATCAAAAAAGATATTTTTAAAAAGCTTGATCGCATATGTCAGCCAGATACAATATTGGCTACAAATACATCAAGCATTGTTATTTCATCCATTGCTGCTGCAACAAAAAGACCTGAAAATGTCATAGGGATGCACTTTTTTAATCCGCCTCCTATGATGCCTTTAATCGAAATCGTTATCGGTATGAAGACATCTGAAAAGACATTAGCAACGATGAAGGCGATTGTCCAATCCTTAGGCAAAGAAAGTGTAACAGTAAAGGATTCTCCGGGTTTTGTATTTAATCGAATCATGATACCTATGATCAATGAAGCTACCTATCTTTTATCAGAGAGTGTCGCTTCAGCAGAAGATATTGACAAAACATTGAAACTGGCGGCTACACATCAAATAGGACCTCTTGCCCTTGGAGATTTCATCGGTCTGGATGTATGCCTACATGTAATGGAGGTTTTGCATAAGGAAATTGGGGAAGATAAATACAGACCAAGTCCTTTATTGAAACGTATGGTGGCTGCAAATCAATTAGGAAGAAAAACTGGAGAAGGTTTTTTTAAATATTAATTTTAAATGAGGAGATAAAAGATGAAAATAACCGAAATTAAAATAGGTGATAAACAAACCCTTACAAAAAAAATTACGTCAGAGGACAATGAAAAGTTTGCTGAAATCCTAGGTGACAGTAACCCTGTCCATTTAAATGAGGAATATGCACAAAATACTATGTTTAAAGGTCGTATTGCCTATGGTATGCTGGTATCAGGATTAATTTCTACCGTTATCGGAAGCAAGCTACCCGGGAATGGCTCTATTTACCTTTCTCAAACTTTAAAGTTTACAAAGCCTGTATGGCTAGATGATACCATCACAGCCGAGGTTGAGGTTGTTGAAATGGATATTGAAAAAAACAGATTAACGCTTAAGACCAGATGCTATAATCAGAATGATATCGATGTTATTATAGGTGAAGCTATAGTAATGCCTGAAAAATAAGTTGGCATTTGACCATGTTAGAAAATGATGATATAATTTCGAAAAAATAGGAGAGTTATTTGATGGAGAGTGACAGTAGTACGTTAATTATTATTTTTATTATTTTATTACTTTTTTCAAGCTATTTTTCTGCAACGGAAACTGCTTTTTTGAGCATGAATCGGATAAGGATGAAACATCTCTCGGCCTCAGGAAACAAAAAAGCAACACAGACTTTAGCTTTAGTGGAAGATCTTGATAGAGTTATTTCAACACTATTGATAGGCAATAATATAGTAAATATTGGTGCTGCCTCTGTTGCTACGCTTATTTTTACGAGATATTATGGTAATCCAGGCGTGACAATTTCTACAATTGTGACGACTCTTCTCATTCTTGTTTTTAGTGAGATATCACCTAAAAGCCTTGCAAAGGAAACACCTGAAAAATTTGCAATGTTTGCTACACCCTTTTTAAAATTCTTTATCTTTCTACTGATGCCTTTAAACTTATTCTTTATTTTATGGAAAAGATTACTTTTTATCGTTTTTAAATTTGAGGATAAGCAAACCATTACCCAGGGTGAACTGATTACCTTTGTGGATGAAGCAGAAAATGAAGGCGGTATAGATTCTCACGAAAGTGAATTGATCCGTTCAGCTATTGAATTCACCGATTTAGATGTACAGGAAATTCTTACACCAAGGGTTAAGGTTATAGCTATTAATGAAAATGCATCCATTAAAGAAATCAAAGAAAAATTTATTACTCACGGCTTCTCAAGACTGCCTGTTTACCAAGATACTATTGATAACATTATAGGAGTTATTAATGAAAAAGACTTTTATACGATGCTTTATCATCTCAACGAAAATATTCAAACCATTATTAAACCAGTAGACATCGTTGCTCCTCAAATGAAAATTTCAGAGCTTTTACGTAGGCTTCAATATTCAAAATCTCATTTATCTGTTGTGGTGGACGAGTATGGTGGTACCATGGGGATTGTTACTATGGAGGATATTTTGGAAGAGCTAGTAGGGGAAATATGGGATGAACATGATGAGATAGAAGAATACTATAATAAAATAAGTGATTCCCAATATATTATCTCAGGTGAAGCGGACATAGAAGATTTTTTTGATTTATTTGAACTATCAGGGGACACCGAAGATATTGATGCTTTTACTGTAGGTGGTTGGATAGTAGAACAATTCGGAAGAATACCTGAAATGGGAGAAACACTCGAAGTTGAAAACCTCAAAATAACAGTAAAAAATACGGATGCTCGACATGTCATAGAAGTTTTCGTAGAGATAATCCAAGAAAATCAAAATGAAAACAAAAATGAAGAAGAACAAAAATAAAAAAACATATAACGACAGCTTAAGGAAAGAATCCTCTTTTCTTAGGCTATTTTTTACTATAAAAAAAGTTTTTCTTATGATATGATTCAAATAGATTGTAGCATCAGCAAGGAGGAGAGATATGTACAAAGTAGGTATCATCACTGCCAGTGATAAAGGTTCCATCGGTGAAAGAGAAGACTTAAGCGGCAAAATAATATCCGATATACTGAAAAACAATGGATATATTATAGAAAAATATATTATTCTACCTGATGATGAAGAAAAGTTGCTTCATGAAATGATTGCTATGGCTGATGATTTAAAGGTTGATCTCATACTCACAACCGGCGGAACAGGCTTTGGTCAAAGAGATAGGACACCGGAAGCAACTTTAAGGGCCATTGACAGGTTGACTCCCGGCATTTCGGAGGCCATCAGGGCTTATAGCTTGCAAATAACGCCGAGAGCAATGCTTTCTAGAGCCACCTCTGGAATCAGAAATCAAACCCTCATTATCAATCTGCCCGGTAGCCCAAAAGCAGTTCAAGAATCCTTGGAATATATACTTGCTACCCTTCCTCATGGACTGGAAGTCTTAAAAGGACAAGCTCACGAATGTTCAAGGTAAAGATAATTTTTATTTGAATTTATATTTTCATTTAAAAATAAAAGGATTTTTTAAATAAGTGTCGAAATTTGTAAATGTAATCAAAGCGAATTTTCCGAGTTTAATATCCTAAAGCGCCGCTATGGAATTAAACCAATGGGTATAAGGAGAAATTCTTATGCCTCCCGTATTTGGAAAGGGAAGTTTAACTTTTGAGTGAGTTTTTTGTAATACTCAAAATAGTCCCTTCGTAGCTCGCCCAATTTACTATGCAAATTGATGGCGAACTGATGCAAGGAAATCACAAATCGAAGATTTGTAGATTTCTACTGCTTATGTTATGGACTATTTTTGTTTTTTGTATTCAATAACGCATTCAAAGCGGGGATTTAGTAGTTTTATGAGAGGAGGTTATGTTGATTATCAATAATCGACTCGGAAATTTTCAAACTAAAATATAAGAATAGTAGGTGAATAAAAAATGAGAAAAATATTGTCCATATTATTAATTTTAGCACTGGTATTTTCATTTGCCTTGGTAGGTTGTAGTAATGATACTGATCAACAACCGGATCCACAGGCTGAAGAAAGAGATATTATTTTGGCAACGACTACCAGTACAAGAGACAGCGGATTATTAGATTATTTATTGCCGATCTTTAAAGAAGAATCGAATATTAATGTTAAAGTTGTAGCTGTAGGAACAGGACAAGCCCTCCAAATGGGTAGAGACGGCGAAGCTGATATTCTCTTAGTTCATGCTAAAGCAACTGAAGAAATTTTTATGCAAGAAGGACATGGCGTTGTGAGACATGATGTGATGTATAATGATTTTGTTGTCGTTGGTCCAGAAGACGATCCGGCCAAGCTAAAGGAAAAAGCACCTCAAGACATCATAGCAGGATTCAAGCTGATAGCCGAAAACGAAGCACCTTTTGTATCTAGAGGAGACGAATCAGGCACCCACATTATGGAAAAGAATTTATGGGCTGAAGCAGAAATCGAACCTGAAGGAGAATGGTATATTTCAGCAGGTAAGGGAATGGCTGATGTCTTAAAGATGGCTGATGAAAAATTAGGCTATACCTTAACCGACAGAGCTACATACTTAAATCTAATGGATGTTGTAGAATTAGACATTTTGCTAGAAAAAGATGAAAAATTATTTAATCAATATGGCATCATCCCTGTTAACCCAGAAAAAAATGAAAATATAAAAGCTGAAGATGCAATCATTTTCATGGAATGGATGCTTTCTGACGAAACACAAAGCTTAATAGGTGAATTCGGGGTGGATAAGTTTGGAATGCCACTCTTTACACCGAATGCTAATTAGTAAAGAATAATTTGTAAAGACTAAGAGGGGTAGTGGAAGAAATGGATTATATTATAGATGGATTTTTTAAGGCAATTCAATTATTGACAAGCTTTGATCAAGAAGTGTACGGTATTATTATTTTATCACTCCTTGTATCCTCTACAGCGACTCTCATTTCTTCCACTTTCTCTATTCCTTTGGGAATTTATCTTGGTGCTAAGGAATTTAAAGGAAAAAGAATCTTCTCGAGATTGCTTTTTACATCTATGAGCGTGCCATCTGTTATAGTTGGATTAGTTGTAGCTATCCTGTTGGCCAGACGTGGACCTTTTGGTTCCTTGCAATTATTATTTACACCTCAAGCGATGATCATTGCTCAAACCTTATTAGTTATTCCATTATGCCTTGGATTAACCTTTAATCTTTCAAGGACAAGGGGTAAAGAAATTAAGGAAATGGGTATAACCATGGGTGGAAGCAAAATAAACACCCTCTTTTTAATGATAAGAGAATTAAAAATGGATATACTCATCAATATAGTCACTACATTTTCCCGGGCAATATCAGAGGTTGGAGCAGTGATGATCGTTGGAGGGAATATAAAAAATGATACACGCGTTATTACCACATCTATTGCCATGTTCAACTCCATGGGAGATTATCCAACGGCAATAGCGTTAGGTTTAGTCTTGCTGTTGTTGTCCTTTATTGTCAACAGTTTAATCTATAATTACAATCAAGGGGGCTGAAATGGAAATACAATTAAATGCTATCAAAAAAGCCTATGGAGAGCGCTTGGTTTTAGATATAGATCATTATGGAATTGAAAAAGGACAGATTATGGGAATCGTTGGCCCCAATGGTGCAGGTAAGACCACCTTGCTTCGAATCCTAGCAGGTCTGGACCATGATTATGAAGGTCATGTGACCTATGACGGGCAGGAACTTAATAGAGCCATACAGAAGAAAATGACATTGGTTTTCCAAAAACCCTATTTATTTCATAGAAGCGTTTACGAAAATATTGCCTATCCGCTAAAAATCCGTAAAACTCCTAAGGAAAAGATAAAAGTTAAGGTAGAAGAAATATTAAATAATCTGGAAATTACTTCCCTTAAGCAGCAAAATGCCAGATCCTTGTCAGGAGGGGAGTCACAAAAGGTTTCCCTAGCAAGAGCTTTGGTTTTTGAACCCCGATTACTCTTATTGGATGAACCTACATCCAATATCGATCCGCTTTCACTTGAGATATTGGAAAGAGAAATCATCCGCTATAACCGAAAGTCATGTGCTTCTGTCATTATAGTTACACATAGTATGGAACAAGCTGAGCGATTATGTGATAAAATAATCTATATGAACAATGGAAAGGTGATTAAATAGATGGATTTTTTTAACGTTATTTCTGTCGATGAAGCCAGAAAAAGAATAAATGAAACCTTTATGCGTCTGAAGCTGGGAACTGAAGAAATCGGGATATTAGATGCTTTAGACAGAATAGCTGCAGAAAACACTGTTTCAGGTATCGATGTACCCGGATTTAATCGTTCTATTGTAGATGGGTATGCGATCAAGAGCCAAAATAGTCATGGTGCCAGTGAAACATTGCCAAGTTTTCTGAATCTTATCGGTGAAACCATCATGGGAGAAAACACAAATTTAACGATTTTGGACGGAGAAGCAGTCTATGTTCCTACGGGAGGAATTGTACCCGAGGGAGCAGATGCGGTAATCATGATTGAGCATGTTGAGCAATTAGGCGACAATCTAATTGCTCTTTATAAACCTGTTGCTTACAAAGAAAATATGCTTTTTCAGGGGGATGACGTAGGAGAAGGTGAGGTCATCCTTGAAAAGGGTAAAAAAATTAGACCCCAAGATATAGGTGTTTTAGCCGCTATAGGTATGGCCACTCTTAAGGTTTATAAAAAACCTCGTTTTTTTATCCTATCCACAGGAGATGAGATTATAGATTTACATGAACCGCTGGATAAAGGTAAAATTAGAGATATCAACGGTTATGCTCTCTATGCCTTGATAAAAAAGCTTGGAGGGGATGTGGTCCGCAGGGTTATTGTGAAGGACGATTTTGAAAAACTAAAATGTGAATTGAGCCAGGCGCTTGATTCTGCTGATATCATCATTATATCCGGCGGAAGCTCAGTAGGCACAAAGGATTATACCTATGAATTAATGAATACTTTGACTGGACAAGGTGTTTTTATTCATGGTCTTTCTATCAAGCCCGGCAAACCCACCTTGGTAGGCGAAGCTCATGGCAAGCCTGTATTTGGACTTCCGGGACACCCTGTATCTTCAATCATTGTATTTAAAGCCATTGTAGAGTATTTTATAAAGAATAAGATGGAAATAAAAGAGGACATCATCAAGACCAAGGCCATCCTGGATTTTAATATTCATTCTTCGCCCGGACAGGAAACTTATCAAATGGTTAGCCTCGTTGAAAAAGATGGTCATCTTCATGCAGTACCGGTCCTTGGAAAATCAGGAATGATTACCTTGCTTTCGAACTCCAATGGTTATATTGTCATGAAAGCTCATGAAGAAGGTTTATATCAAGGTGAAGAAAGAGAAGTCTATTTTATATAAATATAAAAATTGGGCGAGCTATGAAAGGAGTCCCTATTATGAAAAAGGAAGATAGAAACGTCTATATAGCCAACATGGATGTAGAGGAAGCTCAAAAAATCTATTCGGAAAAATTGATAAGCGGTTCATCCTTTGAAGAAATACATGTACTGGAATCACTGGGGAGAATAACTTATCGAGCAGTTTACGCAGAAAAATCATCCCCTCATTATACTTCGGCAGCTATGGACGGCATAGCTGTAAAAGCTGAGAAAACTTATGAAGCCAGTGATATTCATCCCTTAACATTGGAAGAAGAAAAGGACTTCATTTACATCAATACAGGACATTTGATCCCAGCTTCTTATGATGCGGTGATTATGATTGAGGATGTCATTGATTTGGGACAGGGTAAAATTCAAATCATTAAAGCAGCCTATCCATGGCAATATGTCCGCACAATAGGGGAGGATATTGTCGCTACGGAAATGATTATACCCTCAAGGCATAAGATAAGACCAATGGATATGGGAGCCCTTATATCCGGAGGAATCGAAAAAATTGATGCCTATAAAAAACCTTCTGTCGGTATTATTCCAACAGGTTCAGAACTGGTGGAAAGTTTTTCAGAATTGAAAGAAGGCAAGATCATTGAGTCCAATTCAAGAGTATTCGAAGGATTAATACAAGAATACGGTGGAGAATCCAATCGCTACTCGCCGGTAGAGGATAACTTGGAACTGTTAAAACAGGCCATCTTAAAAGGTGTAAAAGAAAATGACATACTTCTGGTTAATGCAGGCTCCTCAGCCGGTGATAAAGACTTTACAGTGAAGGCAATCAAAGAATTAGGAGAAGTTGTTGTCCATGGCATAGCCATGAAACCTGGTAAACCAACGATTTTAGGCATAGTTAACAATAAACCAGTTATTGGTATCCCAGGTTATCCTGTGTCTGCTTATTTAGTTTTTGATACTTTTGTGAAATCTTTAATCTATTCTTATACAGGTCAAAAGGAAGTAAAGGATGAAATAAAAGCCATTATCTCTAAAAGAATCGTTTCTTCCTTGAAAAACAAAGATATCATCAGGGTTAATCTCGGTTATGTTCACGAACACTATGTTGCGACACCTTTATCCAGCGGTGCAGGCGCAACCATGAGCCTTGTGAAAGCCGACGGACTTGTTTCTATCCCACAAAACAGTGAAGGGGTCGAAGCAGGGCAAGAAGTTGATGTTAGGCTTCTGAAAAGCATTTCTAATATTAAGGAAACCATCGTTTCAATAGGTAGTCATGACCTTATTATGGATGTCATTTCGGATATGATGCCCCTCAGTTCCGGCCATGTAGGAAGCATGGGAGGAATTATGGCCATGAAAAGAGATGAATGCCATCTTGCACCTATTCATTTATTAGATATGGCGACAGGTCAATATAATATCTCCTATATCAAAAAATACTTTCAAGGGAAAAAGATGGCCCTTATCAAAGGGGTAAAACGTCTTCAAGGTTTGATTATAGCACAAGGCAACCCTTCCAATATAAAGGGAATTGAAGATATAGCACGAAAAGATGTCACCTATGTCAACCGTCAGAGAGGGGCAGGTACCCGAATGCTGCTGGATTACCTTTTACAAAAACTATCTATCGCTACAACAGATGTGAAAGGCTATGATAGGGAAATGACTACCCATATGACCGTTGCCATGGCAGTAAAATCAGGTACAGCAACAACAGGATTAGGCATCGCCTCAGCTGCAAAGGCTATGGATTTAGATTTTATAGAAATTGGTTTCGAGGATTATGATTTCCTTGTTCCTCATGACTTTCTGGAGGATGAGAGAATGAAAAGATTTCTGAAAATCATTCAGTCACAGGAATTTACCGATAGGGTGTATGCACTAGGAGGTTATGATTGCAAGGGCATTGGAGAAATCATTGTTATAGATTAGTTTTTTAGGTTGGTCAGTGAGGTAGAGGCTATGAGGGATCTGTTTTTAAGAGAAATCAATTATTTGCGTATATCTGTTACAGATTTATGCAATTTAAGATGCAAATATTGTATGCCCGAGAGTGGTATAAGCAAAACAAAGCATTCAGACATTTTAACTCTTGAAGAGATTGAAGAGATTGCTAAGGCTTTTGTAGGATTGGGTATTAATAAGATAAGAATAACAGGTGGTGAACCCTTAGTAAGGCATGGCATACTCCATTTAGTCCAAAAAATAGCCCAAATAAAAGGTGTAAGCGACTTAGCTATGACAACGAATGGCCTTTTGCTCAAGTCCTATGCCAAAGGTTTAAAAGAAGCAGGGCTAACCCGAGTCAATATCAGCCTAGATACTCTTCAAGCGGAAAGGTATTCGGATATCACAAGAAAAGGTCAATTAAAGGATGTTCTTGAAGGAATCGAAGAAGCTAAGCGTGTTGGACTTAAGCCAATTAAATTGAATGTTGTCTTGATGGGCGGATTTAATGAAGATGAAATAGAAACCTTTGTTAACCTTACGAAGAATGAAGAAATCGATGTTCGTTTTATTGAACTCATGCCTACAGGCGAGGCAACTCACTGGGCATTGCATCATTTTATTCCAAATGCCACTGTTTTGGAAAAAATGAATGCATTGGTAAAAGTAGAAGATGAGGATATTTCCTCTGCAGCTACCTATTATCGTTTACCTGAGAGCAAGGGAAGAGTAGGGCTCATCAACCCTATTTCATGTAAGTTTTGTGCTGCTTGTAACAGAGTCAGGCTGACTTCACAGGGCAAATTGCAGCTCTGCCTTCATTCCAATGAAGAAATAGATTTGAGGGGGCCTTTAAGACGAGGTGAAAAGCTGGAGCCTATCATTTTAGAAGCTATCAATCGAAAACCGGAATCCCATCATTTGGAGGATGGCCAATATATTAAGAAAAACATGGGACAAATAGGAGGATAATATGGAATTCACACATTTTAATGAAAATGGTAGAGCCCATATGGTTGAAATAAGCGATAAAGAGGATACAAAAAGGCTGGCTATTGCCAGGGGTATGATACGCATGCATAAGGACACCATTCTCAAAATAAAGGATGGACTCATTAAAAAGGGCGATGTACTGTCTGTTGCCCAAATAGGCGGTATCATAGCTGCTAAAAAAACTTCTGACCTCATTCCCATGTGCCATAATATTCTTCTTTCAGGGGCTGATATCCGCTTTCATATTCTTGACGAAGGAATTGAAATTGAAGCCGAGGTCAAAACCATAGGAAAAACCGGGGTTGAAATGGAAGCTCTTACAGCTGTATCCCTGGCTGCCTTAACTATTTATGACATGTGCAAAGCCATGGATAAAAATATGGTCATCGAAAATATCCGATTGATTAAAAAGACAGGTGGCAAATCAGGAAACTATCAAAGGGAAGAAGAGCAGGATGATCTATGAAGGAGGGGGATTTCATGAAAAAGGGTAAGGTCTTGGATGTCAATATTAGTTCTAAGAAGGGTGTTATTAAGACCCCCATAGATGAAGGACACTTTATAAAAGATTTTGGGTTAGAAGGCGATGCCCATGCCGGCAATTGGCACAGACAGGTCAGCCTCCTTGGAATAGAAAGCTTTAAGAAAATGGAGGATTTAGGCATCGAAGGTCTCGAGGATGGTATATTTGCCGAAAATATTACGACAGAGGGCATCATACTTTACAATCTACCTGTTGGCACTCGCTTAAGAATCGGCGAAACATTAATGGAAGTCACTCAGATTGGTAAAGAATGTCATACAGGATGTGAAATTGCAAGGAAAGTAGGAAAATGCGTTATGCCAAAGGAAGGGATTTTCACAAAAGTACTTCAAGGGGGCAAGGTAAAAGCAGGGGATAGTATTGAGGTATTGGAATAAGCCCTTGTTATAGTTGAATACCACCAAATAGACATAACATATTCAATATTAACATTTAAACAGAGATAAATTGTGTTTCATTTTAATTTGCAATTCGCGTTCGAAAATATTTCTGGCTATAAATCTTGATATTGCAAAAAAAATATGCTATTATTTAAAAGATGCGCCGAAGTGGTGGAATTGGCAGACGCGCTGGATTCAAAATCCAGTGGTAGCAATATCGTGCGGGTTCGATTCCCGCCTTCGGCACCATTACATAAGACCGTAGGTCTTTTTTAGTTTCATTTGGCG
>CAYSBC010000006.1:0-51710 GCA_964429195.1 uncultured Eubacteriales bacterium | reverse complement strand
CTTTACTTTATTCTATTCTTTTGCCTTTCTATGAGGTAGATTTTATAATAACACCTATGGATTGTCAATCCATTATTTTTTTACCCTGTCTTTTTTTTAATCGCCTTTTTCCTTACTTTTGCTATGATAAGCAAGAAAATTGGAATGCCTACCTGGATACATGTAAAAGGAAACTTAATACCGTGATGGATGAGCTCATAAAACTGCGCGTCATTTTTAAAAATGATTTGGGATAAAAAAACCAGCAAAACACCCATGGGTATAATCAGTTTTTTATAATTCTTAAAATGAAATACCTGGGCAAAAACCATTACTCCGCAATAATGATATAGTGCTATCTTTATGAAAACACCGGCAACCCATAAGGCTATCACAAGGGATTCAATCCTTTCAAAAACATTTCTAACATTGACATATCTTGCAAAGGTTAAAAAAGGGTAGTGCAAATGCCCTATTTCATCGCCTAAAACAGCTACCATGCCAATGGTAATAAGTATCGCCAAACCGGTTATGATAGTCATGGTTATGATGCTTGACCTTCTAACCTTTTCAGGTTCATTAATATAGGGCATTAACATAGAAAGTATGAATATCTCTGAAGCAAAAAGAATCTGTGCATAAAAACCCTTTAGTACGGGAATAAATCCCTCAGCCAGTATAGGTGTTAAATTTTTAAAATCCATCTCCCTGATGCTAAGAAAAACGATACTTAATATTGCAATAGCAAAAAGAGGAAATATGATTTCATTTGTTCTCGCAATCACCTCAATACCACTATAAAGAGCATAGATGGAAAGGATGATAATCGCAATAGAAAAAAAGTGAGCTGGTGTATTCGAAGAGTAGGAGGTTATTAAAAGCTCGCAAAACTCTCTGATAATAATAGCATTAATGCTAATAAAGAATAGAAACAGTATCAAGCCTATTACCTTTCCCGGTATTTTACCCAAGATAACCTCACTATACTCAACAATTGTTTTATCCTTAAACATGATGCCTAAGCTGGTTACAATACTTGCAACGATAATTCCCATCAATCCAAAGAGTATAAATGTCATCCAGCCATCTTGTTTAGCCTCATTATAAACAACAGTGGGCAAATAAATAATAGCCGTTGAAGAAATAAATACGTTCACCAAAAGAATGACCTGTCTATTGCTTATCTTTTCTTTTTCTATCATACTTCATTACCGTCTTTCTCTGGGGGTTTTGGCATCTCATTTTCTCCTCTTTTAGGGTTTTCTTTTCCTATCAAAGGTTGTCTTTTATTTCTCTTCCATATAGGCGCGACCATCATAACTTCTTTCACTTCTTCCCCTAAATTCATAGGGGCAATAGGAGACATATAAGGAATACCAAAAGAACGAAGCTTCACTAGATGAATCAGTACCAAAATCATGCCCCACAGTATGCCAAAGAGTCCACCGACACCTGCTAATATCATGAAAAGAAAACGTAAAATACTCATGGAGTCAGTCTGGGATGGAATAAGGAATCCTGCTATCGCTGTTAGGGCTATGACAATAACTGAAGGTGCACTTACTATCCCTGCTTCAACAGCTGCCTGACCTAAGACTAGGGCTCCGACGATGCTTACTGCTTGTCCTACAGCCTTGGGCATTCTGACTCCTGCTTCCCTTAGTATTTCAAAGGCAAGTGCCATGAGAAGCGTCTCCACCAAGACAGGAAACGGAACACCTGATCTGGCAGCAGCCATGGTAATCAGGAGTATTGTAGGAATCATTTCATGGTGATAGGATTGACTAACAATGTAAATTGCCGGTAAAAACAGGGTAATACCTAATGCTGCAAATCGAATCCATCTAATCAGGCTGGAATACCAAGGACGAGAATAATAATCCTCGCTATTTTGAACAGACTCTATAAAAAGATAGGGTACAATGAGAACAATAGGTGTGCCATCCGTCATAATAGCAACCTTCCCATCCAATAGCTTGGCAGCGGTCACATCCGGCTTTTCTGAATTGCCAACGGTTGCAAAAATAGAGAGTGGCGCATCCTCAATAAGCTGCTCAATCTGACCTGACTCGAGAATACCATCTATCTTGATTCGTGCTAATCTCTTTTTTATCTCCTCCACAACCTTGAGATTAGCGATACCCTTCACATAAGCAATACTTACATCTGTCTTCGTTACCTCTCCAATCTTTGTGGATTCAAATGTCAAGTTAGGATCTTTAATTTTCCTTCTCAGAAGGGCTGTGTTAACCCTCAATGTCTCAGTAAATCCTTCCCTGGGACCTCTTACTACAGCTTCTGTTTGAGGCTCTGATATAGCCCGATAGTCCCAGCCTCTTGTCCCTAACTGCAGTCCACTTTCATAGCCATCGACAAGCACGATGGTTTCACCTGAAAGTATGGCTTGAATAACTTCTTCAAAGGTATATACTTCTTTTAATTCGCATGTGAAAAGCGAATTCTCTTTAAGTACATCCAACAGATGATGTTTCTTAACTGAAACTGTATCTTCAATGATGCGGCTATCTATCATGATAGCTCGCATAATATCTTCGTTAATCATTTCTTTGTTGACAAGACCATCAATGAATAATAGACATGCCTCAGGTCCATTATCAAGGCCTATGTTGAATTCTCTAATGACTATATCGTTACTGGATCCCAAGGTGCTCCTTAATTTTTCTAGATTTGTTGCAAGACTTTTTGAAAGCTCTTCTTTTTTGGATTGGTCCGTATTATTAGACTCAGCATCATCCTTTTCTTTTCTTAAACTTTCTTTTATAAAATTGAATTGTTGCATAAGTCTATTTAACATATGTTTTATCTCCTTTCTTTCGTAATAATGCAATAATTAATAAGAGGAAAGGAATCCCTATTTCTATGAATAGATAAGGGATTACCACGATTTTCGTTAGCAATTTTCCCATCTCCATAATATTTTCTACAATGACCATAGAAAGCACTACCATAACCCCTCCCACAGGGATGACAAGTGGCTTATAGCTTTTTAAGTTTAGCCACTGACTAATAGCCATGACTGCACAATAGTGGAATAAGGCAATTTTAATAGACACACCGGTTACCCAAATAAAGACAACAAAGGACTCTACCCTTACAATAAAATCCCCGACACGAACATAGCGCGCTAATGCATTAAAAGGATAATTAATATTACTTGCATGGGTAGACCCAAAAACAGCTCCTATACCTCCAAAAATTATTATTCCAAACACCGCTAATGCAACAATCCCTATATACATTGACTTTCGTGTGTTTTCAGGCTGATTGATATAGGGCATAAGCATGAGCAAAACTACTATTTCACTGATAAAATACATCTCCAAATAGGCCCCTTCTAGGATTGGTGCCCATCCATTCTCTAGTACAGGCATGAAATTTTTGAAATCCATATCTCCTATGCTCAAAAGGATAATCCCATTGGTCACTACTAGAAATATGGGAAAGATTATTTCATTCACTCTTGCAATGACCTCAATGCCACTCAAAACGGCATAAATTGAGATGATCATGATGGCAATAGAAAAGAATAGGACAGGTGCATTTGAAAAAAAGTGACCGGCTAGGATATCGGAAAATTGCCTAATGACAACGGCATTGATATGTATAAAAAATACACAATAAATAAAACCGATTATCTTGCCTAAAGGTTTCCCTAGAATTTTTTCGCTGAACTGTATGATTGTTTTTCCACTAAACATAAGTCCTAACCGAGTTAAAATATAGGCTACAATGATTCCCAAAACTCCAACAACAATCATGGTTAACCATGCATCTTGTTTTGCTGCTTTGTATACGAGGGTTGGGAGGGTCAATATCCCAGTTGATGAAACAAGCATTATCATTAACCATGTGGTTTGCAGGTTTGTTATTTTAGCTTTTTCCAACATAATTCTTCTCCATCTTTTTTCTAAATCTAATTTTTATTTATTGTAATAAGGCCGGTTCTTCTTAACTTTGAGCTTACCCTGACTTCAATCTCAAGATTTGGGAAAATGCTATCCCATTCCTGCTCTAGCTTTTTCCATTCCTTCGGGTAGTCCCTATGAATTGCTTCTCCTATACCAAAAATATCTGCATTCATTTCTTTGGCCTTTGTAAGTGCTAAAGATACATCCTTTTCTATTGCGGATTTCTTTGCTTCTTCAAGCTCCAATATATTTTTTGGCTTTGAAATATCAATAATAGGGCTCGGAACAGACGCAATATTACCCTTCTCATTTATTTCAATGATTATCGTCACCTTGTTATCTTTTATCCTAGGCTTAATTTTGCTACCGGCCCTAATGATCTCAAAAGAAATAAATCTTTCTTCATCTTTAGGATGCTGGACATCAATAACACCGCTTTTAACTTCCCCTAGGACCCACAATAATCCGCGGGTTTCTTTTTCATTTAGCCAACCAATTAATTTATAATCTTTAAAAACAGCGGTATCCTGTATTTTAGTTGCCTTATTTTCTTTTCCTTCCCTGTCTATCTTGTTGTAAACCGTTATTCCGGGTAATATAGCACAAGTTGTTTTGCTAGAGAGTGTAGATATGAGCATCCGCAAATCTCTTGAGACCACTTTTGATGTATTCTCACTTCCTTCATTCAATTTTCCTATATTAAAGGCGGGAATTTTATCTATCCCCTCTTTTGCCTCAATGATACTCCTGGCTTCACCTTTAGCAACCATGATGAAAGTCCTACGTCGAAACTCCGGGCTTCTTTCAAACCAATCGATAGTTTCTTTTATGCCTTGCCTGGCTGCTTCCTCTCCAATAATGAGAACTTGACTATGACCCCATAGTATTCTGCTTCCTGTGAGCAATGACAAATTTCTAACTGCATCAAATATGCTGTCTCCTGTAACTGTTCCTAGCCAAACAGGTCTTTGCCCTTCCTCAAGCTTTACTTGCTCTTGAATTTCTTCGGGCAGTATGGCCTGTACCGTCAATTGAATACCTTCTTCCTTCTGGGATACATCCATTCCTACTCCTGCAATAATGGTTAACTGGTTTATTTCCTCCTTACCAAAACACCCGGTAACAGAAAGTGCCATAAAAATGCATGCTATGCAAATAAGGTTAACTCGCTTATTCATATTCATACTCCCCTTGGTTATTTGGGCTCATTCATAATAAGTCCACTTCTTCTAATCTTTGCATCAACTATGACATTTACTTTGAGAGTTGGGAATATTTCATCCCATTCCTTCTCTATACTCTTCCAAACCTGAGGGTACTTGCGATAGATTGCCCGTCCAAAATCAAAGATATCAGTGTTCAAATCTTGCGCTTTTTTAATGATGTGCTCAACCTCTTTCTTGATGGCTTCTTCTTTTCTTTCTTCTATTTTTTTTATATTTTCAGGATTGGATAAATCGGAACTTGGTATGGGAGTGCCTCCAATGTTGCCTTCTTCTTTTATCTCTATTGTGATGCTTATTTCATCATCTTTAAGGTGTGGCTTTATTTTTGTTTTGGACCTGAGAATCTCCAAAGAAATGATTCTACCATTATCTAATAGATTCTCTACTTCAATGACACCATTTTTAACCTGATTTAATACCCACATCATGCCACGTGTTTCATTGTCGTCTATCCATGCTTGCAATTTATAATCCTTAAATATAGCTGATCCACTTGCTCTTATCAGTCTATTTTTCTCACCCTCAATGTCCTCCCTTGTATAAATCTCTATGCCCGGAACAACGGCACATGCTGTCTTGCTGGACATCAAACTAAAAAAATGATGAAGATCAACCAACAGAACCTTGGATGTCACATAACCCGTATCAAGAAGCTCAACGACATCAAAGGCCGGTACTCTTTCTCTGCCTGTTCTCGCCTCAATAATGTCCTTAGCTTCACCTTTAGAAATCAAAAGGTATGTCCTGCGACGCAGCTCATGATCCCTTTCAAACCAATCGATAAAATCACTTACCCCACTTTTGGCTGCTTCTTCCCCTACAACCAACATCCTGCAATGAGACCATAACGCTTTGCTCCCTGTCTTTAGGGTTAAATTTCGGGCAGCATCAAATGCTGATGTCCCTGTAACTGTACCTATCCACACAGCACTTTGCTTTGCACTTTGCTTCTGTACCTCATCAGGGATAATGACTTGTACCGTCATATGGATGCCTTCTTCTTCCTGGTTTTTATCGATTCCTACTCCCGCAATAATTGCCCTTTGGTCAATTTCTTCTTTATCCCAACAGCCGCTGAGAGAGCCTACAATAAAAGTTAGAATGACGATGAACAGAATTCTTTTTTTATTAATTTCATTGATTAACAGCACAAATCTCATATTATCTGCCCCTTATATTCTTAGATCCATTAGAAGCTATTCTTTTAGTATTGCATAAAAAAAGCTAATTTATTCAATGTGCTCTTCCCATTTCATTGAATAAATTAGCTATGGCTTTTATGTGTAATTATAACATTATTAGCTTGCTTCTTCTTTTATAGCTCCAAGACAATATTTAATATTTGCCGAAATCATACTTTTCTAAAGGGATTTCAGCTTCCTTTTTTCTTTTATCTTTATTCTCCGGCAAATCCTTTGACGCTGCAACTTCCCTAATGTAGGAATCCTTACTATCCCGTTTAATCTTAAATTGAGTAATCAATTCCTTTAACATTTGGGCTTGACCCGCCATTTGCTCACTTGCCGAAGCACTTTCTTCCGCAGTGGCTGTATTGATTTGTGTGACTTGCGATACTTGTTCAATGCCTCTGCTGATTTCTGATATGGAATCGGCTTGTTCTACTGATGCAGCAGCTATCTTACCCACTATTTCTACAGTATCTGCCGCTCCTACAACAATATTATTCAAGGCCTCTGCAGTCTGATTGGCTATCCTATAACCTTCCTCCACTTTATCAATGGAATTATCGATGAGACTCGTTGTTTCCTTGGCTGCCGTTGCACTCCTTGCAGCTAAGTTACGTACCTCTTCAGCGACTACAGCAAAGCCTTTTCCATGGTCTCCTGCCCTTGCTGCCTCTACTGCGGCATTAAGGGCTAATATATTGGTTTGGAAGGCAATTTCATCAATCACTTTAATGATGTTGGAAATACTCTTCGATGCTTCCTTGATAGCATTCATGGCCTCCAGCATGCCTTCCATTTGAATGTTTCCATTTTGTGCATCTGTTTTGGCCTTGATAGAGAGTTCATTGGCCCTGTTTGCATTGTTAGCATTCTCCTTGGTCTGATCGGAGATTTGAATAGCAGTTGCACCAATCTGCTCTACAGCCGCCGCTTGCTCTGCAGCCCCTTGGGAAAGGTTTTGGCTGGATGCTGCAACCTGCTCAGCGCCAATTTCTACTTGCTCAGCCGATTCATGGATTTCACGTAAAATACTATTAAAGGATTCTAATACCGTGTTCAATGATTCTTTGATTTGTCTAAAATCTCCCAGATATTCGTTCTTAATGGCTATGTCAAAATTAGAGTTTGCCATTTCTAAAAGAACATCGGATATCTCCTGTACATAACCTTGGATGGATTCCATTGCTGTTTCTAAATTTTCATTGATTTGAAGGAAAGCCTCTTTCTCCACTACAGTGTATTTGTCTCCCTTAGCTACATCATAATCGAGTGCTAAGTTGCCACCGGCAAGAAGCTCTAGATTTTTTGCCAGCCTATCCACTTCACTCTTGATGTAGTTTTTAGCTTTAATCCTGCCAGTTTCATCTTCGATGATTTCAATATGACCTATCTTTTCTCCTTTTGCATTCAATAAATAGGATGGACTAATCTTGAAGTACCTTCCCATTTGTTCAAAGGAAGATTCCTTTTCATCTCTCTTTAAACATTCTATACCGCATCTATCCGTTCCACACACACTGCCCTTCCAGTTACTGCAGTGTTTCCCCAAAACATCTTCCCGCTTAAGACTCGATAATTTCTCCGCTGCTTTATTGATAAAGGTCCAATTCATATCCATATCTGTTACGGATACAGGAACAGGAGTATAGTCCAAAATGGCTTCATACCATAATACTTTTTCTACAATGACCTCCAAGGTGTTATTGATGCCCTGTAGGATATCCTTATAACCTCCGGTAAATTGTTCATGGGCCGCCCTTACATTAAACCTGCCCTCTGTTGCTGCTCTTGTGAGGGAGTCTGTTTCTTGAATCAATTGTCTTAAAGTCTCAACAACTTCATTCATGTTTTTGGCTAGAACATCCTCTTCGGATCTTGCCTCAATTTCAATAGACAAATCCCCGTCTGCAATCTTTTCTGCATACCCGGCTTGTTTTTTCATTGTATCAATAAGGGATTGAAATTCAAGAGATAAATCATGGACCTCATCCTTTGTGTTAACTTGAACCTCAATATCCAAATTGCCTGTACCCGCAATTTTCCTTAGTGTTTCTTTTAATGCTACGATAGGTGCTGCAAGTTTTTTTCCAAAAACATAAGCAATAATAATACTTAAGGCCAAGACACCGCAGACTGTCAGTATCAATACATGGACGAGGGCTTGGGTGCTTTTACTGTTTTCCTCTTCAAAGGATAAAGCAATAGCATTAATATCATCAATATAATTTCCTGTACCAACAACCCACTGCCACGGCTCAAATAATCCTGAATAGCTTCTCTTTGGAGAGGCATTTTCCACTGTTTCCCCTAATTTAGGCCAAGCGTAATCCATATAGCCTCCTCCGGCTAAGGCTAGTCTTGAGCTTTCTTTTACTGTATAGAAACCATGAACGTCTTGTGTGTTAGTTCTGTCTGTCCCTTCCAAGCTTCTATCCACATTAGCTATACCCATACCATCCACTGTATCCAACCAAAAATAACCACTTTCATTATATCGCATAGCTCTTACACCATCAGCTGCTCTTTTTTGAGCTTCTTCTAATGATAATTCGCCTGCCTGATATTGAGTATGATACAAATTAATAACGGATATTGCATTATTAACCTGACTCTTAACTAGCTCGTCATAATCATTATAAAGAGCTTCCTTATAGGCTTCATAATTTTTGCTGGATTGTTCTTGAATCTTATAGATGCACATCACACCTATAAGAACGCTTGACAATATAGTTGCTGCAGTTATGACAGCCATAACCTTTTGACTAATTTTTTTCATTTTGTCCCCCTCTTTACTTTAATATATTTATACTATCGGATATTCTGCAAAAAAATAAACCTTCTTGCATAAGTTTTTTATACAAGAAGGTTTTTATTAAAAATTTAGCTGCTATGGGTTATTTTAATTGTAATGCTGCTTCAACAATATCTTCAGCTGTCAAATTAAATTTTTTGATCAATTCCAAAGGCTTTCCTGATTCCCCGAAGTGATCCTTTAATCCAACCCTTTTCATCTTGACAGGATAATTTTCAGCCAAAACTTCAGCTACGGCGGATCCCAAACCCCCGATAATATTATGTTCCTCAGCTGTAACAATTGCTCCAGTCTCTTTTGCAGCTTGAATAATAATGTCCTTATCCAGTGGCTTTATTGTGTGCATGTCGATAAGTCTGGCCTCTATACCTTTTTGAGCTAATAAATCTACTGCTTTTAAAGCTTCATGGACCATGAAACCTGTGGCTATGATGGTCATATCCTTTCCCGGCCTTAGGGTTATTGCTTTTCCTATTTCATAATGAAAATCCTCTTGATTGTACAAGACATCAACAGCCAATCTTCCTAATCTTACATAGACAGGGCCATCCATTTCTGCCGCTTTTTTAATAGCAGCTTCCGTGCTGACGGCGTCGGATGGGCAAAGAACAGTCATATTGGGCAAGGCCCTCATGGCAGCGATATCCTCTATAGCCTGGTGGCTTCCGCCATCTTCTCCTACTGTAACACCTGAGTGCGTTGCACATATTTTCACATTTAGGCGGGAATAGCATATAGCATTCCTTATTATTTCAAAGGCCCTGCCTGCGGCAAAGATTGCAAATGTACTTGCAAATACAGTCTTCCCTGTTGTTGATAAACCAGCAGCAGCCCCATATAAATTTTGTTCGGCTATACCCATATTGAAAAATCTTTCAGGAAACTTCTTAGCAAAATGAGTAGTCATTGTTGATTTCGAAAGGTCTGCGTCAAGGACTACAATATCCTTGTTTGCCTCTCCCAGTTTAGCTAAAGTTTCTCCATAAGCTTGTCTTGTTGCGATTTGAACCACTCTACTCACCTCCTAATTCCTGCATAGCTATTTTGTATTCTTCATCATTAGGTGCTTTGCCATGCCATCCGGCATCGCCTTCCATAAAAGAAACACCTTTTCCTTTGATGGTACGGGCAATAATAACTGTCGGGATCATCTTCGTGTTTTCCGCAATTTCAATGGCTCTAAATATTTCCTCAAAACTATGTCCATCGATTTCTAAAACATGCCATCCAAAGGCTTTCCACTTTTCAGGTAATGGATTAATGTTGAGAACCTCTTCATTTTTTCCATCGATTTGAAGGCCGTTAAAATCAATAAAGAGGGTTAGATTGTCCAACTTGTAATGAGAAGCACTCATAGCCGCTTCCCATACCAATCCTTCTTGTTGCTCTCCATCCCCTAGCAAAGCATATACTCTCTTGTTACTCTTGTCCAGCTTTAAGCCTAAGGCCATTCCGACGGCTGCCGAGAATCCTTGGCCTAGTGACCCTGTTGACATATCCACCCCGGGAACCTTTTTCATATCCGGGTGTCCTTGAAGTATAGAACCTGTTTTCCTAAAGGTTGTCAGTAATCCTTTATCAAAAAAGCCTTTCTCGGCCAAAGTACTATACAGAACCGGCGTTGCATGTCCTTTAGATAAGACAAAACGATCCCTATCCTTTTTTTTAGGATTATGGATGTCCACATCCATCTTTTCAAAGTACAAGGCCGTTAATATTTCTACGGCTGATAAGGATCCTCCCGGATGCCCTGAAGCTGCAGAATAAACAGATTCAATGATACTTTTTCTTATTTCTGCCGCAGTCTCTTTTAAATGATTATAATCCATACTCATGTTGCCCTCCCATCATGTTTATTCTACAAATTAATGTGGTTATTTCACTATTTTTGATATCTGCTTAAATTCAGGAGTGCCTGCTATATGGCACAGCTCAAAAAGTACGGATTCGTAGGTTACTCCTATGGCTCCTGCTTCTGACATTCTTCTTCCCGCATATTTTTTATCATTATTGTCCCTGGATCCGATGCAGTCCATAACAAGGTAAACCTTATATCCTCTTTCCAGTAAATCCAACCCTGTTTGGAGAACACAAATATGAGCCTCTGTCCCTGTTAACAGCACTGTTTTCTTACCGGTTTCTTCTAATAGTCTACAGAATTCCGGTTCATCGCAAGCACTAAAAGTAATTTTTTCAATGGGGTCAAAATCCCCTATAGCCTTTGCTATTTTTTCTGTTGTTCTTCCTATACCTTTTGTGTATTGCTGTGTCACAAGAATAGGCACATTGAATACTTTGCAACCTTCAATGAGCTTACAAACCGTATCTTCTAGTTGTTCATTTCCCTTAATAACAGGTAATAACCTCTCTTGGAAATCAACAGCAACTAATACACAATCTTCTCTTTTAATTTTCATTTTTCATCTCCTCATTTTCTAGGGGCTATTCCAGCCATCCCATTTTTTTATCTCTTCTATAATTCTGTAATTCGTCAAATCATAATGAACCGGTGTTACAGATACATAGTTATTGTCTATCGCTGCAATATCCGTATCTGATTCTAAGTTACCGCCATTTTTGGGTTCACCTGAATACCAGTAATAGGAACCTCCCCTAGGGGTTTCGTAGCGTCTAAAGGACTCTGTATATTCCCTTATTCCTAATGGAGTAATCCTAATACCCTTTATTTCTTCTTCTCTAATCTTGGGTATGTTGACATTAAGCAAGGTTTGCGGTTCCAAATCCTTTCTTATCATATATTCACATACCTTCGCTACAGCTTTTTTACAATTGCTGAAATCTGTCGCATAATAATCATTTAAGGATATGGCTACCGATGGAAACCCCAACAATAAGCCTTCAACAGCTCCAGAAACAGTACCTGAATAGAGTATGTCGGTTCCTAAATTTCCACCATGATTAATGCCTGAAAAAACCATATCCACTTTTTCAGAGATTAGCTGTGTGACTCCCAGCTTAACACAATCTGCCGGCGTGCCACTTACCGCCCAAGCTTTTGTTGCCCCTTCAAATTCTACTTCCTTTATCATCACCGGTATATCTATACTAATTCCATGACCACAGGCACTTTTTTGTGTATCAGGAGCAACTACATATATATTGCCCTTACCTTTTAAGGATTCCACCATAGCCTTAATTCCTAAGGCCTCAATGCCATCATCATTTGTCACCAAAATATTCATGTCTTTCCTTCTTTCTTAGAACTCTTTTATCTATTATCTATTCTTTCGCACCAAAATATGTGCCTCTACAAAACTATGTATAGTTTATATTATAATGTGACCTTCCTCAACATTAATTTTTAATTTCGTAAAGAGCCTTCTCTTACCGATAGTTTTTCTGACTATTATAAAATAATACTCCCTAGGACTTCTCCTATTGCATCGTTTATCACCAAATCAGCCTTTTTGTCATAAGGTGTTTTATCCTTATTGATGAGGACTAAATGCTCTCCGGTAAAATAATGGACCAGTCCTGCTGCCGGATAGACTGCCAAGGATGTGCCTCCGATAATCAATGTATCTGCTTTGCCGATGGCCTCGATGGCTTTCGTCATGATGCCATCATTTAAAGGTTCTTCATAAAGGACTACATCCGGCTTTATGATTCCATCCTTGCATTCTTTACATTTAGGGACACCTTCTGATTCAATGATAATGTCTAAATCATAAGTAGCCCTGCATTTCATGCAAATATTTCTATGGGCAGAACCGTGAAGCTCGTATACTGTTTTGCTACCTGCCATTTGATGAAGCCCATCCACATTTTGAGTAATGACAGCCTTAAGCTTGCCCATTTCCTCTAGCTTGGCTAAAGCCATATGCGCTTTGTTTGGTTTTGCATCCTTGTAAATCAGATTGTTTTTATAATAATCATAAAATGTTTCCGTATGCTTGTTAAAAAATGAACGGCTTAACATTTGTTCAGGAGGATATTTGTATTGCTTTATAGCATTATAGAGTCCAGTTTCTGAACGAAAATCAGGAATATTGCTTTCGGTCGAAACTCCTGCTCCTCCAAAGAATACAATATTGTCGCTCTTCTCAATTATTTCTTTAAGCTTTTCGTACATATAAACACTCCTTTACTAAAAACTCCACCCTAGCTTTAAAAAATTATCTCTCTTAATAAATCACATTATATAGTATTGGAATAATTTATCCAATATCATTCTCCAAGAACATATGTTTGACTCGCGGCTTTTCTTGTGCTATATTAGTTATAAACATATGTTCTTTTCGGGAGGCTCGTCATGGATGCAGGAAACTCTTTAAAAAAATTAAGAATATTGGCTGATGCTGCTAAATATGATGTGTCTTGCTCATCAAGTGGTGTTGAAAGAAAAAATAAAGGTGGCCTTGGAAATTCAAGAGATTTTGGAATTTGTCACAGCTGGTCTTCCGATGGTCGTTGTATCTCTTTGCTAAAAATTCTGATGACCAACAAATGTATTTACAATTGTACTTATTGCGTTAACCGATGCACTTCCGATCATGAAAGAGCCAGTTTTGAACCTTTAGAGTTAGCCAATTTAACCTACGAGTTTTACAGAAGAAATTACATCGAGGGACTTTTTATAAGCTCAGCTGTTGAAAAAAGTCCTGATGACACCATGGAAAAAATCGCTGAGGTTATTAGCTTATTACGAAATACGTATCATTTCAATGGCTATATCCATGCTAAAATAATTCCCGGAACCAGCCCTCTTCTATTAGAGCAAATAGGCAGCTTAGCCGATAGGGTCAGCGTCAATATAGAGCTTCCCAGCCGGGAAAGCTTACAGCAATTAGCGCCCCAAAAAAAACCTGAAGCCATTGTTTCCCCCATGCATTATTTGTCCAACAAAGTGCTTGAATCTAGGGATAACAAGAGATATTATTCTCATGCCCCTAAGTTTGCTCCTGCAGGGCAAACAACCCAAATGATTATAGGAGCCTCTCATGAAAATGATTATCGCATACTCAAGGCCACCCAAAAAATGTATGACCGCTTTTATTTAAAAAGGGTGTATTTTTCAGCCTATATGCCTGTTGTCGACTCTTCTTTGCTTCCGGCTCTTTCCACTCTCCCGCCCCTTCAAAGGGAACATCGCCTCTATGAGGCAGATTGGTTGCTCCGTTTTTATCATTTTAGGGCAGAAGAGCTCATTGATCAAAAATCTCCTTTACTGGATTTAGAGGTTGACCCCAAATTAGCTTGGGCTCTTCGAAATATTGCTATTTTTCCTTTAGAGATTAATAAGGCTTCTTACGAAGAGCTTCTTAGAATTCCGGGTATTGGCATTATCTCAGCTAAGAAAATAATGCATCAACGAAAGGTCTCCGCTATTAGGCATGAGCATCTGCTTAAAATGGGTATTTCTTTAAAAAGGGCACGATTTTTTATTACTTGCCTGGGGAAATATGAAAAGGACCTCCATTTGGACCCGCAATTTATCAGGGATTCCTTAGTACCTCCTCATGAAAATAACCAACTGTCTTTTTTATAAGGAAGTGAGATTTTGAATTATTTATACGATTGTACCTTCGATGGCTTACTGACCTGCATTTATGAGCATTATTACAATCAAAAGTGTGAGGGTATCTATTGTGATGAATCCTATCAGGGAAATCTGCTTCATGACGCTATAACCCTTTCAACAGATTATTCTAAATCCGAAAAAGTTTATCGAGCAATCTATAAAAAGATTTCCCCGCAAGCCTTAAGGCATGTTCATTACGCCTATTTATCCAATGACTATCATAAGGGAACTTATATACTCCAATATTTAGTTTTGGGCTTTAAAGTTGGAGCGTTTATTGATAATTACCATGCCTATGAGGAAGTAAAAGGGATTCACACTTTATCAAGGAAGGTTTCCTTTGAGGCTCACCGCTTTTTAGGATTAACACGTTTTTCGGATATCGGCCATCTTCTCTACGCAGAGATTACTCCAGATCACGATATCTTAATGTTGCTGGCAGATCATTTTTCCAACAGATATCTTCATGAAAAATTCATTATTCATGATACAAAAAGAGAAAAAGCTCTCTTTTATGCAGATGGTCATTACGAAATACAAGCCTTGAACAAGAAAACTAAGCTCTTGTTTTCGGAAAAGGAACTCTTTTATAGGGAGCTATGGAAAAACTATTTTAAGAATATTGCCATTAAGGAAAGGGAAAATCTCAGGCTCCAAAGACAATTTATGCCGAATAGGTATTGGAAGAACCTGACTGAGATATAATCCATTATCCTTATTGATTTTTGCCTTCAAGAAGAATATGCTTTAATAGGGTGATAATTTTGGATTCCATCATTTTAAATTTAAACCGCAACTCAAGTATACCTTTATATATGCAAATCTATGACCATATAAAATCTGAAATATTATCGGGTCATATTTCCCATTCAGAAAAACTACCTTCCATACGGGAACTTTCAGATAATCTAAACTTGAGCAAGACCACCATTACTGCTGCTTATGAGCAGCTCTTCATGGAAGGCTACATCTACTCTAAGCCTCAGTCCGGTTTTTTTGTTAACAAGATATTGATTGATAATGTTGATAATTACTCTTCTTTGAAGGTTGCACTCCCTGTGGATTCTAAGGAGGATGCCCACATTGCAGCAAAAAAAGAATACACCGATTCCACCTCTTTTGATTTTATTCAATGGAAAAAATGTTTAAATAGAGTATTAAACGATTACAGAGACGATTTATTAATAGAGCCTTCCCCACAAGGAGAGCTTTTGCTGAGACAAGAAATTTCAAAATATGTTTATCAGTTCAGAGGAGTTTATTGTACTCCTGAGGATATTGTTATCGGGGCAGGTACTCAGCAAATAATGGGTCTATTAACCATCATTCTCAATCGCTTGAATATCAATCATATTGCCTTTGAAAATCCGGGATATATGCCTGTTCAAAAAATTTTTCTTGATAACAACTTTTTAATTTCATCGCTACCCATTGATTCAAATGGAATGGATATCATGGCCTTAAAAAATAGCTATGCTAATATTGCCTATGTTAATCCTTCCAATCAATTTCCGACAGGCACCATTATTCCTATATCTCGTAGATATGAGTTGTTAAAATGGGCTTCCTCCAATAATTATTATATTATCGAAGATGATTATAACAGTGAACTCCGATATTTAGGACGCCCTATCCCTTCACTAAAAGGCTTAGATGAAGACAATCGGGTTGTGTACATCGGTTCCTTTTCATCAACCCTGATTCCTTCCATTAAAATTAGTTATATGATTCTACCGAAGAATATCCTTTCAAAATACATGGATACGATGGCTAATTATACTCAAACATGTTCAAAAACTGAGCAGCTTGCCCTCTATCTTTATATGAAAGAGGGACATTATCAAAAGCAAATTAAAAAGCTCAGAAAATTATATAGCCAAAAACTTCAGAAAATAACCTCCCTTATCCAGAGCAAGATGAAGGGAAAGGTGAATCTCATGAGCAACTCCTATGGTGCACATGTTTTGTTAGAAATAGATACACCTTTCTCAAGCTATGAATTGTGCGAAAGAGCAGAACAGGTCAAGGTTAAGGCGACACCACTGGATAAGTACACGAATGGTCCTGTTAAGTCAGATAAGCCCATTATCCTTTTGTACCATACAAAAATACCCTTCGAAAGTATCGATACAGCTATTGATTCCCTTTATAAAGTTTGGTTTTTAAAATGCACTAGTCATTGATTCATTCTTCTCCAGTATAAATTCCGATATAGTTTCTTTTAATAATTGGGCTTGACCGGACATTTCTTGACTAGCTGAAGCGCTCTCTTCAGCTGTTGCCGTATTGCTCTGAGTTACCAATGCAATTTGCTGAATTCCATTATTTATTTCACTTATTGCAATAGCTTGCTCCTTTGATGAACTAGCTATCATGCTCACAAATTCTCCTGAATCTGAGACAACTTCTACAATCTTACTCAACGCTTCTGCTGTTATATTAGCCATGATATATCCGTCTTCTACTCTCCTAATAGAATTATCAATCAGCTCTGTTGTATCTTTTGCTGCTATAGCACTTCGGGCTGCTAAATTTCTAACTTCTTCCGCCACTACCGCAAAACCTTTTCCATGTTCCCCTGCTCTTGCAGCCTCTACTGCCGCATTAAGGGCCAATATATTGGTTTGAAAAGCAATCTCATCAATTACTTTTATAATGCTTGCAATATTTTTTGAGGAATCTTTAATTTCATTCATTGCCTTCAGCATTTCTTCCATTTGTATATTACCTTTTTCTGCATCCTCTTTTGCCTTAACGGAAAGTTTATTTGCTTTTATGGCACTTTCTGCGTTTCCTTTTGTTTGTTCTGCTATCTGTGTTATAGTAGCACTTATTTGTTCTACGGCACTAGCCTGTTCCGAAGAACCTTGAGCCAAGCTTTGACTGGAACTAGCAACCTGATCTGCACCTATTTCCACTTGTTCGGCAGAAGTATCAATATCTTTTAAAATCATATTTAACTGATTCACAATATGGTTTATCGATTCTTTTAACTTCTTAAAATCGCCTAGGTATTCTCTTTCAATACCTACAGTTAAATCCTTGTTTGCTACGGCGGATAAGGTTTCTTCTATTTCTTCAATATAGGACCCTATTGATTTTGTACTTGCTTCTAAACTTTGATTGATTGTTTTATATAATTCTGCTACCCTTTGGGTATCCTCATCGGGCTCTTCTAAGAAAGTTGAAATATTCAAATTTCCTTTTGAAAATTTGTCCAAATTTATGATTAACTTTTCAACTTGTCTTTCCTGATATTGGGCTTGTTTATTGGCAATAATTATCTGATTTTTTACTAGCTCTGCTTGTTCTTCTGCCTCTTTTTGTGCTTTCTTTATAACTGTTAAATCTTGTATCGATTCAAATGCACCAATAACTTTGCCATCTAAATTCCTTATAGGCATACCGGAATATCCAATGTGTAAGCTTAAACCATTCGGATGGGCATCTGTTTCACTTGAAACTTGCCTTTCTTCCTCCATCGCTCTCACACATGCACAATTTTCCGTATTGCAATGGGAGGTCTTGAAAAGATCGAAGCACTTTTTCCCTTTAACCTCTTGGGGAGTTAAGCCAACAAGGGAGGCCCCCGCATGATTTAAATATTTGATTTCCATGTCCTTATCCATAATCATGACCGGATTAGGTAAAACATCGATGTAATGAACTAAGGTATGCACTATTTTATTCATCCCATAAATAATATCTTTATAGCCACCTTCCAGTTCAGAATCTGATATAAGTGCATTTAAATCCCCTTCTGTTATTTCTTCCGTAAATGAATTGGCTCTATTTTCAAGCTCCTTTAAGCTATGGATAATTTTATTAAACGACTGAA
The DNA here is from genome assembly GCA_964429195.1 of uncultured Eubacteriales bacterium. Lineage (GTDB taxonomy): Bacteria > Bacillota > Clostridia > Peptostreptococcales > JAAYPU01 > JBBAFM01. The sequence continues at coordinate 33,197 of CAYSBC010000006.1, read as the reverse complement.
ATACTTGTCCAATCTCATCCCGCACCTTATAATCCAAATTGACATCCATATCGCCTACAGCTATTTTTTCAGCAGCTTCACTTAGTTTCTCAAGTAACTTTACAATAGATTTTATAATTTTCAATAAGACGAAGAATAATACACTAGCTGCTATGAAGGCTATCATCGATGAAAATATAATAATTTGTGTGTTTAGATTCTCTAGAATATCCTTCTTTTGCCCAGAAAATATAACGCCTGCATTATTATTATTAGCATCTTTAAATGGAATATAGGAAGCAATATAGGTTTCTCTATTAACATTGGCTTCCCCATAGTAGGCTTTTCCTTCCTCGAGCACTTGCTTCAAAATAACTGGATCCTCTATCTTTTGTTGAAAAAATCTTTCACCATTTTCTGTTTTTATATTGGAACCAATACCTGTATCTGCATCAAATAAGATGATATCTTTACCTGTTATATTACCAATCCAATCAATCATTGTATTACTACTCAAAATATACCCGGTAGAAACTGCTCCAATAATTTGTCCCTCTTCATTTCTAAGGGGGGCACCTGCTCTTATTGAAAACTTAACTACAGCACCATCTTCAACCCCAACATTTTTTTCACCTTTTAACGCCTTTTGTATATTGACTTGATTTGCTATGTTATCCCCATATTTTTCAGGTTCATGCACCCTTAAAATAACATTGCCTTCGATATCCGTTATTACCATATATTCTAATTCAAGAGATTCTATGATAAGCTGACCAACCTTTTGTAACTTTTCCCTATCCCCACTTTCTAACGCTTCATAAAAACGCTGGGACCCTTCAATCCATCCCAAATTATTATAGGCCCTACTTTTCAGGTTTTCAATCTCTGTAATAGCAACTGCTCCGTCATGTATAACCTCATCCATAAAAAATTGTCCCAGTTGTTTCGTTAATACCGAATAGGTTGCACTATTGATTAATAGGACTACTATAACCAATAATACAATCAGCGGCAAAATAATTTTTCTGCTGATGCTTTTTCGTTTATCCTCGTTCATCTTTTCCTCCCTAGGTCATTATATTTAAATGCATTTATATCTATTAACATTTATTAACATATCTACATTTTTGTTTTTCTTTTTAGTTAAATTTGAAAAAATAAAAAGAAGTAGCAATAATGCCACTCCTCTGTTTATGATTTTATTATAGTTCGTTGATGATAAGCTGTCCCATTTCCTTCGTCCCGACCAGCTTCATGCCCGGACTCATGATGTCTCCAGTTCTAAAGCTTTTACTTAACACCACCTTAACTGCATTTTCTACAGCCTCTGCCTCTTCAGCAAGATTAAAAGTATATCTTAACATCATGGCTACCGACAGTATGGTTGCCATTGGATTGGCTTTATCTTGTCCTGCAATATCAGGAGCGCTACCGTGTACCGGTTCATACATTCCAAAGTTTCCTACTCCTAAGCTAGCCGATGGTAGCATGCCTATGGAGCCTGTTATCATGCTGGCTTCATCGGAGAGTATATCTCCGAACATATTTCCCGTCACGATAATATCAAATTGTTTTGGATTTCTTACGAGCTGCATGGCTGCATTATCCACATACATATGATCCAGCTGAACCTCAGGATAATCCTTAGCAACCTCTGTAACAACTCTTCTCCATAGCCTGGAGTTCTCTAAAACATTGGCCTTATCGACGCTCATTACTTTCTTTTGTCTTTTCATAGCCATTTCAAAAGCTGTTATCGCTATTCTTTTCACTTCACCTTCTGAATAAAGCATGGTATCATAAGCTGCAGGTCCAAATTCTGTATCCTTAAATCCCTTTTCCCCAAAATAAATACCACCTGTGAGTTCTCTGACAACACAGATGTCTAATCCATCTCCAATGATTTCAGGTTTTAAAGGGCAAGCTTCTTTGAGCGCTTCAAACAAAATGGCAGGGCGAATGTTAGCGTAAAGCCCTAAACCTTTTCTTAGTCCTAATAGTGCTTGCTCCGGCCTTTTATCTCCCGGTAAAGTATCCCACTTTGGACCTCCCACCGCTCCTAAAAGCACTGCATCACTAGCCTTACAGCTGTCCAAGGTTTCCTGGGGCAAGGGATGGCCTGTCGCATCTATTGCCGAACCTCCTGCCAGAAGGGTTGTAAAATCAAATGTATGGTTAAATTTATCGCCTATTTTTTCAAGCACTTTTATGGCTTCTTCTATGATATCTGGACCAATCCCATCACCGGGTATCACTGCTATTTTATAATTCATCTTTCATACCTTTCTTTTCTTAGAAATTTTCTATTTTACACTATCCTTAACATAATTGACCAAGCCGTCTGCTGCAATAATTTTTTGTATAAAATCCGGGAAAGGCTCTGCATAATAGGTCTCATTTTTTGTTAAGTTTTTTATTTCTCCTGTTTCAAAATTCACTTCCAATTCATCGCCGGCAGATATTTTTTCAGCTGCTTCAGTGCATTCTAATATAGGTAGTCCTGTATTAAAAGCGTTCCTGTAAAATATCCTAGCAAAGGTTTTGGCGATAACACAGGAAACTCCCGCTGCTTTTATGGCAATAGGTGCATGCTCTCTGGAAGAGCCGCATCCGAAGTTTTTGTCGGCTACGATGATATCATCTTCTTGTACATTCTTTATAAAATCTTTATCGATGTCCTCCATGCAATGCTGAGCTAGTTCTACCGGATCAGAGGTGTTAAGATACCTAGCCGGGATGATAACATCTGTATCCACATTGTCACCGTATTTAAATGCTTTTCCTTTTTTTATCATAGTTTCTATCTCCTTTATTCTAAATCCTCAGGGTTTGAGATTTTTCCTGTAAGTGCCGATGCCGCTGCTACCGCCGGGCTTGCTAAATAGACCTCCGAATCGGGATGGCCCATTCGTCCTATAAAGTTGCGATTCGTTGTAGCAACCGCCCTTTCTCCTGCTGCAAGGATACCCATATGGCCCCCTAAGCAGGGTCCGCATGTAGGTGTAGAGAAAACTGCCCCCGCATGAACAAAGATTTCTGCAAATCCTTCTTTTATACAATCCAAATATATTTTTTGCGTTCCCGGGAATATAATGACCCTCAGATTCTTCGCAACCTTTTTATCTTTTAAAATTTCTGCTGTGATGCGCATGTCTTCCAATCGACCGTTTGTACAGGATCCTATAACAACCTGATCAATCTTTACATCGCCAACTTCATCAATTGTTCTTGTATTATCAGGCAGATGTGGAAAGGCTACCGTAGGTCTGATTTTGCTTAAATCAATCACATACTCTTCATCATATTCGGCATCCTCGTCCGGTTCATAAATCTTATACTCACGTTTAGAGTGCTCTTCCATGTATGCTATGGTTCTTTCATCTACTAAAAATATGCCGTTCTTACCGCCTGCTTCAATAGCCATGTTGGCCATGGAAAATCGATCATCCATCGACAAATGCTTTAATCCCTCTCCGACAAATTCCATGGATTGATAGAGAGCACCATCCACACTGATCATACCAATAATATGAAGAATGACATCCTTGCCGCTCACCCATTTGGAAGGCTTACCTATGAGTTCAAACTTGATAGCACCCGGCACTTTAAACCATGCCTTTCCGCTGGCCATGCCAGCTGCCATGTCCGTAGAGCCTACACCTGTTGAAAAGGCTCCTAAGGCCCCGTAGGTACAGGTATGGGAGTCTGCCCCTATAATCACATCTCCGGCAACAACCAGTCCTTTTTCAGGTAAGAGTGCATGCTCAATTCCCATCTGACCTACTTCAAAATAATTTTTTATATCTTTCGATAGGGCAAACTCCCTTACTAATTTGCATTGTTCCGCCGCCTTAATGTCTTTATTTGGCGTAAAATGATCAGGAACGATAACCACTTTTTCCTTATCAAACACTTCCTCAACTCCCATTTTCTCCATTTCTTTAATGGCAACAGGAGTGGTTACATCATTGCCTAACACTATATCCAGATTGGCCTCAATAAATTGGCCTGCTTTTACTTCTTTTACACCTGCATGAGCTGCAAGAATTTTCTGAGTCATTGTCATACCCATAATGCTTATTACCTCCCAATTCTTTCTTCAATATCTTTAATTAATTTATATTCAATGGAATCCACTAAGGCGATTTTACTAGCTTCAATTATATTACTGGATACACCTACAGTTGTCCAACTCTCCTTGCCATCCGAGGATTCAATGAGTACGCGCACTCTAGAGGCTGTAGCACTGCTAGCTCCCAATACTCTTACCTTATAATCCGTTAAATACATGTTTTTTAAGCTAGGATAAAAGACTTCCAGGGCTTTACGGATAGCCTTGTCCAAGGCATTAACCGGCCCATTTCCCTCTGTTGCCCTCATTTCATTTTGTCCGTCTACACATATCTTGATAATAGCCGTCGAGCTGGCCTCTTCATTAATAGCAGGCTCTTCTTCTATAACCCTATAATATTTTAGTTCAAAAAAAGGTTTGTATTTGTTTAAGTGTTTTCTTATGAGCAGCTCAAAGGAGCTTTCAGCTGCTTCAAATTGGTAACCATCATGCTCCATCTCTTTTAATTTATTGACTAATTCCTGAGTTTCCAGTGAATCCTTTGTTTTCGATGGATCAATCATTTGAATCTTTTTAATCAAGGTGTTTTTTCCTGAAATCTCTGACATAAGAAACTCTCTTGAATTGCCAACCATTTCGGGCTTGATATGTTCAAAAGAGGCTTGGGTCTTTGTCACCCCATCAATATGCATACCGCCTTTGTGGGCAAAGGCATTTCTACCGATATAAGGCATACCATGGTCAATTTTTATATTGGCTATTTCACTTATATAATAGGCTTTCTCCACAAGAAGCTTTAGCTTGTCTTCAGGAATGCAATCCATGGCCTTTTTTAACTGAAGACTTGGGATAATAGAGGTTAGGTTAGCATTTCCACAGCGCTCACCAAACCCTAAAAAGGTCCCTTGAACATGAGTTGCACCGGCATAAACAGCCATAATTGAATTTGCAACAGCCATACCTCCATCGTTATGGCAATGAATGCCTATCTCTATGTCAAACTGGTCAACAATTTTTTTGGTTATGTCAAATACCTCATCTGGAAATGCTCCCCCGTTTGTATCACATAAGACCAGACAATCTGCACCTCCCACAGCCGCAGCCCTTAGTGATTGGATAGCATAATCCGGATTGGATTTATAACCATCAAAGAAATGCTCTGCATCAAATATAACTTCTTTTTCATTTTTCTTGAAAAACTCGATTGTTTCTCTGATCATATTCAGGTTTTCTTCTAGGGTTGTATTGATGACATTTGTCACATGAAAGTCCCAAGTCTTCCCGAATAAAGAAATAGCGTCTGTATTCGCCAAGAGCATGTTCTTGACATAGACGTCCTCTTCAACGCTAAGATTCTTTCTTCGTGTGCTTCCAAAGGCTGTTAACCTTGTATGCCTGAGCTCTTCACTCTTTACTTTGTCGAAAAACTCCATATCCTTTACATTGGAACCCGGATTCCCCGCCTCTACGTAATCAATCCCTAATTCATCTAATGCCTTTAGTATTTTTATTTTGTCTTCTACAGAAAAAGAGATTCCTTTCGCCTGAGCTCCATCTCTTAAGGTTGAATCAAAGATTTTAATCTTCACTATCTTATCCCTCCTGTGTAAATACCGGCTTATTCATCGCTTTTGGGTCTTATTTTTTTTATGCGTTTTTCTAATTTCGTTCTCTCAAGCCATAGTTGTTTTTTGCATTTTGTACATTCTATTCTAAAATCCATTCCGGTTCTCATAATGATGAATTCATGATTCCCACAAGGATGTTGTTTTTTTAATTCTACGATATCACCTATTTGTAACTGAAGTGGCATTTTAAAACTCCTTTCCAAACATTATTTAAAGCGGTTGTTTAAAAATAGGCTTTTGTCAAGAATAAAAGAATATTATTATGATACATTATATTCCCTATAGTCGATTCAGATAGCATATCAATAAACAATGTATTTTCTGTCAAACCCACGACGGGAACCATAATAGCTAAGACTAAGTAGATAATAATTCCGCCCTTGATTAATCCAAAAACGACTCCTCCCAATTTGTTAGCTTGTTTAAGGACCGGCAAATCTGCCACACTATTCAAGATCATTCCTATGATATATAAAACTAACTTCACTCCGATAAAAATAATCAATACACTGAGCACATTAATCAGAATGGTAGCAACAAGTCCTCCTAAAGTTCCCTGGGTTGAGGCCGCTTCACTCATATTATGCGTGAGTATCTTGGGTAAATTCATATCCCCTAAGGGGTTGTATGTTGTTGAACCCACTGTGGATACATCTGAAAATCTGCTATTGAGCATTTCTGCTATCTTAGAATACAGAGTTGTCTTTTCTAAGAGCAAATCAGTCATAAAGGGAGAAAATTTAAAGGCCAAAATAGCTGCGATAATCCACCCTCCAAAACTAATAACGGATGTAATGAAACCCCTTATATACCCTTGTATGCATGCGGCTACAAAAATTGCGATAATAACAATATCCAGTACATTCATAACATTACCTCTCTTAAGCTCTTTAATAGCATTCATCATATAAAAGGTCTAGACTCAATTATATCATTATTTTATGCAGTTCCAATTATTTTTGCGGAATATGAATAATTTATTTTTTATCTCATATATATTTCTAACGAGATACTTTATAGCAAAGCGATATTTCATGTTTAATCTCTAGGAGGTTTCTATGAATTATGTAAAATATTCTCGCTCCTTTATCATCCTTGAAGATAAAGGAAGCGACTTTAGGGAAAACGATGAAAAAATAAAAGGACATGTGAAAGTAGAATTTAAAAATAATGTTGGTACCCTCACATGCAGCATTCAAAATCTTAAATATTATCCTCAAGGGGATTATTTTTACAAGCTTTATCTGTTCGGCAATAAGAATAATGAGACAATCTTTACTAATAGCGGAACACTTTTCATCGATAAACTTGGCAAGTCCCATCATAGCTATAAATTTAATGCCCTCAACATAGATGGAAAGAATAATAGCTTTCATGATTATAGGCTTGTGGCTATCATTGCACAACCTAATGACACTGTCCTCAAGGATGAAGAAATTTATCCTGTCTTAACAGGTGAAATCAGGAGCCTTGGCATCGAGGAAGAAACACCGCTTTTTGAATTGGAAAAACATATTCCTATTCATAGTAGTCATGATCAGGTTTCAAAGGTGTCCCAAGTGTCTCAGGAATCCACAGTATCAACTGCTTCCTTAGAAATACAGGCCTTAATCCGTCACAAGTTTGATATCAGCCCTTATTTTAATAATTATATTCGGACAATTTGCTCAAACCTTGGGAACATTTTACCCTTTTATCCGGAAATTAAACCCTTTGAAAGGGATGGGATAGGTTGTAAATGGTGGAAGGTTATCAATGTAATGAGCATCCCTTTTTTCAACACTTCACAGCTTCAAGGTTATCCGGAATATTTAAGTGCACAAAGCTCTCCTCAAGAAAATATAAGAGAACTTCCTGCCAGTTGTCATGATTTGATTTATAAATATCACCACTACATCTTCGGAATTGAACGCCAAGACAATGAAATTGTTTATTACTATTATGGTATTCCTGGCAGATATTTATCGGAAGAGCAACCCGATAGAGGTGCATCTGGATTCAAGTATTGGCAACCCTTGAAGGGTTCAGAAAAGGAAGAAGGAGATTACGGTTATTGGATTATCGCCGTCAAAGCTGACACAGGAGAATTAGAAACCTTGACTTAAAGCCCTTTCCAGTAATGCAAATTCTTCAAGAGAAAGAGTCTCTGCTCGGCGTTTTGGATCAATCTCGCATTTTATCAACGTCTTTTCCAAGGCTACTTTGTTGAATGAGGATAATTGACTTAAAGCATTAAGTAATGTTTTTCTTCTTTGATTGAAGCCTGCTTTTACAAGTTGGAAAAACAATTCCTCATTTTCAACTTCTACGGCAGGTTTTTTCCTTATATCTAAGCGAATGACTGCTGAGTCCACATGAGGCTTCGGCAAAAAAACTTCCCTAGACACTTGAGAAATCATTTTGATATCTGCATAATATTGTACAGCAACAGATATTGCGCCGTATTCTTTTGTTCCCGGATGGGCCTTCAGCCTATCCGCTACTTCTTTTTGAACCATGATAGTGATGCTTTTTACCTTGATTTTTTCCTCCAGTATTTTCATAATGATAGGTGTTGTAATATAATAAGGCAAATTACCTATTATCTTTACGTCTCCAATAGGTTTTTCCTCTTTAATGATTTTTTCAATATCCGCTAATAAAAAATCTATATTCATTATTCTTATATTTTCAAATTCTTTTAAATTTTCATTTAAGATAGGAATCAGTCTTTTATCGATTTCTATCGCTAAAACCTTCCCTGCTTCTTTTGCAAGCTCAGCTGTGAGTGTACCGATACCCGGTCCTATTTCAATAATCAGATCATCTTTTGTGGTAGCAGCGGCATCAACAATCTTTCTCACAATATTGCCATCTGTTAAAAAATTCTGCCCGTATCTTTTGGAAGTCTTGAAGTCATGCTTCTTCATAATATCGTTAATGGTTCTGGGAGCATATAGTTTGTCCATTTCTATTCCTCAATTCCTTTACTCTTTATCCGCTTCACTGCATCCTCAAATTCTTCTCGACGAATATTGTAATGATTTAACCTGTTTAAAAAGGTATGACTATTACCATAGCCTATACCCAATAAATCTCCTACCCTTTGACGGTTTTTAGAAGCATTTTCATTTCCTATCAAACTATTGGCTCTTAAGTCCTCTTTTGTAAATTCCGATCTTGCATGTTCATCACAAAACTGTGCCTTTCCTAAGGCCATAATAATATCTTCACTCGATGCATTTTCTATTCCAATATCACGATTTTTCCTTGCCTTTTCCTGAGACAAATAGGCATGTTTAGCATGAGGAAATCGTTGTGTTAATTTCTTACGAATATTCTCACCTGCAAAATCAGGATCGGTAAATATGATAATACCTTTTCTTTGGTAAGCTGTTTCTATTCTTTGATAAATCTTTTCATTCATTCCAAAGCCATTGGTAATAATAATTTCTGCATTGATGGCTTTTTTAACTGCTGCCTCATCGTCTTTCCCCTCGACTATGATGACTTCTTCTATCATAAAAAACTCCTATTTATTCTATTTTTCTTCTGTCTTATTTTCTTGCTTTTTAGGAACGTATAGTATTTCATTTTCTTTGACCATTCGTAAATTTTCACGTGCAAAATTTTCAATGTATTCTTCACTCTGAGCGCTATCTAATTCTGCTTGATATCTTTCCTTTTCTTTTTCCAATAATCGGACATTCTCCATTAAAGCTTTTTCTTCTTGCCTCAGTTGATAAATCCTAATTCCTTGGTAAGCAAAAAAGCCAAGGATATAGAGGAAGACACATAAGACAAGGATACTGCTTTTTTTAATTTTTTTTCGGCTTTTGTTTTTTGGAGTTAATTTAGTTTTTTTATCTAATCTCTTTGAATCCAGCTGATAGATATTATTCTTTTGTTCTCTCAACCTTAACCCTCCCCTAAAATACCTTCTGCTGTTATTAGCTCGCCCAATTTGCATAGCAAATTGATGGCGAACTTATGCAAAGAAATCACAAATCTTTGATTTGTAGATTTCTACTGCTATTGTATCACAATTTTCGTTTATCGATACGTTTTACACAAAAATTGAAGACCTTTTTTATGCTATTTATAAAGGCTTCTATTGCTGTTTCAACCAATTTACTTATGAAAACTTTATATAGGAAAGCCCCTATAAGCAGAGCTAGCACTGTATAGCCCTTAATTCTGCCATAGCTACTATAATAAATCATATATATTAAAGAAGATGCACTGAATATCCAGAATAATATATCTTGAAATCCGGATAAGAACCAAGAAGGCTTGCGGTGTTTTTTATAGATTCTTAATAATTGATAAAGAAAAGCTATACACATGCTTCCATATAGTATAACAATAAATTCAAATGCCTGATTTTGAATTAATAGTCCCATCAGTCTCACTCACTTCGTCATTTATTTGAGTATCTTATTGAGAATTCCCTTTTTCCCATCACTTACTTTTTCCGAGTAATTTATCCCATCTATTTTGCCGCAAATAATAACCTTGCCCTCTTCTAAATCTAATTTTTGTAGATGTAAATCGGACCCTTTTATCACGAGATTCCCTTTAGGTGTTATGACTTTTATGGTTTTTTCATCAAAATTCTCAACATCTTTTACTTCAGTTATGCTGACTTTTTCACGATTTTCTAAGAAAACATCTTGTTTGCTCGCCCTAAATATTTTTTTATCATCCATACTCTTCCTCCTAATCAATATACTCTTGATATTCTTTAATTTTTTGCATCTGATTTTTTACATTAAAATAAGGTATAGAAATGAATATTCCTATACCTTATATATATGTGTTCATTTTTTTCTATATACCTAACCTAACGGAAGTATGAGTATTACCGATGTGCCTTCTCCATAAACACTCTCAATGAGTATGTCTCCCGCATGGGCTGTCATAATCTGCTTAGCGATGGAAAGTCCTAATCCCGTTCCTCCCAAGTCCCTGGACCTGGCTTTATCCACCCGATAAAATCTATCAAATAATCTTGGAATATCTTTCTGCGGTATGCCCATACCATTATCCTTAATAATAATTTGAGCTTTTTCTTCTTTTGTGATTAAGTCAACATGAATTTCCCCACCGGCTTGGGTGTATTTTATAGCGTTGCTTAAAATATTGGATATGACCTGCTCTATTCTATCCTTGTCAGCGAAAACCATAGCACTACTTAAGGTGTAATTTTTATGAATCTTCTGATTCTTTTGCTTGGCTGTTAGTTCTATTTTTGTAAGAGCTATATCCAATATAAAACTCAAATCAATTTCAACCTTGTTCCAGATTTCCCTTTGATAATCCAATCTGGATAATTGCAATAAATCTTTCACCAAGCGCGTCATTCGATCGGATTCACTGTCTACAACCTTTAAAAATTGCTCGGATACATCGATATCACTTAAGGCTCCCTCAAGTAGCGTCTCTGTGTAACTCTTAATACTTGTAAGAGGTGTTTTCAATTCGTGGGATACATTGGCAACAAATTCTTTCTGCATATTTTCTAACTTTTGTCGTTCGGTGATATCATGGATAATCATAACAATGCCGATATTATTGTCATTTTCATCTGTAAAGGGAGCATATTGAGCTGTAAAAAAGGAATGATTATATTCAAAATCCTCCGTTCCTTCCCAAACAGCCATATGGTTTTTTATATACTTAAGTGTGAGTTTCTCATTAAACTCACTGATGATATCATCATATTTGTTTTTTTCTATGTCCTCGTCGGCAACATGCAGCATTGTTTTAGCCATTGGATTAATATGAATTATGTAGCCATCTATGCCCACTGCTATCAATCCGTCTGCCATATTGGTCAATATCGTTTCTAACTTGCTGTTTTCCTTTGAGATTTCCGATAAGGTAAGATTAAGCTTATCCGTTAAATAATTAAACATTTCCGCTAGCCGACCAATTTCATCATCTGATTTAACACTTACGCTCTGGCTAAAATCTCCCTTTGCCATTTTCGAGGCTTTTTCCCTTACATCATTGATGGGACCGGTTATACTTTTTGCAATTAAGAACCCCAATACAATTGTAACGAGAAGGGCCAATAAGGTTGCATTAATAAAGATTGCCTTTGAGCGATCAATGGTTTCATATATTCCTGTAAGATCGGATCGGATATAAAAAACACCATGGACCTTTCCCCCATCTTTTATAGGGAATACCATGTTCATGGTCTGAATACCCTGTTCTCCCGAAATATCTTCTTTACTGCCTCTAATGCCAATAAATCCGTCTCTAATTAAATCAACATCCAATCTTTCCATCGCATTTTTATGAACTAAGTTTTCATTAGTTGAGGCAATAACTAAAAAATCTTCATTGACAATTGTTATCTCTTCCTCTATTCCCTTCCCCCAAGCTAGAATATCACTTTGTATCTCACCCTGCCTCAATGTAATATCATCGTAACGTTCTATTGTACCCATGTTTTCAGCTAATCTTGTCATATCCGTCTTGACCTTATTCAAATAGTGGGCTTCTAATTGCTGAATAATGAAAACACTTACGATTGTCATAGCTATAAATACCAACACAAAATAAGTGAAAATAATTTTCCACTTAATACTCATCCAGCGACTCATTCCCACCATAACTATTTCCTCCTAAAATAATAACCTATCCCTCTTTTGGTCATTATATGCTTAGGGTTACTTGAATCATCTTCAAGTTTTTCACGGAGTCTCCGTATTGTTACATCAACTGTTCTGATATCCCCATAATACTCATAGCCCCAAACTTCTTCAAGCAACTTTTCCCGGGTAAAAACCTGGCTCTCTTGCTCCGCTAAATATTTCAACAGTTCAAACTCCCTGACAGTTAGCTCTAGTATGACATCATCCTTTTTGACCTCATATTTATTGAGATCCATGATAATATTGCCTAAATCCAGCAGATTTCCATGAATACCTTGTAGATCGGTTGTTAGACCTACCCTCCGAATGTTGGCTTTCACTCTCGCAATCAATTCTCTCATACCAAAAGGTTTGGTAATATAATCATCTGCGCCGAGTTCCAGCCCAAGTACTTTGTCTACTTCTTCTTCCTTTGCAGTTAACATAATGATTGGCGTATTCAATTTTTGTCTTATGCTTTTACATACTTGAAAGCCATCGATTTTTGGCAACATGATGTCCAGTAATATTAAATCCGTTTCATTCTTTAGAGCTTTTTCTAATCCTTCTTCCCCATCAAAAGCCGTTGTAATAAAATAGCCTTCCTTTGCTAAGTTGTATTTTATGATATCCGATATAGATTTTTCGTCTTCTATAACAAGTATCCTTTTATTATCCATCTTAACCTCCTGAAATATCTATTTATACCCCTGTTATTCTCAACCTCTTTACAAAATTATTTTAACATATTCCCCCAATATTCAACATCATTTTCTTCTATAATATTTTTCATTATGATAAAAGATGAATAATAAGCTTTTACTTTATCAAGTTCATGAAAGTTTTTCAGTTCTTCCCTTGTATAGAGTTCTTCATATTGATCTTTATCTGCTATGGTGTATCCGGTAGCCTTATATTCCACATAGAGGGCTAACCCCTCCTGTACCCATGTTTCATCATCTGCATCTTGGGATTGGTCGAACATAAAATGGCTCATTTCGTGAATAACAGGCCCTTCCGTTTCGAAAACCTCTTCTACATCTTCTCCTTCACCAATCCATTCGGAAGGGGATAAAATTTGAATAACTCCTGCGCGATAATATCCCATAGGTAGGTTATCTCTCTTTAATAACGTTAACTGACTCATTTTTTCCCGATTATGGATAATGATTGGTATCTTTTTTTCATGGTCATAGTGATGAAAAGAGGAAACCTCTTCGTAATATTTTTCACCTATTTTGGCTACGAGCTGCCCTTCTGTTTCATCCTCATAATGAATGATAAAGTGTTCTGTTTCAAGCTTTTTCATATCCCTTGCCAAAAAATGAACAACTTTATTTTCAAATGCATAACTTATATTGTTCAGTGCTCCTACTTGTATAAGCACTGCGAGGATTAACAAAGCCGACAAAATAAAATAGAGTTTAATTTTTATACCATTATTTTTAATCATGCTATTCACCCCCTAGTGCACTATTATAACACATTCTATAATATTCCTCTGTGTCTATTTCTGGCAGTATTGCCAATTAAATTTGCACCGGCACTCTTTATCAAGGAGAGGCATATTATGAAAAAACAAGACTATAATAGGAGTGTTTTTAATGAATATGCGTAAAAATCAAAGAAAAAATATTCATCCCATGGTTACAGCAAGAATATCAGCAGGAACTAAAACGATAGTTCCGGTCATTATACACTACCACAGGAACATAGAAGATGTTAAAAGTTTCATTCATGGAAAACAAGGTAAAATCTCATATGAACTGCCTTTTATGAATGCCGTTGCCGCAGAAATTCCGGCAGACAATGTTATGCCGGTTGCACTTAACAAAATGATTAAATTTATAGATGATGATACAAAAGTATTTAAAACCATGGATATAGCTTCAAGTTTTATGGGAATCCGATTAGCTAATAATTATGATTATACCGGTGAAAATATAGGCATTGCTATCATCGATACAGGAGTAGCCCCTCATACTGATTTAGTGAAGCCGACAAATAGAATCATCGGCTTTAAGGATTTTATCGGCGGCAAAACCTCTCCTTATGACGACGATGGACACGGGACACATGTAGCAGGTATTGCCGCAGGGAATGGTTTTACAACATCAAAATATGCAGGTATAGCTCCAAAAGCAAACATTATAGCAATTAAAGTCTTGGATAGTGCAGGAAGCGGTAACACATCCAATATTTTAGCAGGTCTCCAATGGGTTATTGACAATAAAGAAAAATATAATATTCGAATAGTCAATATGTCTTTAGGAACACCTGCCGATTCCTCCCATAGAGAAGATCCCTTAGCAAAGGGGGCCAGCGCTGCCGTTGCAGCTGGGTTATCGGTTATTGTAGCTGGGGGAAATAGCGGACCCAATCGCAAGACAATTAATTCACCAGGTATTAGCCCTGATGTTATTACTGTCGGTGCAATCGATGATAATCGAACAACATCTTTTTACGATATCTTTGTAGCAGACTTCTCCAGCAGAGGGCCTACACCTTCGGGCTTCTCAAAACCCGATATTATGGCTCCAGGCGTTGATATCATGTCCTTATCCAATAAACAATTAAATGGTTATGCTTCCCATTCGGGGACCTCCATGGCAACGCCTATCATCAGTGGTGCCGCCGCTTTACTTTATCAAAAAAATCCATATTTGACGCCCCGACAAATAAAAAAAATCATTAAAGGTACTGCTCTTCAAATAAAAGGGGTTTCGTCACTTTCCCAGGGGAGTGGTGTCGCCAATATTCCTAAAATGCTAAACATTGATTAAAATAAAACACCCCCGACAGATATTAATCTACAAAGGGGTGTTGTTATACATCATTTTATTCATTAATACTTCACGTAAGTTAATGGATTTTTTACAACTCCGTTAACCCTTATTTCAAAGTGCAAATGCGGACCTGTTGATCTTCCTGTATTTCCAACCTCTGCTATCTTTTGGCCCTTATACACCCTGTCTCCAACCTTAACTACTATTTTGCTGCAATGAGCATAATAGGTTTCCATCTTTTTACCATGGTCAATCTTGACTAGTAATCCATAATCCCCATTTCGACTTGCATAGGTCACGACTCCACCATCCGCTGCCCTGATGTCTGTTCCTGTCTTTGCCCCTATGTCTATTCCTGTATGGGCTCTTCCCCACCTTGTCCCAAATCGAGATGTAAGAGAACCACGAACCGGATTATCAAAACTACCTGTTCCAATAAGAGGCGGTAATTCCTTTGTTCCCACTAAGACAACTTGGGTCTTAGGCTTAGATAACACTTTAGAATTTAATTCTACTCGAGATACTTCTATACCGTTATGTTTTTCAACTTCAGCTAATACTTCTCTTTCACCCTTTGTACCCTTTGACTTAACCTCTTGTTCACCTTTGTAGAGTGCTGCTGTATTTTGATAATCGTATTCAAAAGGTATGTTTTCTATAATGGTTTGTTTTTCTTTTGTTACGACAGTCACCAATGGCTTGGGTACAATTAGGCTTATCTCTTGCCCTATTTGAAGTTTATCAGGATTTACCATTGGATTTGCTTTTTCTAAGTCAGCAGAATCCACATTATACTTTTGGGCAATTGTCCAATAATTTTCTCCCTTTTTAACTTCATGTATTTTCTCTTCATCTGTTCCTCTTAATATGTAATCCAGTGCTGTTTTATAATCATTTATATTAGCCAGTGTAGCATTCTCTTCTTTTATCTCAATACTTTCTAAAAAGTAAACATTTTCATATTTTATATTTTCATCCTTTAAATTTAAGAATTGGTTTTTTAAATCTTCTATTAGTTCTTCGGTCTTATTTTTTGAAGAGAGTGTGGCTACCCTTTCGCCATCGACATATAATGCATAACATTTTAATTCTATATTATTGATATATGAGAAATATTCCAGTATCTCATCTTCTGATGTTGTTTTCGCACTAAGCTTTTTTGTTTTCTGAAATTGAATGCTGTTTTCATTAATGACAATATCTGTCCCATGTATCGTTCCTAGTTTGCCATAAACCATGTCTAATATATACATGACGCTTTTTTTATCTTTAACCAGAGCTACTTCCGTGCCTCCATAAACAACTTTATAATAGGTTATACTGTGGTTAAATGCTATAGCACCAATGAGGACTGCCAGACCAATTAACCCCATCGTTATAGATTTTTTATAGCCCATACCCCTAATGTTTATCTTTTTTATTTTTTCTCTAATATGATCCAAGTTCTTAATTTTTTGAATATGAGCTTGTCTGACTTGTCCGATTTTTAATTGGGAACCCTTTTCTTTTATATGTATTGCTTTGTCTTTAACAATTGACAGTTTATTCTTAATTTTCACAAAAATAACAGAGAAACTTTGCTTAATCCCTCTGGTATATGTCTTTTTTCTTTTCGATTTTTGCTTGCTTTGTTTGGTCCTTTCCAGGCTATCGTCACAATCTAATATACTCTTTAACTTTTCGTCAATTTCGATGGATGAATCATCGATTGTTTCACTTGGCTCAATGTAATTATTTAATGTTTCATCTTGAAAATTGTTCTCCATTAAAATACCTCACATGGCTTTAGTTTTTCTATCCTTAAACATTATACAACACTTCTCTACTTTTTCATACAACTATTTATATTTTCGTTAAATATATTTCTAACTATTTTTTCTTCATGAATTCGAATTCATGATATAATAAGATACATGTCACCTTAAGGAGTGTTAAAAATGCGTTTTAAAAAGGAAAAATCTCACTTTTATTTAAACAATACCCCTATTGAAAATATGTTTATTCATGAATATATGCCTTTAGCAGATGGTGATTTTGTTAAGGTTTATTTGTTTGCTTTAATGTATGCGGAGAGAAAAGAAGCTTTATCTAATGAAATCATATCCAAGCATCTGAATATACAGATTGAAGATGTCTTAAAGGCATGGACTTATTGGGAAAAACAAGGAGTTATTCGCAAGATAATGAAATCCAGGGATAATCCTTTTCATTATGATGTTGAGTTTCTAAGTTTGAAGCAGCTTTTTATCAACAGTAATCTGAATTGTGATGCGCCTTCCTTAGCTTGTGCAGATATTTCAGATCCTACAGATACAGATCTCGTTTTTTCTTCCATGGAAAATCCAAGTATCAAGGAAATGTTTGCTCAAATAGAAGCTATCTTAGGCAGGTCCTTTCAAGGCAATGAAATGTTTGAAATATTGGATTGGGTTAACCAGTACCATATGGAGCCCCAGGTTATTGTACAAGCCTATAACTATGCTTCCACTAAAAATAATAATAATTTTAGTTATATTGCTACCATTATAAGAAACTGGCATGACAGTAAGATAAAAACGATGCCGGATTTAGAAAGATTCTTTGAACAAAATAATGACAGACAAAATATATATAAACGTATTATGAGAGCCTTAGGCCTTCATTTTAGATTTCCTTCGGAAGAGGAAAAGCGAATTATAGATATTTGGTTTGATACCTATAAGTTTGATTTGAATACTGTTCTTGATGCCTGCAAAAAGACTTCAGGTATTTCTAATCCAAATATTAACTATATCCATACCATTGTAAAAAGCTGGTATAATAAACAAATGGGTATTATAGAAGATAAATCTACCGGAAACTCGAAGGGATCTTCTAAAATAACAGTTAAAGATGTTCTTAAAGAATACGATAATATTCGCCAAAAAAATAACAAAATTGTGGATGATCGCATAGTTAAGGTATATAGCAGTATCCCGCGCATCCGTTTTATTGATGAAGAAATGTCAAAATTGAGCATTTCCATATCCAAGGTTGTATTGATGGGATCCGATGATTCGAAAAAACAAATAGAAAGAATCAAAAAAAACATCGACAATCTTAACCAAGAAAAGGCTTTTCTTTTGACGGAAAATAATTATCCTATTAATTTTCTTGATCCTCTTTATGATTGTCAAGGTTGCCAGGATACGGGAACCTTAGCTAATGGAGAACAATGTCCTTGCTTTAAAGAAAAACTTAATAAATAATAATTCAAATGAAAAAGCTTAGACAGTTTGAACGACTACCTAAGCTTTTATTTTATAAAATAGTTGTATTAAATTTTTTCTCTAACGATGGTTTGAGATCTTTTAGGTCCTACGGATACAATTTTAATTGGAATTCCTGTCTCTTCCTCAATCATTTCTATATAATTCTTTGCTTCCTTTGGTAAATCTTCATAGCTTGTACAATGAGTGATATCCTGTTTCCAACCCTTTATCTCTTTATAAATCGGTTTGCATTCCTCAAGCACCTCTAAACTGGCAGGAAAATGTTCCATCACTTCCCCATGGTAATCATAGGCAACACAGACCTTGATGGTATCAAATTCAGATAAAACGTCCAGGAGCATGAGGGATATTCCTGTTAACCCATTGACTCTTGTCGCATAATTGATGACAACCAGGTCTAACCACCCACATCTTCTTGGTCTGCCTGTAACAGTACCAAACTCATTGCCTATCCGCCTTATTTTATCCCCTGTCTCATTATCTTCCTCTGTAACAAAAGGTCCTTTTCCTACTCTGGTTGTGTAGGCCTTTACAATCCCTAGGACGCCATTAATCATGCCCGGACCAACGCCGGTACCGACAGTAAATCCCCCGGAAATCGGATGTGAGCTTGTGACATAAGGATATGTGCCCATGTCAATATCAAGCATAGTGCCTTGAGCTCCTTCAAATAATATCTTTTCTCCCCTTTTTAAAGCGTCATATACCATTACGGTGGTATCTTTAATAAAAGGTCTTAGTATTTTAGCAAATTCTAGATATTGATTAATAATCTTATCTTTATCTAATCTTTCGCCTTTGTATATTTTTTCAATAATAGCATTTTTCAGGTCAATTTGTTCAGAGGCTTTTTTTATAAATAATGATTCATTTAACAAATCGCATGCTCTTATTCCGGTTCTTTCAACCTTATCCATATAGCATGGTCCAATACCTTTTTTTGTAGTTCCTACTTTAGAATCGCCTTTCATTTCTTCGGATAATTCATCAAGGACTTTGTGATAAGGCATGACAATGTGTGCTCTATCACTGATAATGATATTGTCTGTATTGACGCCTTCTTTATTAAGGCCTTCTATTTCTTGTATAAATCCTTCAGGATCGAGTACAACTCCATTGCCTATAATATTAATCTTCCCATCGTATAAGACTCCGGATGGTATTAAACGCAAAGCATATTTTTTATCACCTACAACAACAGTGTGTCCTGCATTATTCCCGCCTTGGCCCCTTACTACCATGTCGGCTTCTTTTGCTAAATAATCAATGACTTTACCTTTTCCTTCATCTCCCCATTGTGTTCCTACTACCACCAAACTAGGCACGTCGGCCACCTACTTTCCATATTAAGTTCATGTAATTTTTCAGACTATGCTTTATTTGTTCTTTAATCTTCTTTATTGAGCTCATCCAAAATTTTTTCAAGTTCTACCCCATGGCCTTTTGCAGCTTCTTGTAAACTTTCATGATATGAGGCAGGACACCCTAGACAGTTTAATCCATTTTTAACGAGTATGTCAACCAATCCTTCCTCAATAATCTCAGCGATACTCGTATCCTTTGTTATGTTTTTATTATAGGTCACACTATTCACTCCCTTTATAGATATTCGTAAACTTAGTGTATTTACCTAACCAAGCAAGCTCTACGGCTCCTGTCGGACCATTTCTCTGCTTAGCAATAATCACCTCACAAACATTTGGTTTCTCTGTAGTATCCG
Organism: uncultured Eubacteriales bacterium; assembly: GCA_964429195.1. Lineage (GTDB taxonomy): Bacteria > Bacillota > Clostridia > Peptostreptococcales > JAAYPU01 > JBBAFM01. The sequence continues at coordinate 13,138 of CAYSBC010000006.1, read as the reverse complement.
GATTATAGTATTCATCTCTGTATAAAAACATAACAACATCTGCATCCTGTTCTATGGAACCCGATTCTCTTAAATCCGATAATATTGGTCTGTGATCTGCTCTTAGTTCAGGCGCTCTGGATAGCTGAGATAGGGTTATAACAGGGCAATCTATTTCTCTTGCTAAGTGTTTAAGCAATCGTGATATGGTCGATATTTCTTGCTGCCTGCTTTCAGCATTGCCATCAGAAGACATCAACTGTAAATAATCGATAATGATAAGGTCTAGGCCTTTATCCATTTTTAAACGTCTTGCCTTATTCTTTATTTCAAGTGGCGTGATGCCTGGGGTATCATCAATATAAATATTTGCTTTTGACAAAACATCAATCGCCATATTAATTTTATTCCATTCATCGCTGTTTAAATTACCTGTCCTAATTTTTTGAATTTCAACAGTGGCCTCTGAGCTTAAAATTCTTTGGACTAATTGCTCTTTTGACATTTCAAGGCTAAAGATAGCCACTTTAGCATCTGATTTTGTAGCCACATTATGGGCAATATTTAAACAAAATGCAGTTTTTCCCATACTTGGTCTTGCTGCAACCATAATTAAGTCGGATTTTTGGAGTCCGGATGTCTTATTGTTTATATCCGCAAAACCGCAATCCAATCCGGTCATATTCCCTTCCATTCGAGATGCTTCATCAATTGTTTTTAGATTGTCCCATAAGATTTCTTTTATAATAGAAAATCCACTTTTCTGACGTTTTTCGGAAATCTCAAATATTTTTTGTTCTGCGTAATCTAAGACATCTCCTGTTTCATTTTTTTCTTGAAAACTTTTATTCATAACATCTGAGGAGACCTCAATAAGCCTTCTCAGTACTGCCTTTTCCTCTACTATTTTAGCATAATACTCCACATTGGAAGTGGATGGAACAGAGGAAGAAAGATGTCCTAAATAGGCTCGTCCACCTATCATATCCAGTAGTTTTCTTTTCTTAAGAAACTCCGCTAGCGTTAAAATATCAATAGGCTGATTTTGTTGAAAAAGCTCGATGATAGCTTCAAATATAGCCTTGTGTATTTGACTATAAAAATCCTCTGGCTTCAATATGTTGAATACCTCATACATAGCATTTTTATCTAACAAAATAGAACCCAAAACCGATTCTTCAGCTTCAATACTATGGGGTGGTATTCTTTCCATTTCTTCTCTTGCCATACCTCTCTTCTCTCCTCAATGTGTAAAGTAAAACTTAAGCAGTGGAAATCAATCAATTATGAAGTAGCTACAACCTCAACCTTTAATTTTGCCGCTATTTCCGGATATAGTTTTATAGGGATATGGAATAAGCCTACTTCTTTTATTGGACCCTCTAATTGCATCTTCTTTTTATCGATGCTTATTTGGTATTGCTCTTCAAGTTGATCCGCTATATCCTTGGAGGTGACTGAGCCAAATAATCTTCCGCCTTCTCCGCCTTTTGTAATAATCTTAACACTTATATTTTCAATTTTTTCGGCCAATTTTATTGCTTCTTCTCTTTCTCCTTCTTTTTTCTTGTCTTCTGCCGCCTTCTTTTTATCTCTCTCTTTTAAATTGCCACTGGTTCCTTCCTTGGCTAAGCCTCTTGGAATAAGATAATTGCGCGCATATCCATCACTCGCATCTATAACATCACCGGCTTTTCCTATTTTCTTAATATCCTTTAATAAGATTACCTTCATTTTACTACACCTTCCTTTACGTATTCCAAAATATAATGCTTTAGTTTTTCTTCCACAGCTTGAGGACTTTCTTTCGTTTGCATTCCCGCCATTGTCAAATGCCCACCTCCACCAATCTTTTCCATAATGACTTGAACATTAATATCTCCGGTTGATCTTGCACTGATGAGGGTATCATTTTTTGCATTTGTACTGATAACAAAGGTAGCTGTAATACCTTTTATATCCAATAATTCATCTGCTGCTTGAGAAACAAGGATGTTCGCATTACTTCTTTTCAAATCCGTGGTAGATAGGGCGATAAAAGGTGTTATTGCCTTTGCATTTTTCATAATTTCAGCCTTAGCTATGAAGGAATTCATATCTGTCTGGAAGAGTTGTTTTATATTATTTCCATCTGCACCTATACGTCTCAGCCATGAAGCTGCTTCAAAGGTTCGAACTCCGGTTTTATTTGAAAAAACCTTTGTATCAATAGCTATCCCTGCTAAAAGTGCATCCGCTTCAACCTTTTCTATTTCTTTTTTGTCTACAAAATATTGTAGCATCTCCGTAACTAATTCACAGGAAGAGGAAGCATAGGGCTCCATGTAGGACAATACTGCATTATCTATAAATTCTTCCATTTTTCTATGATGATCTATGACCACAATTTTATCTGTCTTTGTTAATATCTCCGGGCATTGGGTAAAACTTGGTCGATATGTATCTACTACGACAACTAAGGTATCCTTATTCACGATTTGAATAGCCATATCGTTATCAATAAATTGGTAGGTATTGTTATTCTTGATTGTTTTATAAAGTGCATCAATACCTTCTGTCATATCATCAAGAACAATAGAGGCACTCTTTTTTCTGTTTAAAACCATCCTATAAACACCAAGGGATGCTCCAAAGCAATCCATATCCGGAGTCTTGTGCCCCATGATGACAACATGGGTTGATTGATCAATAAGCTGTCTCATGGCATGGGCCATAATACGTGATTTCCCTTTATTTCTTTTTTCAACGACTTGGGATCTTCCACCATAGTATTCAATTTTATTTATTTTTTTAATGACAACCTGGTCGCCACCCCTACCTAGTGCTAAATCCATAGCAGCCCTTGCAAACTCTGATTGTTGCAGGGGGTTCTTCCCGCCTACTCCTATCCCTAGACTGATAGTACATGGAAAATCAGAGTATGTTTCAATTTTACGAATATCGTCTAAGACAGAAAATTTTTTAGCTTCTTGCTTCTCCAAATACTTATTTTCAAAGTACATGCTGTATTTATCATCATCATATTTTGTGATAAAAGCATTAATTCCCTTCGCCCATACTCTTATGGTATTGTCAATCTCTGCTATCAATAATGCTCTCTTTTCTAAGGGAGTTTCCTGAATAATCTCATCATAATTATCAATATTGATATAGGCAATATTGGGTTTTTCATCATTGTAAAGGGTCTTTAAATTTTGATAATTGGTTATATCGCTCCAATAAAGAATGATACTGTATTTTGTATCTACAATATTTTTGACGATATTGTAGGTGATCTTAAAAATCTTGTCTTGAAAATGAATCAGCGTGTGACCTTCTTCAGTATCATTAGAGATAATATCCTTAATTTTTAAATTTGTAATAATATCCTCGATGTTTTTTTCCAGAAGCTCTACTCCACCGGTTATTTCATTGAACCTGGAGTTATACCATATTATGGACCCATCAATCTCAATAATCGTGAGGGCCATGGGCAAATTAATTAAGGCGTTTCTTGAAGTTTCATCTATCTCTTGTGTAATATTTTCTATATACTCAGTCCATAGCTTTTTTCGATTATGTTCTATTTGCCAATTATATAAAATCAAGGTTATAAGAACCATTCCTGAAATTATTCCAAGAATAGGGTTATAAGCCATTATGATAATGACAAATATGGTGAGTATCCAAAAGTATATCCTCGTGTTTGGCATAAGTATCATTTTTAATACTTTATTTGTCATGGTTTTCCTCCTATAGTAGCTCGCCCATTTGCTATGCAAATGGATGACGATTTCTACTGCAAACAATTCTTTTGCCCTATTATTATACCATAGAATTCTGATTTACCTAGTATCTCTGGCATATTTTCTTAAATCCATAAAGATATCAACGATACCTATTATAGCTAAGGAAATTACAGCCATATTCGAGAAAAATATGAGGGGTATAACAAGGATAAGTAAAATTTTTGATAACCTATAATGTGTATAGAAAAAAACGGCTACAGCCAGACCTTGGGCTACAAATACTATTTGGAAAAGTAAGGAGACATTGACTAATAAAGTCTCTCCATTAACTATATTTGTTTTGGACGTAATAAATGATAAAAACATGATGACAATCATGCCTAAAGATGCATTTTTTGATAATCGAAACTCTTTGAATGGCCCTAACTCTATCACATCATTTCCTGTTCTTTTCAAGATAACCGTCGCAAGCTTATAATTGATTAGGCTTGTTAAAGCGGAAGCTATGATAATAATAGAGGGTATAAGAACCAGTGCAAGGGCTTCCATATTTTCCAACATCTCTTTGCTTTGAGTCAAAAGGTCTTCATTGCTATTCGTCATTTGTCCCACATATTGTTGCATTTCAATGGATTGTTTAAAAATCTCCTTCATGTTTTCTATAAGAGAGATACCTAATAAACTGTCTGCCAAGTTAATGGATAGAATCATTGTAAGCACACTGGTTATTGCCCCTACAAGGACTATCATCGAGGCTTCCGCTTTTTTTTGAATCATGATATTGATAGCAATAGCTACCATACCCGGTAACCCAATGATATATAAGGCTATTATAGGATTAGAAAACCCAATAATGATAAGGGTAGCTACAATGAGCGACATAACAGAATATTTCACACCTTGTCTTTGGCCTATAATGATAAGAGGTGTGGGTATAATAAACAAGAAAATACCAAAAAAAGGCATATACATTCCTAATATCCCTAAAATAACAAGGATTCCTGTTATAATCGATGATTCTACTATGCCTTGCGTGTTTTTATTGCTATTCATAAGCCTCTCCTTATTTTATAAAGTTAAAATAATGATAAATATAACACTTAAACAAAAAGAAGCGAAGATTCGCTTCTTTTTGTTTTAATCTTGTGTAAATGGAAGCAAAGCCACCATCCTCGCTCTTTTTATAGCTATTGTCAATTCTCTTTGATGTGTTGCGCAGGTTCCTGTGATTCTCTTAGGTAAGATTTTACCTCTATCGGTTACAAATCTTTTTAGCTTTTCCACTTCTTTATAATCGATTACATCTATCTTGTCTGCACAAAATTGGCATACTTTCTTTTTTCTTATTCGTTTCTTCAACCTGTTTTCCCTCCTTCTATATGGGATAAAGTACTAAAATGGTATGTCATCATCATCATCTTCCATTGTTTCAAATCCATCTGGTAATCCAGGATGACTATCTTTTGATGAATAATCCACATGTTCGTCTCTATTTGATGATTTATTTCTTGAATCTAAAAATTCTACTCTATCAGCAATAATATCGGTAGAATATCTTTTCTCACCATTTGCTGCTGTATAGTTGTTGTTTTGTATTCTTCCTTGAACGCCAATCATGCTGCCTTTCCCTAAGTATCTTGCACAATTTTCTGCAGGTTTACCGAAGACAACCACTCTAAAAAAATCTGCCTCATCCTTTTTAAAAGGTCTATTGACTGCTAAAGTTAAATTAGCTACAGCTTTTTCATTGCCGGGTATATAGCGTATCTCCGGGTCTTTTGTTAATCGACCTATTAGCACAACATGATTCATCTATTTCACCACCAATTATTTTTCTTCTACATCCGTAACAAGATACCTCATTACGCCTTCAGTAATTCCTAATTTTCTGCTGACTTCTTTAGGAAGTTCAGGAGAAGCTTTGAATAGAACTAATACATAGTAACCATCGTTTTTCTTTTCTATAGGATATGCTAATTTTTTATTACCCCATATATCCAGCTTTTCTACTTCCCCTTCAGTTGAAATAGTTTCCTTTACCATTTCAATGATTTGTTGTTTTTTTTCATCTTCTAACATCGTGTCAATAATAAATAAAAGTTCATACTTTTTCATGTGTTTTCACCTCCCTATGGACTATTTGGCTTTACTTTTTAGTAAAGCAGAGAGCATAAGCATCCGATATTTAAAAATATCGTGTATATTCATGCCGTATTATTATACCATATTAAGTTGCTGTTTCAAGTAATTTTTTTATCGGTTCCTAAAATTTTCTTAGGTAACGGTCTATTTCCCATTGAGAGATATAACGGGAATACTCATTCCATTCATAAAGCGCCGCATCTACAATTTTTTTATAAATATGTTCTCCTAGGGCCTCCTGAATAACCTTATCCTTTTTTAATTCTTTGACAGCTTCATACAAATTAGATGGAAGTGTATCTATTTCTTTTTCTTCCATTTCTGTTTTAGACATTTCATAAACATTGCTTACTATTTGTTCCGGAGGTGTTATTTCATTTTTTATACCGTTTAGTCCAGCCTTAAGAATGGCAGCTAAGGCCAAATAAGGATTGGCTGATGGATCGGGATTTCTAAGTTCAATTCGAGTTGAGTTACCCCTTTTAGCAGGTACTCTAACTAATGGACTACGATTACTTGCGGCCCAAGCTATGGAAATGGGGGCTTCATATCCAGGAACAAGTCTTTTATAGGAATTAACGGTTGGATTGGTTAATGCTGTAAAAGATTTAGCATGTTTCATAATCCCCCCTAAATAATAATAGGCTACTTTTGAAAGCCCTAAAGTATCATTATCATCACAAAAAGCATTCTTACCCTCCAAAGTAGATAAGGACATATTAATATGCATTCCGGATCCGCTGATACCAAACTTTGGTTTAGGCATAAAGGTAGCGTGAAGTCCGTGCTTTTGGGCGATAATTCTTACTGCCATTTTAAAGGTCATAATACTGTCAGCTGCATGCAATGCTTCTTGGTATTTAAAATCAATTTCATGTTGACCGGGAGCAACCTCATGGTGAGAGGCCTCTATTTCATAGCCCATCTTTTTCAGTGCTATCGTCATATCTTTTCTCGCATTTCCACCTAAATCCACAGGAGCAAGATCAAAATAACCTGCATTATCATGGGTTTCTAAGGATGGGTTTCCTTTTTCATCTGTATTAAATAAGAAAAATTCACATTCAGGACCAACATTCATGGTGTATCCCATTCCTTTGGCTTCCATAAGTACCCTCTTTAAAGTATTTCTGGGGCAACCTTCAAAAGGGGTTCCATCTGTTTTATAAACATCACAGATTATTCTTGCTTCTTTTTCGGTTTCCGTCCATGGAAAAACCGTAAAAGTGGATATGTCCGGGTATAAATACATGTCTGATTCTTCAATTCTTACAAAACCGTCAATAGATGATCCATCGAACATGATTTCATTATTTAAAGCCTTCTCTAATTGTTCGGGTGTAATAGATATATTTTTCATGGTTCCAATAATATCTGTAAATTGCAAGTGTATAAATTCAAGATTTAATTCTTTTGACTTTCTTATAATATCATTTGCATTCCATTTATTCATCGATGATCCTCCTTAAATTTATATCATAATAGAGAACTGTTTCCAAAAATTCTCGATAATTAGAATTTTCTTTCCTTCTTCATATTATCATATTTTCTTTATTCAAGAATACTCAACATCGCATAAAAGTCAATATATTCAAAAAAAAATTTAAAGTCTTTTTTAGAAAATCCTTGTATGAAAAAGGCCCTATAAAAAAGAAATATTTTTATAAGGCCTTATAGAAGCTGATATTTTTGATATTTTATACATCTATTATAGTAACATCTTTTCATTTACTTCCATTCAAAAACGCCACGGTTTAAGACAGGCTTTCCATTGGTGAGATTGATAAAGCGGAAGTAGGCAAGACCTTCTCCTATTTTCCAAAGTTGAAGGCGTACCGGAGTATCTGGAAAAAGGACAGAACTCATCTGGGCTGCCATACGCGTCATACGCTCAGGTTCACCGGGAATAAGGACATCGATAGCCATACGGCAGGAAAAACCAAAGGAACATAATCCTTGCATAAAGGAGGTTTCAAAACCCATCTTCTGAGCATATTCTGGATCTACATGTACCAGGTTGGTGTCGCCGGTCAATCGGTAAAGCAGGTTTTGTACAGGGCTGATATAATCATCTACCTCATAATCCGGAGCACGGTCTGGAATTTCTACTGAACTCTTAGGCATAGGTGGACCCCCAAAGCCTCCTGCCTCATGAAAAAATGTTGTGGAGTAGTTGGTACAAACCTCATTGCCGGCCTCATCCCGAACAAGGACCTTCGTTTTAACTACAGCTCCTTTTCCCTCACCTCTATCATAAACATCCGTTATAACATCCTGATATTGGAAGGTTCCCTTAATAGGGTCAATAGGACGATGCATAATAATCTCATGATCCATATTTAAGAATGATATGGTAGGTTTGATTATTTCTTCCGCCAGCATAGAGGCAGGCAGAGGCATCCACTGATGAGGTCTTACATTGACTGTACCCCAGTAGGGAATCGTACCGTATGTGGGGATAGCCTTTAAATTTTTTTCATAAACATAGTGAAGATCATCCCTCCTAGCCCCGACAGCCAAAGCATATAAGGCAATATCCCGCCAGTTATATTCCATATAACGAGGCTCCATTTTTTTCCCGACAAGGATTTCTGTTAAATTTATTTTAAATTTTTCAAGACTTGGTTTTTGTGGCATCTTTCTTCCTCCCTATTCCTTATAATTTTACTCTTATAGTTTCTAACTTAAAAATAAGCAAATAACATGCCAATATCCCTTTATTATAAATACTTATAAATCATAACATCTTTTTACTTATTTTTGAGGATATTTATATTTGCATATGCATAATTGCAATATATTTAATTCACATTTTCAACATTGCCCTGCTTTTAAATTTGTTCATTTGTTGATTAGTTATACACAGCCTGTTAATAATTTTGTTAATTCTTTTGAAATATATAAAAAAATTCGAATACTCTTTAATTTTCTGTGGATAACATGTTATAATATCTTTACTTATATATTCAATTATTTTATAATCCACAATTTTATATATATTATTTACATAAGAAGGGGTACTTACAATGAATGATATTAACAATATATGGCAAAAAACACTTGATGTATCGAGAACAGAAGTAACTGAGGTTAGTTTTAATACATGGATACAACCGATAAAGCCTGTTTCTATTGACAACAATAAAGAGACAGTTACTCTTTCTATTTATAGTGATTTTGCAAAAGGTATATTGGAATCGCGTTATCTTAAGCTTATTGAGAGCTCCATTAAAAAAGTAACAGCAAAAAATTACAGAATCTTTATTTATTCTGAAGAGGATCTGCTTCATCAATCTCATGATGATAATTCTATCGAAATATCCAATTATAAAGAAAATGTTACAGATGACCTTTATTTAAACCCAAAATACATGTTTGATACCTTTGTTGTCGGCAGCAGTAATCGTTTTGCCCATGCTGCAAGTCTAGCTGTTGCCGAATCACCAGCAAAAGCTTATAATCCTTTATTTTTATATGGTGGTGTTGGTCTTGGGAAAACCCATTTAATGCACTCCATCGGGCATTATATTCTTCAAAACAATCCAAAATCCAAGATATTGTATGTTTCATCTGAAAAATTTACCAACGAACTTATTAAAGCTATTAAAGATGACAAAAATATTGAATTTAGAAATAAATTTAGAAACATTGATGTTCTATTGATAGATGATATCCAGTTTATTGCGGGAAAAGAAAGAACTCAGGAAGAGTTTTTTCACACCTTTAATACACTTTATGAATCCAACAAACAAATCATAGTATCAAGTGATCGTCCTCCCAAAGAAATTCCAACTTTAGAAGAACGATTGAGGTCTAGATTTGAATGGGGTCTCATCGCTGATGTTCAACCCCCCGATTATGAGACTCGTGTTGCTATATTGCAAAAAAAGGCGGAGATAGAGAAAATACCAATGACTCCTAACTTGCAAGAGGTAATTGAATTGATTGCAGAAAAAATTCAATCCAATATAAGAGAACTAGAGGGTTCCTTGATAAGAATTGTGGCTTATGCTTCTTTAACTAATAAAGAAATTAATACAACGCTGGCAAAGGAAGCCTTAATTAACGTCTTTTCTTCCAAAACAAGAAAGGTCACACCTGATTTGATTAAAAAAAATGTTTCTAATTATTTTAATTTAAAACCTAATGATCTAGAATCTAAAAAAAGATCCAGAGATATTACATTTCCAAGGCATATAGCCATGTTTCTTTGCAGGGATTTGACGGATTTGTCTTTACCTAAAATAGGTGAATATTTTGGTGGTAGGGATCATACAACCGTTATTCATGCCTGTGATAAAATTTCAAAAGAGAAAAAAATAAACAGTAATGTTAATGAAATATTAAATACTTTAAAAAAGGATATTAAAAAAGAATAATTTATCTTATTCACATCGGCCTTTATAATTTTTAAAAGTTATTCACACATATTTAGAAGAACTTCCTTCTCTTTATTAACCTAGTACAACACTTATTAACAAATTCACAGGACCTATTACTACTATTATTAATAAATAATAATAAAAATAAGTTTTTTAAGGGGGTTTACATTTTGAAATTTTTATGTAAAAGAACAGAATTATCCAAAGCATTAAACACCGTATCCAAAGCAGTTACCAATAGAACAACTATTCCTATTTTAAAAGGTATTTTATTGGAGATAAACGATGATCATATTCTCAATATTTCTGCATCTGATTTGGATTTAAGTATTCAAAAGAAAATAGAAGTTGAATCTTATGAAAAGGGCGCTGTTGTTGTATCTGCAAGATTATTTGTAGATATTATTAAAAAATTGTCTTCTGAGGATATTACAATAGAGGTTGTTGAAAATAACGTTATTATAAAAAGCTTTAATTCAGAGTTTTCCATAGTTGGTCAAAGTAAAGAGGATTTCCCACAAATGGATTCCATGGATTATGAAGATACTCTTAAAATAGAAAAAGAAATATTTAAAAACATGATTAAGCAAACTTCTTTTTCAGCGAGTCAGGATGAATCTCGAGGGGTTATTGTAGGAACATTGATTGAAATAAACCAAAACTATATCAATATGGTTTCACTAGATGGTTTTAGAATGTCTGTTCGAAAAGAATACATTGATCTTAACATCCATAAAAATATCATTATTCATACTCGAATTTTAAATGAAATTTATAAAATATTAACCGATGAAGAAGCGGATTATATTGATATCTATATTCATCCCAAAAATATGATTATAAAAATGAATGATACGATTATACATTCAAGATTAATGGAAGGAAATTTTATAGATTACAAAAATATTTTACCAAAGGCCTTTAATTGTAGTGTAAAAGTGAATAAAGAGGATATGCTTGATAGTTTAGAAAGAGCTTCCTTATTAGCCAGAGAAGGAAAAAATAATCTTATAAAGATGAATATAGGTGAAGATAAAATAATTATTACTTCCAGATCTGAAGAAGGTAAAGTACAGGAAGAGGTTTATATTGAAAAAGAAGGAGAAAATATGGATATAGGATTTAATTCAAAGTATATCCTTGATATTTTAAAAAATATAGACGACGAAGAAATCTATATGAAGTTAATTACGAGCGTGAGTCCGGTTATTATTTCTCCTTTAGAAGGGGATAGCTTTGAATATCTTCTATTACCGGTAAGAATATCTAATTAAAAATAAAAAGATTATTTTAAACTAGGAGAAAAAAATGAAAGAAGTAGTTATTAAAGATGATTTTATAAAATTAACACAACTTCTGAAATTAGCTGACTTGGTTTCATCCGGGGGAGAATCGAAAAATGTTATTTTAGATGGTCTGGTTAAATTAAACGGAAACGTAGAAATAAAAAAGGGTAAAAAAATATATAGAAATGATATTGTTGAATATGACGGACAAAAGATAATTGTCAAATAAATAGCTATAAATTAAATTTATAGCTATTTTTAGGAGTAGGTATGTTTATAAAAAATATTCATATTAAAAATTTTAGAAACTATAAAGAAGAAATTGTTTCTTTTAATAAAAAATTTAATATTATTATAGGAAAAAATGGCCAAGGTAAAACAAACTTAATTGAATCGATTTATTTGATGTCTATTGGGAAATCTTTTAGATCCTTTAATGATAATGATATGATTCAATTAGATCAAGATAATGCCTTAATCAATGGGGTCATCTGCAAAAAATACAGTGAAGTGGATATACAGATTCTATTATCAAGAAAAAATAAAAAAATAATTAAATTGAATCAAACTCCGTTAAGGAGAAATAGTCAGATTTTAAATAATGTCTATATTGTCTGTTTTACGCCGGAAGATTTAAGAATCGTTAAAGATGGTCCGGAAAAAAGAAGAAATTTTATTAACCGAGAGCTTTGCCAAATAAAACCTCTTTATTACAGCCAATTATATAAATACAATAAAATTCTTGTTCAAAGAAATGCCTGCTTAAAAAATATCAATAATTTTAATAAAAAAGATGATATGATGCTGGATATATGGAATAAAGAAATGATAAAGTATGGGATTAATTTGATTAAAAATAGAGAGGAATTTATAAAAAGACTCAACAATATAAGTAAAAAAATCCATGCAAAGCTTACAAATGAAAAAGAAAATCTTGAAATATTGTACGATTGCAGTGTTGATAAAGCAGAAGAAATAAAAGAAGAAAATTATTATAAAAAGTTAAAAGAAACAGAAAAAAAAGACATTATGCGAGGCTATACCTCTATTGGACCCCATAAAGATGATTTAATCATAAAAATTAATGGAATTGATGTTCGAAATTTTGGTTCCCAAGGACAACAAAGAACGGCTTCCTTGTCTTTAAAGCTAGCTGAAATAAAGTTGATTGCCGAAGAAACAGGTGAGATTCCTATCCTCATATTAGATGATGTACTGTCAGAATTGGATCAATATCGTCAGAATTATCTTGTAAATTTTTTGAAAAATATGCAAGTATTTATAACAACAACGGAAATAAAAGAATTCATTGTGAAAGATTTGCAGGAGTATAGTATTTTTAACATTCAAGAAGGCAATATTGAAAAAAAACAGTAAAAAAAACCTTTTATAGGTTAGAATGGATTCAATTAAAAAGCTCCTAACTAATATATTGTTATTAAATATAGAAGTTAGGAGTGATTTTTTGGCCACAATATATATTTATAATAATAACACTAATATCATGGAAATTTATCAAAGAGGCGAAAATGAAGTCATGCCTTATGTTTATAATAATAGTCTAACTGGATATTACGATGTAATAATTCCACTGTGACGGTAAAATAGGTCCACCTTAACG
>CAYSBC010000005.1:0-52042 GCA_964429195.1 uncultured Eubacteriales bacterium | reverse complement strand
GTATTTCTTAATCCAGCGGCTAATAACATATCGTGAAATACCATATTCATCAGATAAGCTTTGATATGTGCGACCATCCTGAATATACTGTTTGATGATTCTCTGTTTAAGCTCAGGTTCTACGTAGTGCATTTGATGTGCTCCTCTCTTCATTTTTTCTGCATAATGCACATTCACATTACAACTTTAGTATAGCACCTCATATCAACACACTAGTTGAAAATTTGCTCATTTTTTAGCCAAAAGCTTAAAGCACGATTTGAAGAAGAACCACGAAAGTAAAAGAAATACATAAACGGTAAAATGATCATAATTATAGTTAATGTATTAAGAAATGGGAGAAGGGTCGCATCACCAGCTTGCGCGAGAATTAGAACTCCATCGGCTAATATTGCTTGGATTGCAGCTTTGTTCCCACCCACCAGGCATACCCTCCCCTCACTTCAACACTTCAAATCTTTGCTTGTTAATTTTTACGAATCATAGGGATTGATTATTAAAATAATTAGCTATAAAATCGGGCACAGTCTTTTCAGAGTAGTAGCCATAATAGGAACCTTGATTATCTTTAAATACAATATAGACCTCATAGAAATCATTAAGATAATAAGAGTAAGCTTCAACTGTGTGGAGAAGCTCGTTAATTTGAGCTTTATCCGTAATGACCATCAATTCACTTGTTGATAAGGGCAAGCTTTCTCTATCCCCAACATAGGATGACATCGGACGATTTTCAGGTGTAATCTTTCTTACCGTCATGTAATGTATATCCTCAGAGGTTACCAGGAATTCTTCTAAATAACCATGGCTTTCAAGCCACTCTATAGTTTTTTTGTAGTCATAGCTAAAGGACAAGGCATGGATAGGTTTTTCTGAATATTTTTCATTGTCACTATCACTGAGATAATTAAGCCTAATAGTGCCCATCGGCATGAGAGAATTATTGAATTCCTCATGAGTTTTGGATAATAAATCCTGTTGGAACAAGGTTATGAGCTCTTTAATTTCATCGGAATCCTTGATTAAAGTACCAGGTCTATCTAAATGTTCGGAACGAATATCCAAATAAGCTAAATCCTCTTTATCAATCGAGAAGATATCAGAATAGAATTTGTTTTTATACTCCTCTGTTTCATAGAGCTTTTTCATATAAGGATTATTTTTTACAAAATCATTCATGATTCTATAGGAACGATTGAATTCCTTACCATTGGCATATCTGTAAGTAAAGCTAACATAACTTTTCCTATTTGTTGACTGAGGAGATAATAAATCTTTTTCTAAAATATTTTTATTATCGATAATGGATTGATGATAATCATATGCAAGCTTCATGTTTTCAGGATCTGTAATGCCTTCTTTGTCATGCTGATGCATATTCACATAAACAGACTCCACATGGGCTAGATTCGGCATACGCTTTTCATATCCCAAAATATCCGTGTTGATTGTCAGGATAAAAAGGAAAGCTATGATTAAAAAGATAAGGTAGCCCTTGATGTTTTTAAAAACCCATAAAGTTTTTTGGAGGATGACTTCAGCTATAAGATAAGCGATGAAGGAGCCCAAGAAAAAGCCAAGGTACATGTTCAATGTCTGGTTGCCACCCAGTTGCATGAAATACAGTCCTAATACGGTCATACCACAAAAAGCAACCATATATTTAAAGATGGGTTTAATAAAATTGAAGGAAATAGAGTCCGTCGCAGTTTCCAGATGCCTTGCCTTGTAAAATGCATAAGAAACAAACAAAAGAAGAATAGCAACTATGAAATAAATAGCTATTAATTTGTCTGAAACTTCATGATGCGTCAGCATGATGACAAGAGGTGAGGTGCTGACTATAATTTTTTCAAGTGTATCCGATATAGAAAAACCAAACAAGAATTGGTTAAAATAAACGGTAATAACACTGAATAAAGCAGGTGTAAGGAATATAAAACCAATACCAAAAACAACCTGCAAGAGGGAAGAACCTGTTATCATACAAGCTAAAATAGCAATAGAAAAAACGAAGAGGCTGATAACAAAGCTACTTATGGCCCAGTTCATGATGGCAGATGAGGTAAAGATATCTATTTGCGGATTGCCGGAATAAACGGGTTCCTTAATAACCAATAATAAAATACAGTTGATAATAATGGGGGCAATGATTAACAATAAACCTGTGACATAGTTACTAAAAAGCAATTGTTTTCTAGTAAAAGGAAGTGCGTGGATGACAGCTGTTGAATGGCTTTGTTGCATATATTTAAATAAAAGAAAAACAACAAAAACAGGAGCTGACACTAAGAATACCACATTCGCCGGGTGTTGATGGCTTAAAAAGACACGCACAATATGAACCCAACTTGATTTATATTCACTGCTCATAATAAGGGGTAAAAATCCGCCCAAAGCTAAAATAAAAGTATAGAGTGCAGAGACCGCCCAAAACCTTTTCAAATTTTCTTTAAAGAGTGGAAAACTAAAAAATGATGCCTTGTATTTCATATCCCTCACCTCCTAATTCATAAATAAATATTTCTTCTAAGGATAATGGCAGTACATCTAATAAGAGGGGATGATAAGATTGAAGGAGCTTTGCTATATCAGTAACATTTCCTTTTACAATCATCTGGTTCACGCTACCTCTTTTTTCTTTGTGAAGTATATTTAATTTCTCCTGCAAATCAGAAGGCTCTTCTCCATCAAAAGCAATTTGAATTTTACAAATATCTGATTTTAATTCATCAAGGTTTCTTTGGAGAATCATATGACCCTCATTTAATATACCTATAGAGTCGCAAATGCCTTCCATTTCCTTAAGGTTATGAGATGAAACAAGTACAGACATTTCCCTGTCCGCCACATCCTCTACAATTAATTTCCATACTTTTTTTCTCACTAAGGGATCCAGCCCATCGATGGGTTCATCTAGAATAAGTGCAATAGGCATGATGGACATGGCAAGTATAAAGGAAGCTTGCTTTCTCATACCCTTTGAAAATTTACTCAAATTTTTCTTTTCATCCAGATTGAAAAGAGTCAGCATTTTAGTATAGCGCTCTTGATTCCAATGAGGATAGATTTGAGCATAATATTTAGCCATAGCTTTTAAACTATAGCCGTTTAAAAAATAAAGATCGTCAGCTATGTAACCAATCCTGGACTTTATTTTTTCGTTATCCAAAACTGGCTCATTATTGATTAAGACTTCGCCTGCATCCTGCTTAAATACACCTGTAATATGTTTGATAAGTGTGGTTTTTCCTGCACCATTAGCTCCAATAAGACCATAAATGGAACCCTTTTCAACCAATAAATTCAGATCAGACAATACCTTGCTATCATTAAATGATTTTGAAAGATTCTTAACCTCTATCATTGTTTTCTCCCCCTTTCCTTGATGACAATATTTCATTCCAGTAATCTTTTAAGTCCTTCTCCGGAAATCCTATAAATAAGAGTTCTAATACTGCGCCTTTTATAGTTTCTTTGAGCACATTAGCTTTTTCAACATCAAAGCTGTTTTGAAAATCCCCGGAAATAAATGTCCCTATGCCCTTTACAGTATAGATATAGCCCTGGTATTCTAATTCTCTATAAGCCTTTTGAATCGTGTTTGGATTGATAGTCAGTTCTTTAGCTAAGTCACGAACAGAAGGCATTTTATCATCGGTCTTAAGGACCTTATTAATGATTAATTGTTTATAATTCTCAACAATTTGTTCATAAAGCGGCATGCGATTTCGTAAATCAATCTGAAACATTGTAATCCTCCTTTCTAATGGTATATAAAATTTACACGTGTACTAATACTAATAATACACCTAGGCTACATTTTGTCAATATTTAAAATAAAATATTTAATCTTTTTAAGCACATTATGATAAAATATCTAAAGTTATAGGATATTTTGACTACCGTGAGAGGAGTAAAACAAATGAGAATGGTTTTTATAGGAGATAGTTTAACCTATGGCTATAGAATTAGACCTGATCGGGTTTGGGTAAAGCAATTAGCACAAGAAAAAGGGATAGAAATCATTAACAAAGGCATGAATGGGGATACTACCGGTGGGATGTTGAGGAGATTTTTAAGAGATGTTGTGAAGTATGAACCCACACATGTCCTTATATTTGGGGGAGCCAATGATATCGTATTGGATATGCCCCTTGATACTATTACAGAAAATATTGAAAAGATGGTTAATACAGCAAGAAAAGAGGGTATTATTCCTTTAATAGGTATCACCATGGAAATGGATGAGCTTATGGCTTCTAGGGAATGGGCTGATGGGACAGATTATAAGAAGGCCAACAAGCAGGTGCTATTATTAAGAGAATGGATATTAAACTACTGTAATAGAAACAATTTGGTGACCATTGATTTTTACGAAGCATACCATGAAGCATTGAGCAAAGAGCCCGTTACAGATTATTTTTTAGACGGCCTACATCCTACGGAGAAGGGGCAAGAAGTACTGAAAGATACAGCCATTAAAGCATTTAGGAAATTGATAAAGGAATAGAATAGGAGGATGTCATATGAGTCAAGTAGAATTAGGACCAATAAGGCCACCAAGCGAAGCGAATAGTATGCTTTTAAGAGTAACCCGAAATTGTCCTTGGAATAGATGTAAGTTTTGTACTTTATACAAAGATGAAAAGTTTTCACCAAGAAGTGTAGAGGAAATAAAGTCGGATATAGATGTCATGTATGGGTATAAGAAAATTCTTACGGAATTAAACCAAGCTGAACTTCAGAAAAAACTAGCAGGTTTAAACAGTGAGGAAAGATATCATATTTACTCCATGGCCAATTGGCTACAAAGTGCTGAAAAATCAGTCTTCTTACAGGATGCCAATTCCATCGTTCTCAAATCTGAAAAGTTAGCAGAAGCCTTACAATATCTTAATGAGAAGTTTCCTGAGATAGGTCGCATCACAAGTTATGCACGGGCTGATACCCTGGCAAGGCTATCTCTTGAAGATTTGAAATTATTGAGAAAATCCGGTTTAGATAGGATTCATTCCGGTTATGAAACCGGCTCGGATAATATTTTAAAGATGATCAGTAAAGGAACAACTCAGCAGCAGCAAATTGAAGGCGGGAAAAAAGTGAAAGAAGCAGGAATGGAGCTTTCAATTTATTATATGCCCGGAGTTGGAGGAAAAGAGCATTGGGAAGAAAGTGCAATTGAAACCGCTAAAGTCGTGAATAGCGTTAACCCTGATTTTCTAAGAATTAGGACTTTTGTTGTTAAAGAAGAATCCGGTATGTGGTATGATATGAAGAGCGGAATTTACACACAATGTACTGACTATGAAAAGGTCATTGAGCTGGAATCCATGATAAAGGAATTAAACAATATTACAACGACCATTAAGAGCGACCACATCGTCAATTTATTAGAAAATGTGGAAGGGAAGATGATGGGCGACAAGAATATCATCTTGTCTAGAATAAAAGAGCTTCACGATTTAAAAGAAGAAGATAGGAGATTTTACCAACTTGCCAGGAGAATGGCGACAGTAAGAAATATTAGTGATGTTTCTTCTTTAAGTCTGAATCAGAAAAGGCAAATTGGGCACATATTAAGCAACTTAAATAGTGAAGAAAAATTTGAAGGAACATTAAATGAACTATTAAGAAGATATATCTAGGAGGAGGATAAAAAATGTCTACACCACATTTGGGAGCAAGCAAAGGAGATATAGCTGAGACCATACTTCTGCCGGGGGATCCTATGCGAGCTAAGTTTATAGCGGATAATTTCTTGCAGGATACTGTTTGTTATAACTCGGTGAGGGGCATGTACGGCTTTACCGGCACGTATAAGGGAAAAAGAATATCCGTTCAAGGTACGGGTATGGGAATGCCATCCATTGGTATCTATTCTTATGAATTAATTAAGGAGTATGGTGTAAAAAATTTAATCAGAGTGGGTTCCTGTGGTTCTTTCCAGGAGGATGTAAAGGTTAGAGATGTTATCCTCGCCATGAGCGCCTCAACCAATTCACGGTATGTGCATCATTTTAATTTGCCTGGCGATTATGCACCTACTGCCAGCTTCGAGCTTCTCATGAAAGCGAAACAAATAGCAGATCAAAATCATATTCCTGTAAAGGTAGGCAATGTTTTATCCAGTGACGTATTTTATGATGATTCCCAAGATGCATGGAAAAAATGGGCCAAGATGGGTGTTTTGGCAGTAGAAATGGAAGCAGCTGCTTTGTACATGAACGCGGCTCGGCTAGGTGCAAATGCCTTAACCATTCTCACTGTCAGCGATAGTATCGTTACCGGAGAAGCCACTACATCTGAAGAGCGGGAAAAAACCTTTATTGATATGATGAAAATTGCTCTCGAGTGCGCATAATCGGAGGGAAGCAAAATGAGTAAATCCATTGTAATAGGTATAGCAGGTGGGACAGGCTCCGGGAAAACTACTTTAATTAAACATATAAAAGGGATTTTTGGCAATGAGATAGTGACATTAAGTCATGATGATTATTACAAATCCAATGATGATTTATCCATCGAAGAGCGGGCAGTCATCAACTTTGATCATCCCCATGCTTTTGACACGGATTTAATGATAGAGCAATTAAAAGAACTTAAGGAAGGCGCTATTATTCATCGACCGGACTATGATTTTATTGTACATAACCGAAAGAAGGAAACTGTTGAGGTTAAAAGTGCAAAGGTCATCATCGTTGAAGGTATCCTGATATTTGAGAATAGAAAACTCTTAGAACAATTTGATATTAAAGTCTTTGTTGATACAGATGCAGACGTTCGATTTATAAGGAGGTTGCTCCGGGATGTGAAAAAAAGAGGCCGAACCATGGAGTCTGTTGTAGAGCAATATCTGACAACAGTCAAATTAATGCATGATGAATTTGTAGAGCCCAGCAAGAAGAATGCGGATATCATTATACCTGAAGGTGGTTTTAATACAGTGGCTTTATCCATGCTTACTGATAAAATCAGTGCTTTACTGAAGCAATAGTTAAAATTGGGGGATGGAATAGATTGTATCTCAAGAAAATGGAAGTCAAGGGATTTAAGTCCTTTGCAGAACATATCAATATCGAATTTCATGATGGCATTACCTGTATCGTAGGCCCTAATGGTAGCGGCAAAAGCAATATTTCCGATGCCTTAAAATGGGTTTTAGGTGAGCAAAGTCCTAAGACCTTGCGGGGCAGTAAGATGGAAGATGTTATATTTGCCGGTACCCATACAAGAAAATCCCGTGGCATGGCAGAAGTGACACTGACAATAGACAATACAACCAATATATTGCCTGTGGATTATTCTGAAGTAGCCATAACAAGAAGATTATACAGGTCCGGCGACAGCGAATATCTTATCAATAGTAATCCTTGCCGTCTAAAAGATATAAGGGAAATGTTAATGGATACGGGTATGGGTGTGGACGGATACTCGAACATAGGCCAGGGTCAAATCATGGATATTATCAATAGCAAACCGGATGACCGCAGAAAGATATTTGAAGAGGTTGCCGGTATTGTTAAGTTTAGGACCAAGAAGGGTGAAGCAGAGAAAAAATTAGAAGCCACCCATCAGAATTTATTGCGAGTCCAAGATATTATCAATGAACTGGAGGGGCGAATAGAGCCCTTAAAGATTGAAAGCGAAAAAGCAAAGGAATATTTGGAATTAAAGAGTAAAATAAAAAAAATAGAAATCAATTTGGCTATAAAAAGCATCGACAGTATTGAAGAAAATATTCAATCCTTTAAGAATGAGCTGGAAGCCCTAGTACAAGAGATTAAGATGATTCATTCAGAAAAAGATGAGTTAGATGATCATAGCAATCTCTATGGGGAGATGAGAGAAAAGATTGAATATAAAAGTATGGAAATACAGGATAGGATTATTTTTTTGATCCAAGAAATAAACGCCATTGAAAATCAAAAGACGGTCAATAAAGAAAAAATAATAGGCCTTGATAAAGATGAAAATCGGTTAAAAGAAGATATTCTTGTTTTAGAAGAAAAAGTCAGCGAGCAGGAAAAGAATATCAAGAATTATCGGGATAAAGAAAGCGATATTGAGAACAGATATTTGGCACTTAAGGAACAACAGGAGTCGATTACTGCTCAATTTGAGCTAAAGAATAGCCAGCTTAAGGACCAAAGCCTTGATATAGAAAACAAGAAGAGCAAAATCATAGAGGTTAAGAATCTTATTGTAGAAAAAAGAGCTGAGATTAAGAGCATGGAAAACCTTGAAAGCAGTCTTTTCAAAAGAAAGGAACAGATATTGCTTGAGTACCAGGAGATTAAGGCTAGCAATAAAGGTGTCTTAAATGAGCAGACTCTATTACTGACCAAGAAAAAAAAGGTCGAAGAATATAGTAATGAGCTTGAAGAATCCATTGAGCTTGTCAAGGATCGCATCAGGCTGCTCAAGCTTGATGAGAAGAAATTAGCCTTGAGTGTGAATGATAATAGAATAAAATTTAACGAGGCAGAGACCAAGTATAAGCTTCTTAAAGAAATGGAAGACTCTTATGAAGGCTTCAACATGGCTGTCAAATCCTTGATGAAAAGTCCTATCATTGATGAAACGATTCATGGGGCAGTAGCCGATTTGATTGATGTTCCAAAGGGCTATGAAAGGGCCATAGAAACTGCATTGGGGCAAGGTTTACAAAACATTGTATGTGACGATAACAAGAGTGCCAAAAAAGCGATTGACTACATGAAGAAAAATAATTTAGGAAGGGCTACTTTTTTACCTATAAAAAATATCACCTCCTACATTAATGCAAGAAATAATGATATCAAAAAGGAACGTGGCTTTGTCGGATATGCAGTGGATTGTGTTGAGGCTGATAGCCAATATTCTGAGATTATTGAATATCTGTTAGGTAGGGTTATTATCATTGATACATTAGACAATGCACTTTATATCGGAAAAGGAAGCTATAAGGGCTATCGTATCGTCACCTTAGATGGCGATATTATCAACTCCAGTGGAGCTATAACCGGGGGAAGCTTCAGAGAGAATAAAAGCAGTATACTCACTCGGAAAGGTGAACTTAAGGATTTGGAAACACGTATACGTACTTTAAAAGGAGAGTATAAAAAAAGCAAAGATTCCCTGGAAGCCAAGCAGTCAGACATTGTTAAATCCGATAAATCACTGGAATCCTTAGAGGCACAGCACAAAGAAAAGCAAAATGAATTTTTCCAGTTGGATAAGGAAATCCTTAGGATTGTTACAGATATCAGAAGCTTTAAAGAATCCGAGGAAAGATGGAAAAAAGAAGTAAGTGACATTGAAAAAGAAGAAGTTCGAGCCAAAGGCATGATAGAAATCTTAGAGGCAGATGTAGAAAAATATGACTATGAATTGATAAATTTAGAAAAAGAGACAAATGAAAAATTAGATGAATACGAGGGAGAGCGGATAGCGGTCGAACAACTTCATGAAGATATGACGGACATGAAATTGAAGTTTGCTACTGTTGAAAATGACAGGGCAAATCTGAAAGACGCGATAAAACGTACCCAGGATTATCTGAATGAGATTGAGAAGGATAAAAGGAGAAACACAGAAAACATCCTTGCAATCCATGAAAATAAAAATCAAATTATTGAGAAGAATAAAGAACTGGAAGTGAATCTGGAAGCAAAAGAAAAGGGCAAAGAACTATTGGAAGAAGAGAAAGCAAAAAATGTTTTGGAAAAAGAAAATCTCTTAAAAGAAATAGGTGAAGCCTCTAAAATGAAGACGGAGTTAGACCGAAAGGTATTTGACTACCAACAAACAAAACATGATATAGAGGTTAAAATTGCAAAGGGAGAAATGCAAATTGAAACCTTGAAAGATAAATTATGGAATGAATTTGAAGTATCCTATATTGAGGCCATTGAATATAAAAAAGAAACCATTAAATATACGAATGTTGAAGCTAAAAATATTAGGCAGAGATTGAAAGAGATTGGCGAAGTCAATGTAAAATCCATTGAGGAGTATGATAGTGTAAAAGAACGCTATGAGTTTCTAACAGAACAAAAGGAAGATCTTTCGGGTGCTATAAAATCCTTAGACAAGGTTATTGAAGATATGGACAAGGCTATAAAAACAAATTTTGCCAATACCTTTAAAAGAGTAGCCGAAAACTTTCAAAAAGTATTTACAGACTTATTCGGCGGCGGCATAGCTCATTTAAAAATGGATAATGAAGAGAATATCTTGGAAACAGGAATAGAAATTATTGCTCAACCACCGGGGAAGAAATTGCAAAACATTACACTCATGTCCGGTGGGGAAAAGACATTAACGGCTATTGCATTGATGTTTGCCATATTAAAAGTAAAGCCAACACCATTTTGTATTATGGATGAAGTAGAAGCAGCCTTGGATGACGCCAATATTATACGATTTGCAAATTATTTAAAAACCTTTGAAGATATACAATTTATCTTGGTCACTCACCAAAAAGCTACAATGGAATTTGCAGATGTTTTGTATGGAGTGACCATGGCTGAGCAGGGCATATCGAAAGTAATTTCCTTAAAACTTGCATAGAATATTGAAATAACAAACAAAAATCAGGAAGGGATACCCATGGAAGACAATAAAACAGAGAACAAAAAATCATTATTTGGGAAGCTTAAAGAAGGATTGCTCAAAACAAAAAAAGGGATGATGGATAAGTTTGATGAAGCATTTTCAACTCATGTCAAGATTGACGAAGACCTATGGGATGAATTAGAAGAGATATTGATTACATCGGATATCAGCATGAATACCGCAATGAAATTGATGGAAAATTTAAAAAGCGAAGTCAAAAACAGGAGAATTCAGGAAATCCCTCAGGTTAAAGATGTTCTAAAGGATATCATGAAGGAATTTCTAGAAACAGAGTATGTAGGATTATCACAAGCTTATCCGATAGTCCTATTAGTTGTAGGAGTCAATGGGGCAGGTAAAACGACAACCATTGCT
Source organism: uncultured Eubacteriales bacterium (assembly GCA_964429195.1). Taxonomy (GTDB): domain Bacteria; phylum Bacillota; class Clostridia; order Peptostreptococcales; family JAAYPU01; genus JBBAFM01. The sequence goes on along the minus strand of CAYSBC010000005.1, from coordinate 41,068 downwards.
AAGCTAGCCCATCGTTACAAAAAAGAGGGAAGAAGTGTTTTGATAGCCGCAGGAGATACCTTCAGGGCGGCAGCTATTGAACAATTACAGGTCTGGGGAAAAAGATTAGATATCAATGTGATCCATCATCAAGAAGGATCCGATCCGGCAGCGGTGATATTTGATGCCGTTGAATCTGCAAAGGCTAAGAAAATTGATGTTTTAATCTGTGACACAGCCGGCAGGCTGCATAATAAAAAGAATCTCATGAATGAATTGGGTAAAATTTATAAAGTGTTAGAGAGGGAATACGAAATAACATCTCAGGAAATATTGATGGTATTAGATGCCACAACAGGTCAAAATGCTCTAAGCCAAGCCAAAGAATTCGACCAAATTACAAAACTCACAGGAATTGTGTTAACAAAATTAGACGGGACAGCTAAAGGCGGTGTCATATTTTCAATTGCAGATGAGTTTGATATTCCAGTTAAATTCATTGGCGTTGGAGAGGGCATGGAAGATCTACAGGTCTTTGACCCGGATAGCTTTGTTGAAGCACTATTCTAGCTATTTACCTCGTTCATATGGAATAGGCCAATAATCTATTTCAGTGCCTAAGGTCCTAGAGGCCTGCAATGGCCAATAAGGATTGATCAAGAACTGGCGCCCAAGAAAAACTAAATCGGATCTATCATTAGCAATAATTTCGTTAGCCATGGCAGGCTGGATGATTTTACCCCCTGCAATGGTAGGAAGATGTGTTTGTGCTTTGATGATTTCAGCCATTTTAATTTGATAGCCTTCATAAACCGGAACAGAAGAAAGAATAACGCCACCGGAGCTTACATCAACCATATCGATGCCTGCATCTTTAACCCAATTAATAATTTGGGCTACATCCTCAGGGGTATTTCCTTTTTCACTATACTCAAAGGCTGAGACCCTAAGGAGTATTGGTTTTTCGTCAGGCCAAACAGACCGAATGCTTCTTATAATTTCTAAAAGCAAACGACTCCTGTTTTCTAAAGTCCCTCCATATTCATCGCTACGATGATTGGTAAGGGGTGAAAGAAACTCATTGATTAAGTAGCCATGAGCACCATGTATTTCTATCGTATCAAAACCGGCCATCAGAGCCCTTCGCGCAGCGGATGTAAAAGAAGATAGGACTTCATGGATATCTTCTTTTGTCATTTCACGTGGAGTTTTATAGGCGGGGTCGGAAGAATCGAAATGAAGTGATGAGGGTGCGATAACGTCCAAATCAAGCAAAGAACTTTTTCTTCCTGCATGGCCTAGTTGAATGCCCATCATTGCACCATGTTTTTTTGCCTTGGAGACGATAGCTGCTAAACCATCTATATGTGAATCATCCCAGATTCCCAGATCATGAGGGGAGATTCTTCCATTAGGGGCTATGGCTGTAGCCTCCAATAAAATCAGACCCGCACCACCAATAGCCCTGCTTTCATAATGAGTTGTATGAAAGTCTGTAGGATAGCCATGAGTATCAGCACAATACATGCACATAGGAGCCATGACAATCCTGTTACGCAGAGTTAAATCTTTAATGGATAGTGAGCTAAATAGGTTAGCCATGTTACATACCTTCCTTTCGAATAATTAGCAATATCTTCTAGAGATACTATTATTTATTCTACCCTAAAACACTGTGTTGAAACATATATTGAGTTCATTGTTGCTATTCATTATAATAAAAGTATTAAAAATGAAGGACGGTACATATGACAAAAAAAATAAAAAAGACGAATGCAATGCGGTCTTTAGATCAAGAAAAAGTAAACTACACCTGTTATGAATATGATGACAGTGATAATATGATTGACGGTATAACAGTGGCCAACATGATTGGAAAAGACCCAAGCTTAGTATTTAAAACTCTTGTGACCACCTCCAATAGCCATGCTCATTATGTATTTGTTTTGCCGGTGGATAAAGAGTTGGATCTTAAGAAAGCTGCAAAAGTTGTGGAAGAAAAGAAAATTGAACTTATACCTGTTAAGGACATTGAAAAAACCACAGGGTATATTAAAGGTGGATGTTCGCCAATAGGCATGAAAAAAAGATTTGTTACAATATTTCATGAATCAGCATTACAATACAAAAGAATAATATGCAATGGTGGGAAAGTTGGAATTCAAATAGAAATCGATCCTAAGCTTTTAGAGAACATATGCCCTTGCCGTTTTGCTGATATTTGCATGGAAGAACAGTAGAATAGTACAGAGAATCCGGGTGATAATCAATGAAAATCCATATTGGAGAAGATGAACAAAATCGTTATAAGAACCTCTTGGAAATCATCAATGAACACTATTACTATGGCTATACCGCTGCTTGCGGTGGCAATGGTACTTGTGGGAAGTGTAAGGTTATGGTTGAAAAAAATAATGTTCAACCCCTTACAGGAGTTGAGAAAAGTCATTTGACAGAAAAGGAAGTAAGAGAAAATGTCCGTCTTGCTTGCCAGCTTACACCTGTACAGGGTATGATAATCAGCCTGGAACAGATGGAAAGTCTGGATTATTTTATTGAATCCCAATATGAAATAAAGGAAGAAACAGAGTTAGAGGGGAAAAGGGTAATCGAAGGTTCAAAAGGATATGGAATAGCTGTTGATGTTGGAACAACCACCATCGTCATGGCCTTACTGGATTATCATAATAGAAAAGTTATGGGGTTAGAAAAAACATTAAATTCCCAAGCTCGATATGGAGCGGATGTTATTTCTAGGATTGATAAAAGTCAAGAGCTGGGCATTGACAAACTAGAGATTGCAGTTAAAGAGGATATCCTTCAATGCATGGAAAAATTACTTGATAAGTGCTCGGTTGATGGGAAGCTTTTAGAGAGGATAGTCCTAGCAGGCAACACGACGATGCTTCATTTTCTTATGGGATTCAATCCGATTTCTTTAGCTATGAGTCCTTTTAAACCCCTTACTACTGAAAAATGTGAGTTTTCTTACGATAAATTTTTTGATATTGTTCCTCATAGAAAGGCTATAGAGAATTGCAAAATTGAAATATTGCCAAGCTTATCTGCTTATATCGGTGCAGATATTTTGTCCGGTATTTATAATAGTCGAATGCACGAAAAAGAGGCGATAGCCATGCTCATCGACATAGGCACCAATGGGGAATTAGTTATCGGCAATAGACGAAGGATGTTGTGTACATCCACTGCAGCAGGACCGGCCTTTGAAGGAGGTCATATTGCCCATGGAATAGGAAGTGTAAAGGGTGCTATTTACCAAGTAGAGATAGATGGTAAAAATGTAAAGACCTTTACCATCGGCAATGAAGAACTCAAAGGAATCTGCGGTACGGGTATTATGGATGCTGTAAGTGAGCTGCTGAGGAAAGGTTGGCTAAGCGAAGAAGGTATCATGGTGGATGCCTTAGATGGCAAGCTGGTCTTGGATGAGAAAAGTCAAATAGCAATTGTTCAAAGAGATATACAGGAAATACAGCTGGCGAAATCTGCTATCCGAGCAGGAATAGAGGTTCTAATCCATCAATATGGCACGGAAAAAAATAAGATTGAAAGGGTTTTCCTTGCAGGAGGCTTTGGCAGCCATCTGAACATCAGCAATGTCATCCACATGGGTCTGTTACCGGCGGAATTTATGGGGAAAATAGAAGTCCTAGGTAATAGCAGTTTAGGAGGAACCATTGAATATTTATTGAATAGGTCAGCTGATTTTGAAAAGATAAAGGGAATCTGTTCCTATGTGGACCTAGCAAATGTAGCTGAATTTAATCTATTATTTATAGAACATCTGGAATTTATGAAGAATACTAAATAGTATTTAAATCTTTGAATATAGTATTTTTCCCAGAATGCTTTGCCCTAAGCAGAAGAGCATCGGCGCGACATATTGCATTGATAGCGTTTTCTTCTTCTCTAAGGCATACTACTCCACCACTAATGGTGCATTTGTTATTCATAAAATAAATCTCTAATTCTCGTATTTTATCAATAATCTCATTTATTTTATTAAAATCTAAATTATTAAAAATGATAAGAAATTCATCGCCACCATAACGCCCAATATGGCCACATTCACCAATGATACTCTTGAGCCTATTGGATATTTCAACCAAGATAGAATCACCCATAACATGACCAAAGGAATCATTGATTTTTTTTAGATTATCGATATCCAGCATCATGATATACATCTTATTTTCTCCTTTCGACTCAGAAGAAATAGATTGCAGATTACTCATAATGTGGCGGCGACTATGAATATCCAACAAAGGATCCATATAGGCATATTCCTCCAATTTTTTATTTTGAGCTTTATAGCTTGAAATATAGACATGCATTAACTTGAGCAAGGCTATGATAAGGACAATCATTTGGAAGATATTTTCCTGCAAGTAGATAGGAGAAATAGTAACATTGATGTAATGAGGATACTTATATTCAATATAGATTAAAGAGCTAAATAAAATTACCGATAAACCACTGAAAAAATAGATGAGAAGTGAATTTTCAAATACCATCGTTATGATTAACAGGATGAGAAAAAAATAAGAAAGTGTAAGAGAAGTGTTACCCCCTCTAGAAAACCAAGTATAAGTGATGATTACAAAAACAAATAGCACCATGAAGATTTTATAAATATTAAGTAGCCTGTATTTTTTCTTTTCAATGATAATCAATCCAATCATAGACAGAAAAATACAGGCAAACCATTTGTAGTTTACCCAAAGAGGAAAACGGTAGAATGCATTTGTAAAAATGTTGTACAAGGCTATATATAAGCAGATAACAAGAGAATGGCTTAAAATTGAGTTGGAAAGCCTGTCCTCAGGTATGGTTTGAAATAATAATCTTTTCTTTAAACTTTGTCCCATGAAAAAATAACCTTCTATTTTAACAAAAATTTCAAATAATGTAAATTAACTCAGTTTAGTAAGTTTAGTATAGCATATTTTGTTAGAAAGACAAATAATACTACTAAATAATCTTTTTTCATGTATAATAAATATAGTTTAATAAAATGCTGATAGAAATAAGGGAAAATGGTGTGAAGCCATTGCAGCCCCCGCTACTGTAAAGAGGACGAAATCTAGTGATACCACTGAATGCTTGGGAAGGTTAGAAAGTAGGATGAATCTGAGCCAGGAGACCTGTTACTATCGGAACAATTATTCTTCGGAGGGAAGAGTTAAAATTATTCGATGCTTTTTGAAAAGCAATTTTTTAGCCCTTTATTCCTTATGGATAAAGGGTTTTTTAACATTATTTTTGAAGAATAATATCTTAAAGCAAAAGGAGAATTTAATTGAAAAACAGAATTATCGTCATTTTCTTAATAGTTATCATGTTAACCGGTTGCAATAAGCAAGATGAAGTGCTTCAAGAAGGTGAAGTAAGGCTTATTCTATCACAAAACTTTGGGCAAGAAATCATCATGGATGTAGATAGAAAGTATGAGGACATGAGTGCTTTGGATTTATTGATAGAAAATGTAGATATAGAAACTACTTACGGAGGAAGCTTTGTCCATACAATACAAAATATTCAATCAGGTTTTAATCAAAAAAATAGTAAAGAGAAAACGGATTGGTTCTATTATATTAACGGATATTTAAGCCCTATAGGTTCTGCGGATTATTTCTTAAAACCCGGTGATATTGTTCAATGGGATTTTCATGATTGGAGCAAGCGTTATGCTTCCAGTATGATAGGTGCTTTCCCCAGAGATCTTGTCGACGGGTATGGGGATAGTGAAAATAATTTACAGATCATGCTTGGGTCCGGCTTTTCAGAATGGGAAGAGGAACTTACACAATATTTTAATGAGCATGGTGCGAAATCTGTAGAGATCATTGATACTATTCAACCTATTGTGAATGACAAAAACAATACTTTGGTTATTGGCCTTTGGAAGGATTTGCAGGATAACGAGTTCATTAACAAGATGGTCATGGGCGGAGAAAGAACAGGTGTCTTTTTCAATATGGATAACAACATCAAGCTGATGGATAAAACAGAAAATTTTTTCTTTGAGGCAGAAGAAGGTAGCATCATTACCTCTTTTATAAAAGACATGGGGAATATGACAAAGCTTTATGTCATCGCAGGTCATCATGCAGAAGATATTGAAAAAGCTTTAGAAATTTTGTTCCGTGATACACAAGAAATAGAAGGTTCTTTTTCTGTTTATATAAGCCCGGAGAAAGATATTATAAAATTTCCAAGGTAGATAAGGAGTTTTTATTATGAAATGTCATCCTCTTGCTGTCATCCTATTCTTCTTAGGCTTCATGTGTATAGTGTTGATAAACGATAATCCTTTGTTATCCATCCTTTACCTAGTCTATATCAGTTTGTTTTTAAGTGGAGAGATAGGTTATAAAAAGATGTTGAAGAATATGAAAGCAGCGTTCTGGACAATCCTATCCATTATTATCATCAATCCTTTGGTTTCCCGTGGAGGGAGCCATGTGCTTTATAGGGGTATCCGATTACCTCTTGTGGGTAGGCTCATTATTACCCTGGAGGGGATATGCTTTGGTATGCATATGTCCATTAAACTGATGGCAATCTACTTATTATTTTTCCTAACCTATGAACTGAGCGATCAGGATGATATGTTTAGTTTCTTCTCTCGATATGCCTATAAACTTACGCTTCTCCTTTCTTTCAGTCTCAATATGGCCCATAGACTGGTGGGGGAGGTTCAAAGGGTGAAAGAGGTTATGATGATGCGAGGCTTGCAGTTTCATAACAAAAGCATCCTAAAGAGAATAAAAGCTTACTATCCTTTATTGAAGGTCATACTCATCTCTTCCCTGGAAGGATCGATAGAAAGAGCGGAGTCCCTTTATTCAAAAGGTTATGGAAAACAGCAACCAACCCGATATAAAGGTAAAAAATTATCCCTGTTAGACGGAATAGTGATGACTTACATGCTTCTTTTGGTGGGGATGACTCTATGGGCGCGGCATAAAGGTCTTCAGTATTTTAGGTTCTATCCTCATATGACAGGAATAAGCTTGGAATCCTTGAAATATATAGGCCTTCTAGGTCTATTGCTATTAACCAATCTCATTATTATTTGGAGGCGTCAAAGATGGAAATTGCTACAATACAAGATATGACCTATAGCTATCCCAATAGTATATATCCTGCCTTAAAGAATATTAATCTTAAAGTATATGAGGGAGATTTTATTTTATTGATAGGAGAATCTGGTTCTGGAAAATCCACTCTGGCCAAGGTTTTTAATGGAATTATCCCTCATTTTTATGGTGGTACTATTTGCGGAAACATTCAATGTGAAGAGGAAGTTGGAATTGTCTTTCAAGATCCTGAAAAACAAATCATCATGGAAAGTGTAGAAAAGGAAATAGCTTTTCCTTTGGAAAATAAGGGATTATCTGAAGCGGATATCAAAAGAACAGTGATGGAAACTCTTAGCTTTATGAACCTCTGGGAGCTTAAGGATAAAAAAACATATCAACTATCAGGTGGGGAAAGGCAAAAAGTGAACATGGCATCCAGTCTTGCTAAGCACAGCAGATTCTTGATATTGGATGAGCCTACATCTCAGCTTGATCCATCTGCGGCAGATGATATTTTAAACATGATAGGCAGATTGAATCAGGACTTCGGCTATACCATTATACTGGCTGAACAACAGTTAGATAGGTGCTTTAGCATGGCTAACCGGATTTGGTACATAAAAGAGGGTCAAGTGGTATTTGACGGAAACAAGAAGGATTTCTTTAATATCAATGTTCCTAAGGAGTTTGTCCCTTTGATAGGCAAACTTTTTAAGGAGGCTGGCTTTCAGGGGTCTATACCTGAGACGATTCGTGATGGAAGAAAAGTCTTAAGAAAGCTATACGGTCCCATTGAGAAAAGCAAGAAACATACAACTTTAGAAAGCAAGGACAATACCCATCCAAGGGTAAAAAAAACGACCTTACTCACGATGAAAAAAGTGTATTTTAGATATGAGGAGGGTATGGAGGCGCTAAAAGATATTGATTTACATCTAGAAAAAGGCAGAATATATGGCATTTTAGGTGAGATAGGATCAGGAAAGACAACTTTATTGAAAGTCATGTCAGGGCTATTACCGCCCAGCCAAGGGAAGATGGAGAAACATTGCCTGGTAGGTTATCTGTCTCAAAATCCCAATGATTACCTCTTTAATGATACTGTCTATGAAGAATTGGAGTTTACTCTAAAAAATCATGGTATGAAGGATGATGGTCGCATCGATTACCTTTTAAAAGAACTGGAATTATATAAGCTTAAGGACAGTAACCCAAGAGATTTAAGTGGGGGTGAAAAACAAAGGGTGGCATTGGCTTCTATTTTAGTGATGGATCCGGAGCTTATACTTCTTGATGAACCCACAAGGGGACTCGATTATATTCTGCGGAGTAGCATGGGGAAATTGTTAAACTTTTTCAAGGAACAGGGAAAAACTATTGTCATCGTTACCCATGATGTGGAGTTTTTGGCCATGTACGCCGGCAACATAAGGATTATGTTTAAGGGAGAAATAGTCCAAGAGGGAACACCGGAGGAAGTCTTTTCAACAGGCAATTATTATTCTACACAAATCCGTAAGCTTTTTACCGGTGTGGATGATGAGGTTCAAAGCTATGAGGAAGGGTTGATTAAGCTGCGTCTTAAGCTTAGCCATTGGGATGAAAGAGAGTTTGTAAAATGAATAGTGGGATTTTGTCCATAGGATTGATTTTATTGGTGATTGCGATTATGTTCATCGTTTATGAAAAAAAGAATACGACTCTTAAGGAAATATCCTTGATAGGAACTTTAGCAGGAATAGCAGGGATTATGAGGATTCCCTTCGGAGGAATACCCAATGTGCAACCGACAACAGCTTTGGTGATTATAGCAGGCTGGGTTTTTGGTCCCCTTTTTGGATTCATGGTAGGAGCCTTATCGGTCTTGGTTTCTAACAGTTTTCTAGGACATGGACCTTGGACCCCTTGGCAAATGTTCGCCTGGGGGATGGCGGGCTTGCTTTCCGGATCTTTGTCCAAAATCAAGCTTAAGCCTTCTAAGATTTTTCTGGGGGTTTATGGCTTTCTTTGGGGGTTTGCATATGACTATATTTTAAATCTATGGCATTTCTTAACCTTTATTTATCCAAGAACCTGGAGTAGCTTTGTGCTTGTTTATATGAGTTCATTTTATTTTGACCTACTTCATGGACTTTTCAACCTGTTTTTTTTATATTTTTTCGGACATGAACTCATCACCATTTTAAGAAGATTTAAAGATAAATTAATCGTTTATTCCATAAAGGAAGAAAGGAGAATTCCGTGAGAAAATACAAGTTAATTCATAGTCAACATCTTAAAGAAATCATGAAAAAAGGATTATGTATTTTCATGCTCATCTGTTTATTTTTTACATCCGGACTAGGAAGCGTTTATGGGAATACAGCCTCGGAGAATCACAAAAAAGCAAGGGATTATTTAATCCATAATGGACTGGATGAATGGGGGATACTAACCCTTTACGCACTGGGCGAGGATGTTAGGAAGCAAGATTTAAAGATGATTACCTCCAAACTTACAACGGATTATGAGGCTTACATCTGTGGAGCTGTTGCTCAAGGGAAAGCGATAGGTTCTGTGGTGGATAGTCTGAAGAAGGCACAGCTTCCTAGCGGGAAGTTTGCGGATGAAATAGATAAAAAGGGCGAGGACTTAGTCAATGCTCATATTTGGGCTGTTATTGCTCTCTATGTTGCAGGCGAGGAAGACTATAATCAATCCACGGCTTTGAAGTGGCTTTCAGACCAACAAAATAAAGATGGCGGCTTTCCTGTTTTTGTAGGTGATAATTATTCAGACTTGGATTTGACGGCCATGGCTACCATCGCTTATTCGATACTGGGAGTTGACAGTCATGATTCACGCATAATAAAAGCCTTTGATTTCATCGAAAAGAACATGGCTTATGAAGAAACCTGTGAAGCCCTGGCTTGGGTTATTATTGCTCAAAATTTTAATGGAAAAGAAGTCTCTGGCCAACTGCTAGACAAGCTTAAGGACTACAGATTAGAGGATGGAACCTACAGACACCTTCAATCTATTAAAAATAGCAACTACATGGCAACTTATTCGGGGCTTTTGGCTATGAGGGAATACGATGCAAGGCATTCCATATTTAAAAAACTCCATTGGATGAGCAAATTTCAGGATTTAACCATGGAGACAAAGCATCTTGATGCCATCACCTATCTTATGGACCGGGACATTATAAAAGGATACGATGATGAAACATTTAAACCGGATCAGCGTGTCAAGAGATCTGAATTTGCTAAAATGCTCATCCTTGGAATGGGACTAGAAGATAAAAATCCCCCTATGGACCCCATGGATAAGTTTCTAGATATGAAAGATCATTGGGCAAAGAAATTCGTCAACATCGCTTATGAAAATGAGCTGATTCAAGGTGTGGCAGACCAGATTTTTGCCCCTGAAAAGACTATAACCGGGGCAGAAATAGCCGCTATCCTAGTTCGGGCTAACGGATTAGAGGCTCTGGCTAAAAAGAACGAAGGGAAAAACTGGTATGAGGCTTATGTCAAAATTGCTCTGGAAAGGGACTTGCTCTATGAAGGTTTCAGTGCCGAGAAGGAGGTCATTCGAAGTCAATGCGCCGAGGTGATTAAAAAGTTAATGTTGGTTGACTAGCTTGGCCGAATAGTTCGTCATGAGTTGGTAATACAAAATAAGGAGATTAAAGGCAATTATAGGAGGATAAAATGAACAAAAAAAAGAAAATAGTCAGTTTGGTGTTAGCCCTTATCCTATTGCTTGGGACAAGCATGGTATTTGGGGATGTGGGATTGGAAGGAAATGAACCTGTATTAGGAGAGGTTCTGGAAGATTTATTAGACTATTATGATGACTATAGTCAGTATAACTTTAGGCAAGCTTCGGGGCTTCACTGGGCATCCGATGATTCGGAATACATAAAAAAAATTCATACAAGATTTTTAGTGAGAGATAATGGAAGCGCTACAAATTGCGCTTCTAACATTATAGGCTTATTGGCTGCCGGATATGACCCGGCCGATGCCGATGGAATCGATTATATAGAAATTTTAGTCAACAGTCAGAATTCAGAGGGGAAATTTTTGATAGATTCCTGGGATGATTATCCTACATCGACAGCCTACTCTATATTGGCTTTAGACATGGCAGAAGCCGATTATAACCAAGATCAGGCTATCACCGCACTGCTGACTTATCAAAACCAAGACGGAAGTTTTGGAGCTTTCCCTGATGTAGATACAACAGCCATGTCCCTCATGGCTTTAGGAGAATACCATGAAAGTCCGGGTGTTCCTGAAGCGGTCAATAAAGGACTGGCCTATATCCAATCCAAGCAGTTAGATAGCGGAGGATTTTCGCCGGGCTATAAAGATTGGGAGACAGGGGAAGAAGTCACAGAGGAAAATCCTTATTCAACCTGTACAGTGATACAAGCCCTCGTTGCTAATGGCATAGATCCTTTTCATGAGGAATGGACTAAGAATGGGAAGAATATGGTGGATGCATTGCTGGCTTACCAATCCGGACAACACTTCCAATTTGGTTTGGACATCGAGATGCTTACGGAGCAAGTTTTATGTGCTCTGGCAGATGTCTATAGGGATCAATCTATGTATCAGGGTATATCCCTTAACCCCATTGAGGTAGAAACATTTGAATTAAAAAGAATTGGCTCAGGCCCGTTAACAAAAGGGGCGGAGGGACAAGTGACTGTTCAAATTAAAAACGATACCCCCTCTTCGGAAGAGGCTACTTTGATTATAGGACTCTATGACTTGGATACGAATAACATGGTCTATTATAATTATTTTACAAAAGAGTATCTTTCCCAAGAGGCGGAAGAAATAACGAATGCCTTTTTAGTACCTGTGGCCGGGAATTACAGTCTTAAGATCTTTTTATGGGATAATATAACGGATATGAACATAAAAGCTACTCCAATCAGTATTGACATTGAATAAGTGAATAGGGGATAAAACAATGAAAAAGAAAATATTACTGATAGCAATCTTTATACTCCTCCTCTTTCCAAGAGTGATATACGGTCAAATGGAGTTACAAGCAGAGCAAAGCGGCCAGATGACTCTTTTAAAGCTGGAATCGGAGTATAAGCAGAAAGAGGGAACTGTGAAGGTCTATGATGAGCATAGACTTTATTACATCAATCAATTGAGGACCGACAATCAAGGACGTTTTCAGGTAGAAGTACAACTACCTGCGGATAAAACTTACAAAGCTCAAATCAATATCAGGGGTGAGATCAAAGAAATAACCTTCCCCCAAGGGGAAAATGAAACGCCGCCCCCTGCCGACTCCAAGCATGTAGCCTTGGTGATTAAGGGATTTGGGGAAACTATTCTGCTGGACAAAACAATAGAAATTAATGAAGGAGATTCTGTGTTAGATGTCCTTCGCAGGGCTTGCCAAGAAAACGATATTCAGTTACATTATGAAAATACAGGCTACGTTATATCCATAGGGGGACTTTCTCAAGGAGATGGGGGCCCCTTAAGCGGATGGAAATACAATATAGGTAATACGACTCCCGGGATATCTTCTTCGAATTATCTTCTGGAAGGAGGGGAATCTGTTCTCTGGTATTTCGTTAAAACACCTGCTAACACCAGTACAGACACAGGTTTTATAAGAGAAAGCCTTTTGGAAGGAGGGCAAATCAGCTATAATGACAAAAATGAAGGTCAAATTACATTTACAATGACTGAGAATGAGGATAAGCCAATGAGCTTTTCCTTTCCAAAAGAAATGGTTCCTGAGATAGAAAAAAATGAAATAAAGTGGGTTTATATTGATATGGGGGTTGTCCAAATCAGGATACCTGCTGAAGAGATTAAAAATATGGAGGCAATCCATCCATCAGGAACAGTAGAGCTTACTCTAAAAAAGATTGGTCGGGAAGATTTACCGGATAATAAAAGTGGATTTTTGCCTGAAGGGTTGGAGGGCTACAGCTTTAGTTTAACCAATGGGGATATCCCTGTTAAATCTTTCAAATATCCTATTGAAATTGAAATACCTTTCCCAAGAAATGTAGGGAATGAGGACCATGTTACTGTTTTCTATTGGGATGGGGAAAGCCTAGCAGCAGAGATTATAGGGGGTAAGTACAATCCTCAGTCTCAGACAGTTCGGTTCATGACAAATCATTTCAGCTTATTTTTCGCAGGGGAGCACCAGGTTTCTTTTCAAGATGTGGATGAGGGTCTGGGTCTGGGCCTGGCCAAACCGGCAATAGAAAGAATGGCATCACAAGGCATTATCAAAGGAGTATCCAAAGATCATTTCGATCCTCACGGTTATGTAACAAGACCGGAGATGGCGGTCATGCTTGTCCGAATGATGAAATATTCTGTGCTTAGCGATGAGTTGCCTTATCAAGATGTAGAGGCTGATGCCTGGTACTATGGTGCTATTCAAGCTATCTTCCAAAACGGCATCATGACCGGGTACAGTCAGGATGAGTTCGGCACGGGAGAATTAACTTGGCAAGAATGTGATATCCTTTTCAAACGAATTTTGCTTCTGGAAGGAGAGAATGCAGAAATTGATTTTCAAAATTCAAGAGAAAACCCTCATGTTACAAGAGCAGAATGTGCGAAGATAATTAATAGCTTGTACGAGATATTGATGAAATGATATAATATCCTCTGAAACATCTCAAAATAATGAAGAAGGAGAAGACCATGATGGATAAAATTAAAATAGGAATCGTAGGCTATGGGAACCTTGGGAAAAGCGTTGAACTTGGGATCAGGCAACATGAGGACATGGAGCTTGTAGGTGTGTTTACAAGACGTGATCCTTCATCGTTAAAGCTGATGACTGAGGGTGTACCAATTTGCAACGTTAGCGACGCTGAAAAAATGGTGGATAAGATAGACGTCATGGTGTTATGCGGAGGTAGTGCGGATGATATGCCTGTTCTTGGTCCGTTTTTTGCCGGCATGTTTAACACGGTGGATGGTTATGATACCCATGCCAAAATCCCGGAATATTTTGAAAACGCCAACAAAAATGCTTTAAAAGCCGGTAAGGTCTGTATCATTTCCAGTGGATGGGATCCTGGAATGTTTTCAATCAATAGATTGTTTGCGGAGGTAATCTTACCTGAAGGCAATACTTATACCTTTTGGGGGAAAGGTATTAGCCAAGGGCATTCCGATGCCATCCGAAGAATAAAGGGGGTTAAAAATGCAAAGCAATATACAATCCCTAAGGAAAGTGCTATTGAAGCTGTCAAAAGGGGAGACATGCCTAAGCTTACAGTCCGAGACAAACACTTAAGGCAGTGTTTTGTGGTTGCAGAAGAAGGTGCTGATAAAGAAAGAATAAAGCATGAAATTTTGACAATGCCTAATTATTTTGCGGATTATGATACAGAGGTATTTTTTATTACAGAAGAAGAGCTTGAAAAAAATCATAGTGGGATGCCTCATGGAGGATCTGTTATTCGCTTTGGCAAAACAGGATTATTTGAAGAACATAACCATACGATTGAATATAAGTTAAAGCTAGGTTCGAATCCGGATTTCACAGCCAATGTCATGCTGGCTTATGCCAGAGCGGCCTATCGTTTAAATAAGGAAGGGGTATCCGGTGCAAAAACCGTCATCGACATTGCATTGTCTTATCTTACAAATAAATCGCCTGATGAAATAAGAAGATCGATTATATAATATCCGGTTGGGGATTTACCTTTATTAAAGACAGAATGGCAGCGTAAGTGTAAAGCTTTGGGCTGCCATTTTTGAATCCAAATAAGTATGGAATATAAGATTAATGATGATGGGCTTCGTCTGACTCAGCCTTGGTTTTATGGACTGTACCCCATGGATGTTCAGGGGGCGCATAAATTGAATACAATTTAATCGGTATATTTCCGGTGTTTATAAGGTTATGCCATTTACCGGCGGGTATGATAATGGCGAAATCATCCTTCACACTCTTTTGAAAATCTAACCTGTCTTGCCTATCGCCCATTCTTACAAGTCCTTGACCTTCTTCAATTCGAAGGAATTGATCAACATCCGGGTGCATTTCTAATCCAATATCTTCACCGACTCCGATGCTCATCAAGGTCACCTGAAAATGATTTCCTGTCCATAAGGCCATACGGAAATTATTGTTTTGTTTTGTGGCATCCTCGATATCAACAACAAGGGGATCAGGTCCATAATCCTTTAGTTCAATGGTGTTATGCTTCTTTCCAGGTATGGGGGTGTGATTATCGAAAAGTAGGTTCTGTCCGTAATAGGGTTTTGGATTTGACAAATAGGGATTATAGTAAAAAGGCTTGGGATAAAATTGATTAGGGTCCATATTATTATACATATTGCACATAATTTTAATTCCTTTCATTTATCATTATAAAATAGCTTATGTTACGGGATAAGAAATAGTTCAGAATGTGTCAAGCACAAATGGAGATGGCACCCCCTAGGGGGGTCCAACTTTTTGTCCGCACCCCCTAGTGAGCAAAATTTCAGCTAATGTGTGGTTTTATTGCAAAATTGAAGTAATTATGCATGATATTCATATAATATACACGAGATAATGTATGTTTATACATTTATTCCACACACTACTTGCAATTTTGCTCATTTATCTCATATTTACTCCCTGTCCCCGCGCTACCTCTAAAATCTCCTTGCCGGATGATGCAGTCTGCCGAAATTTTTCTAAAAAAATATTGACAAAGATGCTCCTTTCTATTAAACTAAACAATGTAAAGTTAATAGGCTTGACACTAGTTATGAGGATTGAGACCATGTTTAATAAAGTGATTGAGATGAGTATGCTTTATGATTTTTATGGACAATTGCTCACAGATAAACAAAGAGATGTGATGCAGCTTCATTACGAGGATGATTATTCCTTGAGCGAAATTGGAGAAATCTTAGCCATTAGTCGGCAGGCAGTGCATGATGCTATAAAAAAAGCTGAAAAAAGCTTAAAGGACTATGAAGAAAAGCTAAAGCTGCTCCAAAAATTTAATGAAACAATCATAAGATATAACCGGATTCAGGAATTAGCAGATCAAGCTATACAAGGTTTAGAAAAAGAGAACATCAAGGATATGGGTATAAAAAATATATTGATAGAAATTAAAAATGAGCTAAAGGAAGATAGTTAGAATAATATTTCCATTCGTATCAAAAAGGAGTTATTATGTTATTTGAAGGTTTAGGAGAAAAGCTTCAAAATACCTTTAAGAAATTAAGAGGTAAGGGAAAGTTAACTGAAAAGGATATCAATGAAGCCATGAGAGAAGTGAAGTTAGCGCTACTGGAAGCTGACGTCAACTTTAAGGTGGTTAAGGAATTTGTCAACAGCGTTAAAGAAAGATCCTTGGGCGCTGATGTTTTAGAAAGCCTAACACCGGCCCAACAGGTTATCAAAATAGTTAATGAGGAATTAGTTCAACTGATGGGAGGAACACAAAGCAAACTGACTTATTCTCCCAAGGGACTGACAGTTTTATTGATGGCCGGACTTCAAGGTACAGGAAAGACAACGACTTGTGGGAAGCTTGCTCTCTATTTAAAGAAACAAAACAAAAATCCTATGATGGCAGCATGCGATATCTATAGGCCTGCAGCTGTGGATCAATTAAAAATAGTAGGGGAGAAAGTAGGTGTACCTGTTTTCTCTAAAGAAGGAGCGAAGCCTGAGGATATAGCCAAAGAAGCCCTGATAAAGGCAAGAAACAGCGGTTATGATGTGCTTATCGTGGATACCTCAGGAAGGCTGCAC
The DNA here is from genome assembly GCA_964429195.1 of uncultured Eubacteriales bacterium. Classification (GTDB taxonomy): domain Bacteria; phylum Bacillota; class Clostridia; order Peptostreptococcales; family JAAYPU01; genus JBBAFM01. The sequence goes on along the minus strand of CAYSBC010000005.1, from coordinate 24,224 downwards.
ATCGATGATGAATTGATGGATGAACTTGAAAGAATAAAAGAAAGTGTGGATCCCCATGAAATACTCCTTGTGGTAGACGCCATGACAGGGCAAGATGCTGTTAATGTGGCCGAAGGTTTTGATAAGAAATTAGGCGTCCATGGTGTTATCATGACAAAACTGGACGGGGATACAAGAGGTGGGGCTGCATTATCTGTCAAGGCAGTCACAGGCAAGCCCATCAAATTTATAGGTGTTGGAGAGAAATTAGATGCTTTAGAACCTTTTTATCCTGATAGAATGGCATCCAGAATACTTGGCATGGGGGATATGCTAAGCCTTATTGAAAAAGCCCAAGAAAGCTTTGATGAAAAAAAAGCTAAAGAATTAGAAAGCAAAATGAAAAATAAGAGCTTTAACCTGGAAGATTTCTTGGAACAACTCCGGCAGATGAAAAACATGGGTTCCATGAAGGATATATTGAACATGATTCCGGGACTGAACAATAATAAAGCTTTGAAGGGTATGGATTTAGATGACAAGGAATTGGCCCATGTGGAGGCCATTATAAGCTCTATGACCAAGAAAGAAAGATTAGATCCATCGATTATTAATGGGAGCCGAAGAAAAAGAATTGCCGCCGGAAGTGGTATGCCTGTAAGCAAAGTTAATAGTGTCTTGAAGCAATTCGAACAGACCAAAAAATTAATGAAACAGTTTTCCGGAATGGGAGGCATGGGTAAAAAAGGTAAAATGCGATTACCTTTTATGTAAGCAGAACTTGTATAAAATGACAAGAATTTTCCGATTCTTGATTGTTTAAATAAATTAAAATTTAAAAAAATAAAGGAGCTGACAAAATGGCTGTAAAAATCAGATTAAGAAGAATGGGCGCTAAGAAAAAACCTTTCTATAGAGTTATAGTTGCGGATTCGCGTTCACCGAGAGATGGTAGATGTATTGAAGAAATAGGATATTATGATCCAATGGTAGCACCAGCTGAAATCAATATTGATACTGAAAAAGCTGTTAAATGGATGAATCAAGGAGCACAACCCACTCAAACAGTAAGAGATTTATTTAGAAAATATGGTGGAATATTAGAAGGAAAAAACAATGAGCAACCATCTGAGGATGCTCAATAGTAGTTTCTTTGGAGGGAACATAAATGGTAAAATTAGTTGAAATGATTGCAAAGGCATTAGTAGATCACCCGGAAGAAGTAATCGTTAATGAAGTAGAAGGAACCCAATCCATAATCATTGAACTAAAAGTATCCCAAGAGGATATGGGCAAGGTGATAGGCAAACAAGGAAGAATAGCAAAGGCGATAAGAACAGTTGTCAAAGCTGCTGCCAGTAAAGAAGATAAAAGGGTGACAGTAGAGATTATACAATAGAAGCAAGTCCGGGTTAAAGGTGATTATTCATGAAGGAACAATTGAACATAGGTCAGATTATTAATGTGGTAGGAATCAAAGGAGAACTTAAAGTATATCACTTGACGGATTACAAGGAAAGATTTGAAGAACTAAACTGGCTTTACATTGAAGATGAAAAATTCGAGATTGAGAGAGTAAGATATCAAAGAGAAATCGTGATTCTAAAGCTTAAAGGGATTGATGATCGCAATACTGCCGAAAAATATAAGGATAGGTATTTGAAAATTGATCGCCAGGATGCAAGAAAATTACCTGAGGACACTTATTTTATCGTGGATATTATAGGCTGCAAGGTCTTAGACGAAAAGGATAGGTTGCTTGGTAAAGTGAAGGATGTTCTGGAGTATTCTGCTCAGGATTTATATGAAGTAGAGATGGAAAACAAAGCTACATTTTTAATTCCGGCTGTTGGTGAGTTTGTAAAAGAAGTAGACGTAGTAGAAAAAGTTGTCAAAGTGAGTCTACCAGAAGGACTGATAGATGTATGAGAATAGATATATTGACTCTTTTTCCTGAAATGATGGAGTGTGTATTAAAGACAAGCATTATGGGAAGAGCATTAGAAAAAGGTATTGTTGATATTCAAATCATCAATATTAGGGATTATAGCCAGGATAAACATCGCAGTGTGGATGACTATCCCTTTGGGGGTGGAAACGGCATGGTGATGCAAGCTCAACCTGTTTTTGATGCTTTAAGAGATATTGATGCCTATAATAAAAAAATCATCTACTTAACACCGAAGGGAAAGCAATTTCATCAGGAAACAGCTATCGAATTATCCCAAGAGGAAAGAATAGTCTTGATATGCGGGCATTATGAGGGAATCGATCAAAGGATTATTGACTACTGGGTTACCGATGAAATATCTATTGGCGATTACGTGTTAACAGGTGGAGAAATACCTGCACTGGCTGTCATTGATTCTGTTTGCAGAATGATACCTGGAGTGTTGAGCAGTGAGGATTGCTATAAAAATGAATCCATTTATTCCGGCTTGCTAGAATATCCCCAATATACCCGTCCAAGGGAATTTGAAGGGTTAGAGGTTCCTGATGTATTGGTGTCCGGCAATCATCAAAAGATTGATGAATGGAGATTGGAACAATCCCTTGAACTCACGAAAAAAAGAAGAAAAGATTTATATAATAAATATATGGAATCTAAAAAAAATATTTGAAACAAAGGTAAAGATATGTTAGAATGATTTTCAGTGTAATACGGGCGGTCCTCTGGAAATATTTGTCCATGAACGTCTAAGATGAGAGGAGGAAACATTACAATGGATATAATCAAGTCAATTGAACAAGAATTTTATAAAACAGATATTCCTGAATTCCGAGTTGGAGATACTGTCAAAGTCCACCTTAAAATAAAGGAAGGAACTCGAGAAAGAATCCAAATATTCGAAGGCTATGTTCTGAAGAGACAAAATGGTGGATTAGGAGAAACTTTCACAGTTCGAAGAATTGCTTCTGGTGTAGGCGTGGAAAAAACATTCCCTTTACACACACCCAAGATAGATAAGATTGAAATTGTTAAACGTGGTAGAGTCAGAAGAGCTAAATTAAATTACATGAGAGATAGAATTGGAAAAGCTGCAAGAGTAAAATCTGCAAAATGAGTGATTAAGGGGGACTGGTAACAGTCCCTTTTTTGTATAGGAGAGATATTCATGGAACATATCAATTGGTATCCCGGTCACATGAAAAAAACCAAGGAAATGATACAGGAAAATTTAAAGCTTGTTCATGTAGTCATTGAACTCTTGGATGCGCGATTGCCCTTATCAAGCAAAAACCCTGTCATAGATGAAATAATAAGGGATAAAAAGCGTATTGTTTTATTAAACAAAAGTGATTTAGCGGATTCAAAGGTTACAAAGCAATGGGTAGAATATTATAGCAAGCGTGGCATAAAGGCTATTCCGGTCAATGCCATCAACGGTGAAGGATTCAATGATTTGTTTAAAGAATTAGAGCTAGAAAACAAGATTATCAATGAGAAGTCAGCTCGAAAAAGACAATTAAGAGTCATGATTGTCGGTATTCCCAATGTAGGCAAGTCGTCCTTGATTAATAAAATATTGGGAAAAAAGAGCACGAAGACTGGCAATAAGCCTGGCGTAACCCGGGGAAAGCAATGGGTTAATATGAGGGAAGGAATACAACTTTTGGATACTCCCGGCATATTATGGCCAAAGTTTGAGGACCTTGAAGTGGGTCTAAAGCTGGCGTATGTAGGCTCTATCAAAGATGAAGTCATTAATTTAGAAGAGGTTGCCTTAAAATTTTTGGAACTTATGAAAGCAAACTACAAACAAGAATTAGTAGAAAGATATAAATTGGATGATGTAGAAACAAAAACTTCTTTAGAGATGATGGAAGATATCTCGAAAAGCAGGGGTTTTCTATTATCAGGGAATCGTTACGATTATGCTAGGGCCGCCAGGACAATCTTGGATGAATACAGAAATGGAATCATTGGGAAAATTTCAATTGAAAGGCCAACAGAATAATGGAAATTAAAAAACTATCCGTAAAAGAATTAAAAAAAATAATTGAAAAGCTGGATAAGGAAAAATATATTGAATTTGCGGAAAAACTTAACAAAGATAGCCGAAATACCGTAAAAGAGATGGCACAACAACTTTATAGCCATTATAATAAATATAAGATAGAATATAGTCGAATCGAAAAGATGAAAGAATTTGAAGAAAGACTCTATGAAAAGGGAGTAAGCCTAATAGCCGGAATTGATGAAGTAGGACGGGGACCTTTAGCAGGTCCTGTCGTCACTGCCGCTGTTGTGCTTCCGAAGGATTTCTTTGTTCTTGGCATCAATGATTCGAAAAAGCTGACGGAAAGAAAGCGGGAAGAGCTATACGCTTTGATTACAGAAAAAGCAATAGATATTGGTATCGGTATCGTGGACAATAGAGCTATTGACGAGATGAATATATTAAATGCTACGAAGTTAGCCATGAAGGTTGCTGTAGAAAGATTAAAAAGAAAGCCGGAACATCTGTTAATCGATGCATTGGTATTAGGAGAATTGGATATCGAACAAACAGGCATTGTCAAAGGAGATGAAAAAAGTGTTTCCATAGCGGCAGCATCCATTGTGGCTAAAGTGACTCGGGATAGAATGATGGTAAATTATCATAAGAAATATCCCTTTTACAATTTCCAATCCAACAAAGGATATGGGACGAGGGAGCATTACGAAGGGTTAGAATCCAATGGCCCTTGTGAAATACATAGAAAGAGTTTTTTGAAAAACTTATTAGAGGAGCAATCAATATGAATATTGTGATAGTGGGTATGGGTGCAATAGGGACGACTTATGCCACCCTTTTGAAGAACAAAGGGCACAAAATTACGGCCTGGGTAAAAGAAGATAAGGTGGCGATTTTGAAGCAAAAAAAGTGTAAGGTTACCGGCATTTGGGGAGAATATTCTGAGAGGCTGGATAGGGTGATATCGAAGGCAGAAGAGATAGGGAAAGAGGAACAAGATCTTATCTTAATAGCTGTTAAGTCTTTTGATACTCTTCATATTGCAAAGGAAATAGCCCCTTTAGTGACCCCAAATACAAAGGTTATCTTGCTTCAAAATGGACTGGGAAATTATGAAGCAGCTGCTACATATATACCCAAGGAGCAAATCCTTTTGGCCAGATTAATTTTTGGAGCCGTTACCGTTGACATTGGTGAATCAAAAGTAACGGCTATAGCCGACGATGTTATACTAGGATCCCCAGAACATTTTATTTCAAAACAAGATTTTGAACCTCTTGTGCAGGTTTTTAAGGAAGCAGGTATACCCACCCGATATGGCGATGATATTATGATGTTTATATGGGGCAAAGTTGTCTATAATGCGTCGCTGAATCCTTTGGGAGCTCTTTTCAGGGTATCCTATGGAGAAATTATTGAGAACAGGTATACAGAAGAATTAGTCAAAGGTATCATCATTGAAATATTTAATTTACTTGAGGCAATCGGGCAAAAAACTCTATGGCATGATGCCGATGAATACTTAAAGGATTTTTATGCCAATGTCATACCTAGGACTGCTACCCATCAATCATCCATGCTCCAGGATATTCAAAGCGGTCGCAAAACGGAAATTGATTATTTAAATGGAGCGATAGTGGAACTAGGGAAAAAATATAATCTCGATATGAAAACAAACGAATTTACAACATCCATGATCAGGGCCATGGAAGAGTTTAATCATGGGAAAAGGGTATACTAGATTAAAAGATTTTAAACACAGAGGGGAAAAATGAGATGATAAAAATAGGACATATGCAGACACTTGAAATGGTAAACAGCACATCCTTTGGTGTTTATTTAAAGGATGGGGATGATGGGAAGGATGAGAAGGTTTTGCTCCCGATAGCACAAGTATCTGAGGGATTCAAGCCCGGCGACAAGATAGAAGTTTTTGTGTACAGGGATTCTATGGATCGATTGATATCAACTGTGAGAAGACCCAAATTAGTTATTGGTGAAATTGCACATTTGGAGGTTGTAAGCAAGACTAAATTTGGTGCATTTTTGGATTGTGGATTAGAAAGGGATTTGTTGCTTCCTTTTGCAGAGCAAGTGTGCGAGATAGAAGAAGGTAAAAAGTATTTAGTGACCATGTATGTGGACAAAAGTGATCGCTTATGTGCACGTATGGATGTGTACAGCCTGCTTACTGAAAACCATGAGTATAAAGAAGAGGATCGAGTAAAAGGAATTATCTATAACATTAAAGAAAGCATGGGAGCTTTTGTGGCTGTAGATAATCAATTTCATGGGCTTATACCCATACGTGAATTTTATGGTCCTTATCAATGCGGTGATGAGATAGAGGCTAGAGTCATCAAGGTTAGAGAAGACGGGAAATTGGAATTAGCTGTAAGGGAAAAAGCCTTTGCCCAAATGGAGACAGATGCAGAAATAATCATGCAAAAATTGGATGACAATGGAGGGTCTCTACCTTATGGAGATAAAACAGACCCGGATATTATTAATGACGAATTGAGGATGAGCAAGCGTGCTTTCAAAAGGGCCATAGGAAAGCTTCTTAAAGAAAATAAAATAAAAGCTTTTGATACAAAAATTGAAAAAAATAGTGATGGGAATTAAAACATCGAATAGTCTCAACAAAATGACTCATAATATAATTGAGTCTACTTTTGGAGGTGACAATGATGAAAATAAATAAAAGTATCGGTTGTACAGTAAATGAATGTGCATATCATGCCAAAAATGAATCTTTTTGTAGTCTAGACCAAATTAATGTGGTGAAGCATCATGCTAAAGCCGATTCACAAGAAGCAACGGACTGTGGAAGCTTTAAAGCGGAAAGATCATAAAAAAAACAAAAACCTGCGAATGTACAAGCAGGTTTTTTGAATGAGCAAGATCATTATAATAAGGTTTAATACTAGGAAAATAACATGAAGTATCCTAAAATTAGAAAACCTAAAACAATTCGATACCATCCAAATACTTTGAAATCATTTTTCTTAATATAATCCAATAAAAATTTAATAGCTACAATCGATACAATGAAGGCCACAAGCATGCCGACCAGTAAAAGTACGGCTTCCATAGGCGTAAAACTGAAGCCAAATTTCATCAGCTTTAAAGCGCTGGCACCAAACATGATAGGTATAGATAAAAAGAAAGAGAATTCAGCGGCTATATGACGGGAAGATCCAAGGATAATAGCCCCTAAAATAGTTGCTCCGGATCGAGATGTACCTGGAATTAAAGCCAGCACCTGAAATATTCCTATATAAAAAGCCGTTTTATAGGATAATTCCTTAAAAGTATGAATACCTGCCCTTCGGTTTTTATTATAATTTTCAATAAGAATAAATAATATTCCATAGACGATAAGCGTGATTGCAACAATTTTATAATTATAAAACTGATCATTTATCCAATCGTCAAATAAAACCCCTATAATGCCTGCGGGCAAGATACCGACAATAACCTTATACCATATAGCCATGGTATCTTTTTTTTCTTGCTTTGTCTTTTGAGTTGAAAAGGGATTAAGTTTATTAAAATAGAGAAGGACAACTGCCATGATAGCTCCAAGCTGAATCACAACAAAGAACATTTCCTTAAAAGCGTCCGATGCCCTTAGTTTTATAAACTCTTCTACAAGAATCATATGTCCTGTACTGCTAATAGGCAACCATTCCGTGATTCCTTCAACAATTCCTAAAAATATTACTTTCAATAATTCTATAAAAAACATCCCGTACCCCCTTCTGCTTAGCAAAAATAATCTCCTAAAAGTAATTAGGAGATTATGTTTTGCCACTGTTTTGCTCTATTTATTTAATCTCTTCAAAGGCACTTTTGTCCACGCCGCATACAGGGCATACCCAGGAGTCATCAATATCTTCAAAGGCGGTTCCCGGTGCTACGCCATTATCCGGATCACCTACTTCGGGATCATATACATAACCACATACACTGCATTCATATTTTTTCATAGTAAAATCCTCCTTCATTAAGTTTATTTTCTTGTATTCTTTGACTACCCAATATAGGTAGGTGCTGCTTTTGGCGATTTGCCTTTGATAACATGATGATAATAATCATAAGTCATTGGCTGATCATCATTCAATAAGTCACTATCAAGGACTTCCCCTACAAATAAAACATGGGAACCGCAATCTAATGATTTTATGACCTTGCATTCAAACCAAGCACAGGCATTCTCTGTAACAATAGGAATACCCGATGAAGACAATTTATATTCCACACCTTCAAACTTATTAACATCTCTGCCGCTTCTAAAACCAAATTTTCCAATGAACTTAAAATCGGCCTTAGTGGTTAAGACGGATAGTGCAAAAGAGTTGGAATGAACAATATAATCATAGGTTAAATTCTCTTTATTAATACTAATCCCTAAAGTAACAGGACTGGAAGTAATTTGAAAGACGGTATTTGCAATTTGAGCATTCTTCAAATCATCCTTTACAGAAGATACAATCGTCATTCCATAGCTTAAGGTTCTGAGAGAATTGAGATTCATAAAGGCTCCTTTCTTTTGATGTCAAGTGCACCAATAATTTACTTTATATATATAATCATGCTAATATATAAAGAAAAATTAAGCAAGATAAATATAAAATTAAAAATATATTTCATGTTTTATCCTATAATTATTTTGAAACTCATGTATAATAGATAGCAAAACAATGGAGGAGATTCGGGTATGGAAAATAAAATTTTAGCAAAAGTAAATGATAAAGAAATTACATTTGATGATTTAGAAGCTGTTATAGCTTATGGCTCTGAACAGCAAAAGGAAGCTTATAAGCAAAAGGAAGGAAAAGTCGCTTTACTCAATCAACTGGCGATTCAGGAAATGATTTATTTAGATGCCCTAGAAAAAGGTTTGGAGAACGAGGATGTTTTCAAGGAAGAAATGGAGATTTTAAAGGCGAACCGGTTGAAGGAATATGCTATTGCTAAAATGATAGAGGGAGCCTATGTCACAGAAGAAGAGATACGCAACTTCTATGATTCCAACCAACAACAGTTTTCATCAGGGTCAACTATCTCAGCCAGTCATATACTCGTAAAAACAGAAGAGGAAGCTAAGGCTATCCAAGATCAACTGAATCAAGGAAAAGAATTCGAGGAATTGGCAAAAGAAAATTCAACTTGCCCATCAAAAAATAATGGCGGATCCTTAGGCACCTTTGGAAGAGAGCAAATGGTACCGGAATTTGAAGAAGTTGCTTTTTCTCTTGATAGAGGTGAAATAAGTGATATCGTCAAGACTGAATTTGGATACCATATTATTAGGGTTGATGATAAACAAGAGGCAGGTATCATGAAGTATGGTCAAGTAAGGGATAATATAGAAGCTTATTTGTTAAATGAAAAAAGGGCCATGCTCTTTGCTGAAGCGGCAGATGCAATGAAAAAAGACTTTAATATTGAAATATATGAGGATCGTATAGAGGAATAAAAAAATATGAGTTTAATCAATATTAACAACTTGACAAAAGAAGAATTAAGATCTGAGATGGAAAAGCTGAATGAAAAGCCTTTCAGGGCTAATCAAATATTTTCATGGCTGCAAAAGGGTGTTACAGATTTTGATGCCATGAAAAATTTATCGGAGACTTTAAAATCGAAGCTGCAAAACATATTTTATATTGATACCCTTAGGATTGAAAAGGTATTGGAGTCCAAGGAAGACGGGACAAAGAAGTATTTATTCAGGCTTCGGGATGATTATGTCATAGAGAGTGTTTTTATGAAGTATGACCATGGTAATACAGTTTGTATTTCTTCTCAGGTGGGATGCAATATGGGATGCAAATTTTGCGCTTCTACTATTGGGGGTTGTCAGCGCAATCTCTTAGCCTCCGAAATGGCAGAACAAATGATACGCATACAAAATCATGTGGGGGAAAGAATATCCAATATAGTAATCATGGGGAGTGGAGAACCACTTGAAAATTTTGATCAACTTATGAGATTTTTTAATATTATTCATGACAAGGATGGCCTCAATATAGGGTTGAGGAATATAACCATTTCAACTTGTGGTTTAGTTCCGGCCATGCTTGAGTTTGGGAGGAGAATGCCTCAGGTTAATCTGGCTATTTCTCTTCATGCACCTCATAATGCTATCAGAAATAAGATGATGGCTATCAATAAAAAGTATCCTGTAGAAGCAATTATTGCAGCTGCGAAGGAATACACAGCCATGACTCATCGGAGAATTACTTTCGAATATGTTTTAATAGACGGATTAAATGATTCAATAGAGCAGGCAAGAGAACTTTCTTCTCTATTGAAAAACATGTTATGCCATGTCAATCTCATTCCGCTTAATGATGTCGAAGAGTTTAAATATAAGGGAGCAAGCCATAAAAAAGTGATGATGTTTAAGAAGGAATTGGAAAGAAATAATATCAATGTAACCATAAGGCGGGAAATGGGAAGTGATATTAACGGAGCATGCGGCCAACTAAGAAGAAGGAGCAGAGAAAATAGGTTGAATTAAAAATGAAAGTCTTTGATTAACTCTTTATTATTCTGTATAATAAAGATATAAATCAAAATCTAAGGGAGGTTTTCAAAATGGTTAAGTTATTTGTGGGACCTAAAGGCAGCGGGAAGACAAAGAAATTAATCGAAATGGCTAATGAAATTCGCAAAACAGCTCGAGGCAGTGTGGTATTTGTAAATAAAGATAGCCGCTTGATGTGTAACCTGCATTATAGTATTCGATTGTTAAACATCCAAGATTATGAAATAGAAAATGTAGATAATTATATTGGATTCCTATATGGGATACTGTCATCAGACCATGATATTGAATTTATTTTTATAGACAGCTTACTAAGGCACACAAATATTAATATGGAAAACGTACCTTCATTTTTAGAAAAATTAACAAAAATAAGTGAAAAATACGGAATGGATTTTATCGTGAGTATAAGTTCTAGGCTAGAGGATTTACCAGAAGAAATAAAAAGATACGATATCTTGAAATAAAGAATGCATATTCATTCAAAATAGAATTGCCTTAATGCTCAATTTAAGGCAATTTTTTATGGTGCAAGTAGGAATACATAAAAAATCGGAAAAATAGTATATAGTATAAGCTATAGAAAAATGTGATGAGAATTGATATAATGTTCTTGTTCGCTAATATAATGATTAGAATCAAAGAAAGGTGTTTTATGAAGAATATTATGGTTTGCGTGACACAACAAAAGACCTGTGACCGATTAATATATGAAGGTGCCGAGTTATTAAAAGATGAAGAAGGAGAATTATTTGTTATCCACGTTGCGCAGGAAGGATTTAATTTTCTGGGACATTCCAAAGAAGGCGAGGCTTTAGAATATTTGTTTGACAAGGCCAAAAAATATGGAGCAAATTTAACTGTCATCAGATCCATGGATATCCTCCAAACCTTTTGTGATTTGGTGGATAAAAATAACATTACACATATTATACTGGGTGAGCCGGGAGATGTTAAAAAACAAGATGATAATGACATTGTAGACGGTTTAAGAAAGAGAGTTGAAGATAGAGCAGAGGTTATTGAAGTGCCTTTTGCAAAAACACATCCTATAGATGTTGAACTATAAAAACTATAGATGTTGAACTATAAAAAGTAAAATGATGTAACGAGGTATAGGTAAGCAATGAGTTACAACAAATATTCGGATTACATGAAAAATCGATATGGTGAAAAAGTTTATAAAATACCCTTAAATATCCATACAAGTTGCCCCAACAGAGACGGTCTTATTTCTGAGGGTGGTTGTATTTTTTGCGGAGAAAAAGGGGCTGGTTTTGAAAATCTGCCCTCCTATATGACTGTTAGTGAGCAATTGACTCAAAATATAAGCTATATTCGGAAGAAGTATAATGCTCATCAATTTGTAGCCTATTTTCAAAATTACACCAATACTTATTTACCTCTTGAGGATCTGTTGAGGTATGCTGAAGAAGCTGCTCGTGATGATGTAGTAGAATTATGTTTTTCCACTAGGCCGGATTGTATTTCAGAAGAATATCTGGAAGGCCTATATGGCATATCGCAAAAATACAATAAGCATATAGCCATTGAATTGGGTCTGCAAACAGTTAATTATCATACTCTTCAAAGGTTAAACAGGGGACATTCTCTGGCAGAGGTCATCGATGCTGTACTCCGCATCAGCCGATGGAAATTTTCTTGTTGCCTGCATGTCATACTCAATTTTCCTTGGGATAATGAAATAGATGTCATAGAAAATGCGAAAATTATTTCTGCCTTACCGGTCGAGCAAGTGAAGTTACACAGTCTTTATATTGTAAAAAACACACCCTTATGCGATGCTTATTTAGATAAAAAGATAGAACTTATTTCTAAAGATCAATATGTGGAAAGAGTGATTCTATTTTTAAGGCATTTAAGGGAAGATATTGTAGTACAACGTCTGCTCGGACGTGCGCCGGAAGAAGAGACGGTCTTTTGCAATTGGAATACCAGTTGGTGGAAGATAAGAGATGAAATAGAAACTAGAATGAAGGAAGAAAAGATTGTTCAAGGGGATAGCTGTAATTATTTAAATGGCAGCTGCCTCAAAAGGTTTCATAAAGAACAGTACTAAAAAAACAAAAGGAAAAAGATAAAATGAAAATAGAAGTCGTATTTGTTTTGATAGCAGCAATTATATTCAGTACCATGGAAGTTGGTTTGAAAATTGTAGGTCAAACAATGGGTCCATTTCAGGTAACCTTTTATAGATTTTTGATTGGAGGACTTTTTTTACTTCCCTTCGCACTGAGGAGCTTAAAGCAAAAAGACATAGGCATGAGCAAAAAAGATTTCCTTTATTATATCTTTTTAGGGACACTCAATACTGTGGTTACCATGGGTATATTTCAAATTAGCTTACAGAGCGTTAAAGCTTCTACTGCTGCAGTATTACTTTGTATCAATCCTATGTTTACAATATTACTTTCTCATTTTATGACAGATGACAAGTTAAACAAAAGAAAAGTCATTGCATTGGCGTTAAGCCTTATAGGAATTCTTTTTATACTCAATCTTAACAATATGACACATGAGTTAAAAGGAATGTTACTAGTTATTATTGCTGCATTCTTTTTTGCCCTTTATAGTGTTGCCGGTGTTAAACAAGTAAAAAAATATGGAGGTATAGCCCATACGAGCATCAGCTTTTTATTGGGAGCTGCCGTTTTGTTTGTTCTACTGATACTCTTTAGACAACCCCTCATGGAGGGCATAACACTAACAATAATCCCAGCGCTGCTTTATCTTGGCATTGTTGTTGCCGGTATTGGCTATTTGGCTTATTTTTCTGCTATGGAAAGATCAAGTGCCAGTTTAGCATCCATTACATTCTTTATAAAACCTGCTATTGCTCCCTTTATTGCAGTCATCACTTTAGGTGAAGAAATTGCATTTAATACAATTATAGGTATAATATTTATATTGGTGGGGTCCTTTATTTCATTGCAATTAGATCAGTACTTTGTACCCTTAATAAACAAGAAAAAGGAGAATTACAAAAATGATTAATTGGAGGTCTTTTTTATTTCCATATGAGCAAGCTGTGGAGGAATTAAAGATTAAATTTAAATCCCTTAGAAATGAATACAGGAAGAAAAGTATAGTGTCTCCTATAGAATTTATTACAGGTCGAGTGAAAGCTGTACCCAGCATCATTGATAAGGCCCAAAAAATGGGCTATTCAGAGAGTGAAATAGGCGAGAAGATGGAGGATATTGCAGGTATACGCATCATGTGTCAATTTGAGGATGATATTTACAAGGTGGTAGAACTCATTAATCGCAGAGACGGCATAGATATGCATGTTATCCAAGAAAAGAATTATATTAAATATAAGAAGGACAGTGGCTACAGGAGCTATCATATGATTATCAAATACCCTGTAGTGACCACAGAAGGAACTACTGAATTATTAGCAGAAATCCAGATACGAACATTATCGATGAACTTTTGGGCGACCATAGAGCATTCTTTAAAATATAAATACAAGGAAAATATACCTGAAAAGGTAGCGGAGAAATTGCTAAAGACTGCGGAGGCTGCTTATATGCTTGATAAAGAGATGCTTGAAATCAGGGATGAGGTCATAGCAGCTCAGGAATTGTTTATGGTGAAAGATAACCTGATGGGAAGAATCATGTATTATATCAATATGTTGGATTCTATGCAAAAAAAAGATTTGGCTTTACTTTACAGAATTAAATTAGAAAAAGCTACTGAAGAAGCGGATGAGATTAAAAGGGATATTGTATTAAGCAATCTTGGCACAGAGTTGATGGAATTATTAGAAGACAATAACTAATAAGCAAGTAAGGTGATAAAAAGATGAATATAGCGTTGATAGAAGGAATATTTAAAAACAGAAAATCCAGGTCCATGCAATATTTTAATCGTTTTTCGGTTTTGGTGCCTATGGTGACTTATCATGATGAAATACATATACTTTTTGAAGTGCGTTCAGCAGAAATGAAAAGTCAACCCAATGACGTATGCTTTCCCGGTGGTCAGGTTGAAAAAGGAGAATCACCGGCTTATACAGCAGTAAGGGAAACTTATGAAGAACTTGGCATTCAAATGGATAAGATAAGAATAATAAAAGAATTGGATTATATGATTATTCACAGCAGCTCCATCATGAATGTTTTTTTAGGTGAAATAAAATATGAGGATTTACAAAAAATGGACATCAATAAAAAGGAAGTACAAGAAGTTTTTCTAGTACCTCTGAATTATTTTTTGACGGAGGAACCTTTATGTCATGAAACAATCGTAAAGTCTGAGGTGAAAGAGGATTTTCCTTTTCATTTGATTGCAAATGGCAAGGACTATGATTGGCGGCATACAAAAGTGCCCGTATATTTTTACAAATATGATACTAAAATCATATGGGGATTAACAGCTAGGATCATAAAACATTTAGCAAAAATAGTAAAAAATGAAATGAATCGTCAAAACTTTGAATGAGATAGGAAATCACAACTGTGGACCGAAGAGAATATAAAAAGCTGATGAGAACCAATGAAGGTAAACTTCATATCATTAAAGAGCTAAGGAATCGAAACAAAATACTGCTTAAGATCTTGGATTCCTCTTATGATGGTATATATATTACCGATGGACAGGGATACACATTATATTTTAATGACGCATTCATAAGGATCTCCGGTTTTTCCAGAGAAGATGCAATGGGAAAAAGGACCCAGGATTTGGTTGAATCCGGATACTTACCAAAATCATGTTCTACCGCGGTTATTGAGACTAAAAAACCTGTATCAATGATTATAAACTATAAGAATGGAACCCCTGGAATGCTCAATGGTGAACCTGTTTTTGATAGAAACGGAAATTTGGTCAGAACTATTTTAAATGTTAGAGATATGACAGAGCTCAACAGGCTCAATAAGGATTTGGAGAAGGCAGAGGTAGAAAGCAATGCTTACAAGGAAGAACTTAGAGAAGTCCAGCTTAAAGAATATAGTAAAAATAAGATAATTTATAAGAGCAAAGCCATGGAAAAGGTCATTGAAATGGCGATTAAAAGTTCTAATGTGGATTATCCCATACTTATTCAAGGAGAGTCAGGATGTGGCAAGGATGTGCTTGCTAACTTTATCCATAATATTAGTCGTCGGGGAAAAACAGGCAACTATATTAAGGTGAATTGCGGGGCCATACCGGAAAACCTCATGGAGTCCGAACTATTCGGATATGAAAGAGGTGCTTTTACCGGTGCACTAGAAAAAGGAAAGGCCGGTAAATTTGAGTTAGCCCAAGGGGGCACATTTTTATTGGACGAAATAGGAGATTTACCCTTAAATCTTCAAGTAAAACTACTAGATGTTATTCAAGAAAGAACATTGACACGAATAGGCGGAGTCAATAAGATTCCCCTCAATATCAGAATAATAGCTGCAACCAATAAAGACTTAAAAAAGATGGTGGATAAGGGTGAATTTAGACTGGACTTGTTTTAT
This sequence comes from uncultured Eubacteriales bacterium, assembly GCA_964429195.1. GTDB lineage: Bacteria > Bacillota > Clostridia > Peptostreptococcales > JAAYPU01 > JBBAFM01. The sequence continues at coordinate 8,247 of CAYSBC010000005.1, read as the reverse complement.
CGATTGAATGTGCTTCCTATTCATATTCCACCTTTAAGAAGCAGAAGAGAAGATATCATTGCTTTAGCAGAGGTGTTTTTAGAAAATGAAAACAAAAAGCTAGGGACAAGAAAAACCTTGTCTTTAGAGTCCTATGATGTGCTTTTTAATTATGACTGGCCTGGCAATACAAGAGAACTATTGCATATAATAGAAAGGTTCTTAATAACGACAACGGATGATGTTATTCATATAAAACGAAGCGATTTATTAGGTGCGGATGAGATACACTCTTTTAAAGATAGAATTGAGGTAGCTGGGATTGATGATTTGATTCGGGAAGATATGACCTTGAAAGAGTTTACAAATATTATGGAAACAGAGTACATTAAGAAAAAAATAGAAACCTCTTCAACACTTAAGGAAGCTTCGGATAAGATGGGTATTGATTTATCTACTCTCGTTAGAAAAAAGAAAAAATATAGTATTTAAGTTTTGATATCATTCAAGCCAACTTGCAAATATGCATATGCGTATTTGCAAGTTGGCTTTTTGCATAATATCAATTGCATGAAAACCATGAAAAGTGGGACAAAAATGTTGGCATCTTTATTGCGATATAAGTAATTGTGAAAAAATAAATAATAAATCTGTTAGGATTTAGATTCATAGTCAAAGTTTAATCAAAGAAAAAAATGAAACAGGAGGATTAGTGTTATGAGGCAAAAAAGCAAGATTATTTCAATCGATCGAGTACCGGAACTTATACCTGATGGAGCAACGATTGCTGTTACCGGTTTTGTACAAATGGCTCATCCGGAGCAATTATCTGCAGAGGTTGAAAAGTCATTTTTACAAACAGGAAAACCAAAGGATTTAACATTGATTTATGGTGCTGGTCAAGGAAATGGCAAAGAGGGTATGGTCAATCGCTATGGACATGAGGGCCTATTGAAAAGAGTTATTGGCGGCCATTATAATTTGGCTCCGAAGGTTACAAAACTGATATCTGAAAATAAACTGGAAGCCTACAATTTTCCCCAAGGAGTCTTAGTACATTGTTTTAGAAGCAGAGCTGCCGGACTGCCTGGACATCTTACGCATGTTGGACTTAAGACTTTTGCAGACCCAAGGCTTGAAGGTGGGAAACTGAATGAAATTACAAAAGAAGAGCTCGTTGAGGTTGTTACTCTTGGTGGGAAAGAGCAACTTTACTATAAAACCTTTGATATAGATGTAGCTTTTATAAGAGCAACAACAGCAGATGAAAAGGGTAATTTAACAGTAGAAAAAGAAGGCCTTAAGGTAGAAATACTGCCAGTAGCCCAAGCTACTAAGAATGCTGGTGGTATCGTTATTGCTCAAGTTGAAAGGGTAACCCAAAATGGAACTTTGGATCCTAGGATGGTTGAAGTTCCGGGAATATGTGTTGATTATATTGTTGTATCTGAACCAGAGTTTCACATGCAAACAGGAGATAACCAATATGATCCTGCAAAATCTGGAGAAACAAAGATTCCTTTACATGCTATAGAGCCTATGGCATTTGATATAAGAAAGGTTATTGCAAGAAGATGTTTCATGGAGCTTGAAGAAGGTTCGGTAGTTAACCTAGGTATTGGCGTACCGGAAGGTGTTGCCAGTGTAGCTAATGAAGAGGGAAAAGGTGATATGTTTACTCTGACGGTAGAGGCTGGCCCAGTTGGAGGAGTGCCTAATGGGGGGCCAGGATTTGGATCATCCACAAACCCTGAAATGATTGTTAACCAACATGCTCAGTTTGATTTTTATGATGGTGGTGGACTCGATATCACTTTCTTAGGGCTTGCTGAAGCAGATGAAAAAGGAAATATTAATGTAAGTAAGTTTGGACCTCGCATAGCTGGTTGTGGCGGATTTGTTAATATAAGCCAAAATGCTAAAAAGGCTGTATTTTGCGGAACATTTACCGCAGGCGGTCTAAAAGTAGATATCAAAGACGGAGAAATAAAAGTAGCTCATGAAGGCAAGGAAAAGAAATTTGTTAAATCTGTACAGCAGGTTACCTTCAGCGGTCAGCATGCGGCCGAGCTGGGTCAACCCGTACTTTATATCACGGAAAGAGCTGTCTTTGAACTTTCTAAAGATGGTCCGGTTCTTAAAGAGATAGCCCCAGGCATTGATCTTCAAAGGGAAGTACTGGATTTAATTGATTTTGATGTCAAGGTAGATGAAAATTTGAAATTTATGGATTCACGCATATTTATGGATTGTCCTATGAACCTATAATTTACAAAAGTCAATAATCACTTTCTCGCAGCGGATAATATTACCCCGTTCACTTATACGCTGCGGGGAGGTTTCTCCTAAAAATATTCAAAATAAAATTTATTCTAGAAAGAAGGGAATTAAGATGGAATTTAAAAATTTATTAATTCAAAAGAGAGAAAAAATTGCTGTAGTAACAATTAACAGGCCCAAGGTTTTAAATGCACTTAACAGCGAGACTCTCATGGAAATCGGTGTTTGTTTCGATGAACTTAACAAGGATGATTCTGTAAAAATAGTAATCCTAACAGGAAGCGGAGAAAAATCCTTTGTTGCGGGTGCGGATATTTCGCAAATGGCTACAATGACTGCTCTAGAAAGTCGAGCCTTTGGGAAAATGGCACAAGGAGTCATGGATAGTATTGAAAATAGCGATAAAATTGTGATTGCTGCTGTCAATGGCTTTGCCCTAGGTGGTGGGTCCGAATTAGCACTAGCTTGTGATATTAGAATAGCATCTGATAAAGCTAAATTTGGTCAACCTGAAGTCGGTTTAGGCATTATACCTTTCTTTGGTGGTACCCAAAGACTTTCTAGAGTTGTTGGAAAAGGCATGTCAAAATATATTATTTTAAGTGGGCAAATGATAAGCGCTGAAGAAGCTTATAGGATTGGGCTTGTGCAAAAAGTGGTATCAGCTGAAGCGTTGATTGATTCGGCTATAACAATTGCAGAACAAATTCTTAAGAATGGCCCTATCGCTGTAAACCTTGCAAAAGAAGCTATTAATAATGGTTTAAATGTAGATTTACCAAGTGGATTAAAATTAGAAACCGAATTGTCTGCAGTGGCTTTTGCAACAGAAGATCAAAAGGAAGGAATGGCTGCATTCCTAGAAAAAAGACCTGCAGATTTTAAAAATAAATAATTAAATTCGGCAAACAGTGGCATAGAGGTTATCTTGTCTGACTGAATATGTCACCTGCAATAATAATTTCTAAAAATAATAACATTAAAGGAGGATTTAGCAATGTATCAGGTACTTGTCATACCAATTTGTCTATTACTTTTCGGCTTTCTTGCTTTTAAACAATGGAGTGCAATCCTAATAGGACCTCTTGTCACTCTAATTCTTTGTATATTAGCTGGAATACCTGCATTCGAGACAATGCTTGGACCCTATATGCAAAGTGCAGCCAATTATTTTCAAAGCTATTTCTTAGTATTCTTGGTAGGAGCATTATTTGGATCCGTATATAGAGATACAAAAGGTGCCCAAGCTATTGCTCTTGCTGTCATTAAAGTTACAAAGGGAAGATATGCAGCAGCAATAATCATGCTTATCACAGGTCTTTTAACATTTGGAGGGATTAGTGGATTTGTAATATTCTTTGCTATGTACCCTATAGCTTTAGAAGTATTTAGAGGAGCTAATGTACCTAGACGTCTTATACCAGCTGCTATATCTGCAGGTTGTTGGACCTGGTCCATGAGTTCGCCAGGCTCCCCTGCGATACAAAATATTATCGGTATGAGAAATTTAGGAACAACTGCCACAGCAGCACCTGTTGCAGGCGCTATTGCCGGTATCCTTCAATTCGTCCTAATATTTGCATGGCTAGAATACAGAACGAGAAAGCTACAAAAAAATGGTGAAGTATTTACAGCCCCTGCAAATGATAAATATGAAAAACTTCAAGCTTCAGATTTGCCAAAACCGATTATTGCACTGATACCACCGGTTCTTATATTGATTCTATTCAACATAGTAGAACTTCCAGTTGAGGTAGCTGTATTAATAGGAACAATAGCTGCAATAGGACTTATGTGGAAACATGGAGGCAATAAAATTGTGAGTTGGGTTAACATATTAAACAAAGGTGCCCTGGATTCTATGGGAGCTATTTTAAACACCGCATTAGTTGTAGGATTTGGTGGCGCAGTTAGTGTAACACAAGGTTTTACAACCCTTATAGAAGGACTAAAAGGAATATCCTTACCACCATTGGTATTTGTTGCTGTAACCGTAGCGATAGCCGCAGGTGCCTGTGGATCTGCATCGGGAGGTATGGGTGTAGCTTTTACCGCTCTTAAGGACACTTATTTGGCCTTAGGTGTTAGCGCCGCAAATATTCATAGAGTTTCAACAATAGCAGCAGGTACTCTTGATACATTGCCACACCAAGGGGCACAAATTACATTGTTATCTATTTGTGGTATGACCCATAAAGATTCTTACCTTGATATAGCAATAACGCAAATAGCAGTTCCAATAATAGCATTGATTGTTATCATACCACTCATGGCTTTAGGGCTATAGTGATTACAATAATAGGATAGAAGCATTGCTTGTCTTTTTATTGGCTAACTGAAAGGCACCCATTTCTTCAAAATATATATAAAATAAAGTCCAAGAATCTCAATTGCCTAATTGAGGTTCTTGGACTTTATGAGTTAGATAGGTTTAAACCGTTTACTCTTATGAAATATAAAAATGTTAATATATTTTGTAATATACTGGATTTTCAAGGGTTAGGGCATGTTAGATAAATAACAATAAAGTATGCCTTGTAAGGTAATATTAACGATAATTTTGAAGCTTTGCATAAAGTATACATGTAAAGCTGAATAATTTTTTACTTAAATAAATATTCAGTGAAAACTTATTTTCATAAATAATGTTGCAAAAACTTGATTTATAAAAAAATATTTTTTAACAATTAAATTTAGTTAAAAGCTTGACAAAGAGAAAAACTGCATCTATAATAAAAATATAGCGGTGATATATAAAGAAATTTGTTAATTAATTAACAAACAAACCAATTTTTAATATAATAGGAGGGTTTATAAGATGGATTTTAAATTTACCGAAGATCAAGAAATGTTAAGAGCTGCGTTTAAGGAATTTGTTGATGCAGAAGTTGCACCCCATGCAGCAGAGTGGGATGAAGAAGACAGATGTCCAGTAGAATTATGGCCTAAGATGGCTGAACTAGGAATCAATGGTTTATTTGCACCTGAGCAATATGGTGGAGTAGGCCTTGGCCAAGTTGAAAGAATGATCGCTATGGAAGAAATTGCTCGTCATTCAGCAGGTCTTGCAATTGCAATGTTTACACATCATTTAGCTGTTAAAGCATTTGATTTTGCAGGAACTGATGAACAAAACAAAAAATATTTAATTCCACTTTGCGACGGTTCTAAAATTGGTGGAGTAGCTGTAACAGAGCCAGGTGGCGGATCCGATATGATGGGTCACAAGACAACTGCTGAACTTAAAGATGGCAAATGGATTCTTAACGGTAGAAAATGCTTTATTACAAACTCACATACTGCAGATATCACGGTTGTAACTGCACGTACAGGTGAAGACGCAAAAGGAAGACCCCAATTATCAGCATTTATCGTTGAAAAAGGAACTCCTGGTTTTGCTCCTGGAAGAAAAGAAAACAAATTAGGTTTAAGAGGATCCACAACAGGAGATTTAATTTTAGATAATGTAGAATTAACAGAAGATAAACTTTTAGGAAAAATAGGTCAAGGCGGAGCTATAGCGATGAACGCTATAGGAGTTTGCGGAAGAGGTAGTATTGCTGCAATGACTACTGGAATTCTAAGAGGATGCTTAGAAGATAGTGTTAAATTTGCTCAAGAAAGAATCGTATATGGAAAACCAATTGCTAAGCTACAAGCTATTCAATTCCATATCGCTGAAAACAGAATTGATTACGAAGCACAAAAATTATTAGCTTACAGAGCAGCTTCTATCTACGATGCAGGTGAAACTAAAAACCTTACAAACTTCTCAATAGCTAAACATCATGGAACTGAAGCAGCTTGCAGAGCAGCTAAAAGAACAATTGAATTAATGGGCGGTTACGGTGTAATCAATGAGTATGCTGTAGGAAGATACTTAAGAGATTCATTGGCTCTTATTTCAGCTGGTGGTACAAGTGAAATTCAAAGAATAATTGTTGCAGGTGACACTTTAAGTCAATGGTCATAATCAGTAGAGGATCTCAATTATATTAGCAAAATAGGGCTACTTTAAGGATGCTTTTAAGGTAGCCCTTTCACGTAATAAACAAGGAGGAAATTATTTATGAGTTTAAACATAGCGGTATGTATGAAACCGGTACCGGATCCGGATAAATATAACTTACTGAAAATAGATCCAGTAACAAAAAGATTAGTGAGAGAAGGGATACCTACTATTATTAATCCTTCTGACAAGAATGCTCTCGAAGCAGCATTAAAAATTAAAGAAAAACTTGGGGGAAAAGTTGTTGTTATCAGTATGGCACCTCCTAATGGTGTGGATAAATTAAAGGAATGTTTGGCCATGGGCGCGGACGAAGCTTATTTATTAAGCGATATGGCCTTTGGTGGAGCGGATACATGGGCTACTTCCTATACACTGATGAAAGGCTTAGAAAAAATAGGACAATTTGACCTTGTTTTGGCAGGCCATGATAGTGCAGATGGGGCTACATCTCACGTTCCTTCACAATTAGGCGAATGGATGGATTATACACATATAGCTGGTGTTCAAAATATTGAAGTTGAAGATGCAACAAAAGCTATAGTAAAAAGAAGAATTGAAAATGGCTATATAGAATATGAAGTTGGGTTCCCTGCAGTAATAGCTGTAGAAAGGGGATCCAATGTTCCTCGTTTTATTTCTGCAATGGGTATTATCAAAGCTAAAAATAAGCCTTTGGTAGTTTATGGATTGAATGATTTAGATGTGGATAAGGAAAAACTAGGTCTGGTTGGATCACCTACACAACCGGGTGAAATGTACACCATGGAGCTTAAGAGAGAATCAACTCAAATCGAAGGCGAACCGGAAGAAATTGCAGTTAAAACAATTGAAATATTAAGAAAAGCAGGAATCAATCTATAAGAAGGAAAGGAGGAAGATGTGATGGAAAAAAGAATAGGTGTATACGCAGAATGCAACAAAAATGGAATAAACCCTGTATTCTATGAACTTTTAACAAAGGCTGAAGAACTAAGGAAAGATTTAAAGGAAGACTATAAGCTTTGTGGGATAATCATGGGTAAAAATATAAGTAATCTAGTCGATGAAATGAAGGCTTCAGGTGTGGATGAAGTATTTTTTTCTGAGGATGACAAGTTAGAGGTATTTAACGTTGATTACTATAGTGCTGTTTTAAAACAATTTATCGAAGACTATCAACCTGAAATATTGTTGATTGGAGCTACGGCACTAGGAGAAGAGCTGGCCCCAACCATGGGCTTACAAGTGAATACTGGTGTGGCTGCACACTGTACGGATTTAAGAATTAATGAAGAAGGCGAACTCGTTCAAGTTGTACCGGCCTTTGGTGGAAAGGTACTTGGTGAAATTTTTACACCTCATACATTACCTAAGATTGCAAGTGTAAAGCCAGGTATTTTCACGGAAGAAAGATTAGAAAAAAAGGATGCAGTGGCTATCGAAATTGATAAAACCCAATTAAATGCAAAGCAAAGCAGATTAAAAGTATTAGATGTTTATTATAAAGCACCACAAGGCATCCCTATGGATAAGGCTGACGTTGTAGTCTGCGGAGGCTTCGGAATGGGTTCAAAAGAAAACTGGAATCTATTGGATGAATTAGCGGTCTTATTAAATGGAGCAGTAGGGTGCACAAGACCGGCTATTGATGAAGGTTGGGTACCTGATGAAGAAAATATGATAGGAACCAGCGGCAGATCCATAAGACCGAAAGTATATATTGGAGCAGGCATATCAGGAGCTACACATCACCTTTGCGGTATGAAGGACTCGGGAGTCATTATCAGTATCAACAAAGATGAAAGCGCTGAAATTTTCAACACATCGGATTACAAGATTGTTGGAGACGCAAGTAAAGTTTTGAAAGCTATTATCGAAGAAATAAAAGCTTAAGCAAACCATGTAACTCTATAAAAAATAAAAAAGCCGGGACAAGGTGTCTCGAGACTGTGAAAAAAAGTCTGTAAATTAAAAAACGATAGCTTTCTATGGTAAAA